>JBOGJT010000135.1:0-15998 GCA_050745065.1 Terriglobia bacterium
CCGGATCTTTACTCAACCATGCTCTACGCCGTGACGAATGACCGCACACGGCTGAACACCGACTTGCAGCAGGTCTCCACCGGCAAAAGCGTCAATCTGCCTTCGGACAATCCAGCCGCTACCTCGGCGTATATCGAAAACCAGGCAGAATACGCCAACAATGACCAGTTCGCGCAGAGCATTTCAACCGTCGAAGGATCGCTGCAGACGGCGGATGCGACGCTGGGATCAGTGGTCAACAATCTCAACAAGGCGTTATCCCTCGGCGTTCAGGGTGCAAACGGCACAAACTCACCGTCCGAGCTGCAAGCCATGTCACAGGAAGTTCACGCCATCCAACAAACGGTTTTGGGGCTCGCGAACACCTCCTACCAGGGCAATTACCTCTTCGCCGGCACAAAGGTAACGACCACACCATACGTAGCAAACGCCCTGTCTCCTTCCGGCGTTTCCTACGCCGGAAACGCCGAAGCGAGCACGATCCAGGTAGGACCGGGTCAGTTCGTGAACGCTAACCTTCCCGGAAGCAGCATTTTCAACGGCGCGGGCGCCGACGTCTTCCAGTCCCTTCAAGACCTGAGCAAGGCACTCGCAAGCAACACCAACGTCCAGGGGGCCGTGAGCGAGCTCAACTCAGCCTTCAACTCTGTTAACGAGCAGCGCACGTTCTACGGAAATACGCTCGATCAGTTGACATCCGTCAACAATAATCTCACCCAGGAACAGTTGACCCTCACGGCGCAGAATGGCAACCTGATCGGCGCAGACACGGCCAAGGCGGCCTCCGACCTGGCGCAGGATCAAACCACACTCCAGGCCGCGCTGCAAGGCTTCGCCAGCATTTCTCAGGACACTCTTTTCAACTACCTGAAGTTGGGATAAGCCCCCATCGATTACTCCGCGAGGGTGATCTTCGCGGTCTCACACCAACGCATGGATTCAACGAGATTATGAGCCTGCCGCCGAAGTGCGCCGCGGCGTGTCTCCGCGTAGGCCTGAAGGCGCGTCACAAAGTCCCTCAACTGCTCGAGGTTTGCCGCGTAAAGATCCACCTGCGTCCGCGCCTCATCATCCAGACCTGCGCGTGGGTCCGAAGGTCCCAGCGAGCGCGCCAGGCTCGAGGTCATCGAATCAAGCGCCAACAATTGACCCTGAATGCGGCCCAACGCGGGGATCTGCTCGCCTAGCAAGAGGCGGGGGATCTGCGCCAGAAATCGGGCGAGTTCCAAATTGGCCGCACGAATTTGATTTACCGTTTCAGGAGACACGGTGCCTCCGCTCCGGCAGAGCTGGTTGTTTGCCCATTCACCTTCTCGATCAGAAGATTCAGAGATGGCCGAAGCATGTCTTGGGTGTCTCTCTACCACTCCTGCCGTTGCGGCCGAGGATTACATGTTGTCGCGGCGGATTTCGCTGCAGCCGCGCTCTCTAAGAAGCTGTGAACAAATTCGAATCTGTCATGCTGAGCGTAGCGAAGCATCTGCTTTTGGTTGAAGATAAAAGGACCGGCTTCCTCGCTTTGCTCGGAATGACATCGCTGGCCGATTACTTCACAGCTTCTGAGCGCCGAAAAACCGGCGGCCAGAGGCCGCCGCTACAGAGGCGCACGTCGCTGACTTATGACGTCATGTCTAGCTTCTCATGAGCGGACCGGTTGCCTTCGTAATTCTCCTGAGCGTGGTTTGGGTGGTGGCGCTGCTCTATTACGGCTGCGCGACGCCAAGCTCCCAGCTTCTCGCACACTCACTCGTGCGCGGGCCCGCCGGACTCAAGCGCGTGGCACTTACCTTCGACGACGGTCCTACGCCCCCATGCACAGATAAAATTTTGAACGTACTCAAGTCCTATGACGTCACCGCCACGTTTTTCGTGAACGGCAAATGGGTGGACCACTTTCCGGAGACCCTCCGGCGCATTCAGCAGGAGAGCCACACGATCGGCAACCACACCTACACTCACCTGTTCCTTTACTTGAAGACGCGGCGGCGAATAGCGCGCGAAATTGACCTTACGCAGGACGCCATCGAGCGCGTTACGGGCCGCCGTCCGCGTCTTTTCCGCTGTCCCTATGGGGTGCGCTGGTTTGGCCTCTCCGCTGTATTGCGGCGCCGCGGCATGACGGCCGTTCAGTGGTCAGACACGGGCTTTGATTGGATCAAGAAGAATACGCCGGGGGATATCGCACGCAAGGCAACGAAAAACATGCAGGATGGCGCCATCATCCTGCTCCACGATGGATGCGGCGCCAAGGAGCCCGCCGAGGCCGACCATTCCCCCACCGTGGAGGCTCTGCCCGCCATCATTGAGGAGGCCCGGAAGCGCGGTTTCAAGTTCGTGCCTGTGGATGAATTCCTCGCGTAGAACGCGCCGCTTGCCGCGAGCTGTCCGTCATCTCCATGCCCAGAATTCTGATTCTCACCACATCGCACGGCGCCGCGCACCGCAGGGCTTCCGAAGCGTTGAAGCAGGCGCTCATTGAGATTGAACCGGGCGCCGACGTCACCGTCATCGACGCCATTCAGCGGTGCGCGCGGTGGTTCCGAGCCTACTACGATTCCTACCTTATCCCGCTGCGCTATTGGCCCAGCCTGTGGCGCCGGATCGAACGGCGCCAGCATCAGAGCTCGTCTACTAGCCCTGGGTGGGTGTACCGCCTGGGTGGACGCCCGCTCTTCCGTGAGATCGCGGATTTCGCTCCTGACGTTGTGATCGCCACAGAAGTGGGCGTGGCGGAGCTCGCGGCTACTTATAAGCGGCGGGCGAAGGCGGCCTTCTTCCTCGCCGGGATCGAGTTGATGGATTTCAACCGCGCGTGGGTGCAGGCGGAGATTGACCTTTACGCGGTGGTTCACGCCGATCTTGGCGAGGAGCTCATTCAGGCCGGGGCGCCCCGGGCGCGCGTGATTGACCCAGGCATGCCCATCCACCCCGTCTACGCGGCGCTACCCGAACGCGCAGTGGCTCGCTCGCGCCTCGGGATCGAGCCGCATTCCCCGGTGTTGCTTGTGCTGTTCGGCGGAGCGGGTTTTGGAAACGCGGGGCGGATCGTGGCAGAACTTCGTAAGGTGAGACCGCCGGTTCAGGCGGTGTTCATCGCAGGAAAAAATCGAGCGCTTGAAGGGCAGCTCGCGAGCCTCATACGCAACGAAACCCGGCAGACGACTCAACCAACATGGAGGGTTCTCGGATGGGTCAGCAATATGCACGAATGGATGGTGGCCGCCGACCTGCTGTTAAGCAAACCGGGCGGAGCAACGGTGATGGAAGCCTCCGCGTGCGGGCTGCCGCTGCTCGCTTTCGACCCGCTGCCCGGCAACGAGGAGCGCACCTGCGGCTGGCTGGAGAAATGGGGGATTGGCTTGTGGATTAAGGCGGCGGAAGACATTGCCCCGGCCGTCGAGCGCTTGCTGGCGGACCCCGCCGCGCGCTTTGCGCTGCGCGAGCGCGCCCGTGCGTTTGCCCGGCCCCGGGCCGCGTACACGACCGCGGAAGCCATTCTGCAGCGCTCGTCGTCCGGTGGAGGCCGCGGCGGATGACGTTGCGACGCATGTTTCCTGATGACGCGCTATTTCTACAATGCGAAAATGATTGGCGGGGAATTGTTCTGATGATAGGATAAGCAGATTGGCAAAATGCGATTTTTGGGAGAGAGAAAAGGTATGAGGAATTCCCGTTGTTACCAGACAGTAAGTCTCATTTTGGCGTTCTTCGTGATCGGCATGACGGGCGCCTGCGCACAGTCCACTCACCAGGCGGCCGCGAAATCGGCATCAGGCGCGAAAGACCCCGGCAAGGTGGTGCTTAAGGTCGGAAACGTTCAAGTCACCGAGGCAGACGTCAATGCCCTCATGGACTCGCTCAGCCCGCAACAGCAGCAGCAAATTGCGCGCGACGGGCGCCACGCGGTGGGCGAGCAGTATGCCGCCATGCTGGTTCTCTCCCAGGCCGCCCAGAGCCAACATCTGGATTCATCGCCCGAATTCAAGAAATCCATGCAGCAAAGCAGGGATCGGCTGCTGGCGCAATTGGAGTATCAAAACCTCGTGAGCAAAGCCGAAGTGACGCCCTCCGAGGTGAACCAATTTTATACCGCGCACCAGCCCGAGTTTCAGCAAGCGAAAGTCCATGAAGTGGCGATCATCAAGAAGACCGCGACCTCGGACCATGGGCTTACGGCGGCGGTCGCGCAGGCGAAGGCGGAAGCCATCCGCAAGGCCTTGGCTTCGGGAGAAGACATCAGCAAGGTCGCCCAGGACTTCAACAGCCCCAACGCGGTGATTGTCAGGACCGACGCCCAAACGATTCCCAATAGCCCCACGCTGCCTGACTTTGCCAAGGCCGCGTTTCAGCTTAAGCCGGGCGCGCTCTCCGAAATCAACGACAGACCCAACGCCCTGATCTTCTTCCAGGTTGTCGGCCGCTCCCAGTTGAGCCTCAAGGACGCGACCTCAGAGATCGAAAATGCTATTCGGCAGCAAAAAGTGGCGGACGCCATGACAAATCTGAAAAAGCAGACGCCCGTCTGGATGGATCCCGCGTACTTTGGCCAGGCGCCATCGCCCAGCCTCGACCAGCCGCCCGCGCGCTGATACGCGGCAACACCTTAATGAATTTCCGCGTCAACCGTTGGACGGGGCACACCCGCTGGGTGTGCGCCGTCCCGCCGAACCGGCAAATGGTTGTAGCGTTGCGCAGGGTCCGCTGGATGGTAGGATCTCGACTGACGCTGCTTCTTCTAAAGCGTCGAAGGGCCTTCATTCTGGCTTGTCTCCTCTCCGCTGGCTGATTTCCTCCGCGGCGCTTCGCCGCTTCTGAAGCAACCTCGCCTCAAGAACGATTTCCGCTTGCAAACCACTCGGGCTTGTGTAAAATACGGCTATCCTTCGCCATCGGTCATAGCGATCGTCTGGGTTTAGCGTTTCCAGCCATTCGCGAAGAACCGATTCCACCGCACAGCGGAAGGACGGCGAAGCGGCAAGGGGTCCAATCCTGAGGGGGATACAATGGCAGTTGAACTGCGCCCTTTGAGCCTGGGAGAGCTGTTAGACCGCTGTTTCCAGTATTACAGAAGGCACTTTGGTCTTTTTGTGGGGATCCTGGTCATCCCTCTGGCCCTGCTTGCCGCCGTCAGCGTGGCGTACCAGGGAATGGTCTGGAGGATTGCGAGCCTCCGCGGGGCGGTGTCCTTGCGCACGGGCTTACCTCTTGCAATCACTCTCCTTTATTTCGTGTTGGTGCTCGTTATCAGTGTCCTCGGTTACGTATCCGCCCAGGGCGCAGCGACGTATGCGCTGTCCCAGGTCTATCTGGACCACCCATCAACGATTTCGAGCGCTTATCGCGGGTTGAAGGGCCGGTATGGTGAGCTGATCTGGCTTTCGATTTCCATTGGAATCCGGATTGCCCTGTTCTTTATCCCGTGCTTGATAGGCGTCGCTATTATTGCCGTCGGAGCACATCGCCACAGCTCTTTGGCGCTTATTGGGGTTGTCGTGGTGATCGGTGGCGGCATCCTGGGATTCTATCTCTGTCTGCCCTATGCCCTTGCCGTCCCGGCGCTGGTCGTGGAGAACATCGAGCCTCGTGCGGCGATCGACCGCTGCTCGGACCTAGCGGAAGGCTACCGATGGCAACTGCTGGTGATTGGAATATTGATGTCCTTGCTGACCTGGGTGGTGATGGTTCTCGTCGAAGCGCCGCTGGCGGCGGCTGTGGCCCTCGGCGCCGCGCACAAAACCGGCCCGCATCCTGTCCTCGCTGTGGTGACCGCGGGCATCTCGCCCCTCGCCAAGGCGCTGACGGGGCCGTTATTTGTCATCGCGTTTACAATAGCCTACTACGACCGCCGCGTGCGGAAGGAAGGCTTTGATCTCGATGTGATGCTGAGGAATAAGCCTCCCGGGCAGCCTCCGCAAAACCTCCCGCCTGAGACTTCGCCGGCTTCCTAAAATGGCCCGTTCAAGTGCGATCATCCGGCTGTATCTGGCGCTGATCCTCACGGGTGCGGTTGGACGCGCCGCCGCCCCGCGGCCCGCTCCGCCACTCAACCTGGATGCATACGGTTCGGCCCTTCGTCAGCTTTCTAAGCGCACGGCAGAGCTTCCCGATCATCCGAAAGACGCCGCTATGGTCGAAGAGAGCTTGCCGCGAGCGTGGAGCGTGGCGTTAGATGGCCAGCAGTTCGATATATCTGCTGCGTGGTTGCGGGGTGCGCTTGCCGGCATAACGGCCCATCCGAAGCAGGCGCGCGCGAGGGCGGCGGCGCTACAGACTCGGTTGTGGTTAATGCAATCCGCGGCGCAGAACTTCACAACCCGCCGCGACCCTCCGACCCATCTTGCCCAAATGGAACTGCAGCACATCTTGGCGCAGCGCCAGTTTCAGTCGAGTGGGCACCCGGACCGGCTGCGGCGGCTCCGCCAAGCGCTGGATGAATCGTTCGTGCGTTTCCTTCGTCACATTTTTTCAGGTTTCGGGCGTCGCCCCGGGCTTAGCGGTTTTCTTCTCTGGGCGATGGGGATAGTGTTCATTCTGGTCATGATGGGTTTTCTGATGCGTGAAATCCTCGGGCCTCCTGGATTCAGCCGCCTGGGGCTTGCAGTCCCGCCATCCAAGCCCGCGACGTGGCGTGAAATCGCGCGCAAGGGAGCGCAGGCGGCCGCAGAGCGAGACTTTCGTAACGCCATCCGATTCGGCTACTGGGCCGCGATCGATCGCCTGGCGGAACGCGGCGACTTGCAGGCAAGAAGGAACCGCACACCTCGCGACTATGTGCGTCGTTTGCCTGGCGATTACGCCGAGCGAGCCGCCTTCCTCAGAATTTCATCCGATTTTGAACGCATCTGGTACGGCGGCCATCCTGCGTCGGGCGAGGACTTCCAATTCATGATGGCGCAATTGGAGAGGCTGGGATGCGATTTTCAATAGAGCCGGATGACAGGAAATTACTGGGCGGGGCGGCGCTGGTCTTGGTCGTAGCTTCACTGATCGCAGCCTTGTTGGGCTCCACAACGGCGGTCGCTCCGAGCTACCCATCGAGCTACTCAACCGCTGCGGGTGGGGCGAGGGCAGCGTACCTCCTTCTCGGGCAGCTTGGATGCCCTGTGGAACGCTGGGTTAAGCCGCCCCAGGATCTGCCCGCGAGGGCTTCCAACACTTTGTTGGTTCTTGCTGATCCCCAACTGGCCGCAACTGCGGACGAGAGATCCGCGATCCTGAACTTTGTGGCGAGGGGGGGGCGCGTCCTCCTAACGGGCGCCACAGGGGCGAGCATTCTGGGGCTTAAAAATTTGAAGCGGACTCCCTCCTTTAACCTGCACTCTGAGGAGCTTCGCGCCGAGACGCCGAGCCCGCTGACGCGAGGCGCCCCCGTCATTCGGATGGACAGTACGGTGCGCTGGCCTCACACTTCTCCTCGGGAGATTCGAACCTACGGCGACGGCGACGGCGCTGCCGTCATCGCTTACCGCATGGGCCGCGGAGAAGTCATTTGGTGGGCAGGGTCTTCGCCCCTTACCAATTCCGGGCTACAACAGGCTAACAATTTGGCGTTATTCCTGAACACCGCGAACCTCGATACCCGGCCTCGCGTCCTCTGGGATGAATACTACCACAATGCCGGGCAGGGGTTTTGGGCTTACGCCGGTGCCACCCCGCTCCCGTGGGGGGTGATCCAGGTCGTGCTGATCTTGCTTGCGCTCGGAGTTACCTTCTCGCGGCGCAGCGGACCGCTGCGGCCTCTGGCGAAGGAGAGCCGCCTTGCACCGCTTGAATTCGTGGAGACGCTGGGGGGCCTTTACCAGCGAAAACACGCCGCGAATACGGCCCTCGAGATCTCTTACCGGCGATTCCGGCTTCGATTGCAGAGGCGGCTTGGGGTTTCAGCCTCAACGCCAGCGAGCCATTTTGCAGATCTTGCCCGCCTCCGCATTGAATGGAGCGCCCCAAAGTTGCGCCACACCATCGAAGAATGCGAACGATGTATTCGGCAGCCAGACCTTCCCGAGCGCCAGGCGCTGCTGCTGATCCGGTCGCTGGACGAGGGCGCAAAACTGCTGGGAATCCCGGATGAATTCACAGGCGGAGGGGTGGAATGACGGGAGACGCCGCGCGCTTTCGCCAACACGCCACGCGAGAGCTAGGAAAGGCCATTGCAGGACAAGCCGACCTTATCCAGCAATTGCTGGTGGTCCTGCTGACGGGCGGACACGCGTTGCTCGAGGGTGTTCCGGGCACGGCCAAAACGTTGGCGGCCAAATCGCTTGCGCGCCTGTGCCGCCTGGAGTTCCAGCGTGTGCAGTGCACGCCGGATTTGATGCCCGCGGACATTCTGGGCGTCAACACTTTTGACATGGCGGCCGGCAAATTTGTTTTCCATCGCGGCCCTATCTTTACCGATTTGCTGCTCGTTGATGAAGTGAACCGGATGCCGCCTCGAACGCAGGCGGCCCTCCTTGAGCCGATGGAAGAGCGTCAGGTGACGCTTGACGGAACGCGGTGCCAGCTTTCCGATTACTTCACCGTATTCGCCACGCAGAATCCGGTGGAGTTTGAAGGCACCTATCCGCTCCCCGAAGCGCAGATTGATCGCTTCTGGTTTAAGATCCGGGTCGGCTATCCGGCCCCCGAGGCTGAAAACGAAATGTTGAGCCGTTACCAGCGCGGCTTCGATCCGCACCATCTGGAGAACGCGGGGATCGAGCCAGTTGAAACCGAGCTGTTGGCTGAGGCTCGGCAAGAGGTCCGCGGCGTCCGAGTGGAGACCGGCCTCTTTAATTACGTCAGTAGCGTGACACGGCGCACCCGGGACTGGCCTTCCGTCGGCTTAGGGGCAAGCCCGAGGGCAACGGTTTACCTGATGCTCGCCGCCAAAACCCTTGCCGCTCTGGACGGGCGTGACTATTTGATTCCTGACGACGTTCAAGCCGCCGCCCCGCTTGTCCTTCGCCACCGCATCTTAGTAAGGCCGGAAGCGGAGCTCGAGGGCATAACGCCCGAGAGGATCATCGAGGATGTCCTTGCGAGTGTCGAGGTGCCTAAATGAGCGCTCCTTGCCGGGAGCCCGGGGTAATTCCGGCGCGAGTCTCGTCGCCGTGCCGCTTTGGCAAAGGCACCGCGGTGCGCTCTGCCGCGTTCGCACGCCGGTTCTTCATCACACTTGTTGTGGGTCTGATATGGCTTGGGCCTGCCTGGCAAAGGCGCCGCTTTCTGTTGGGCATGGCGGCTTGGGATTCCGCTGCCCTTCTTGTCTGGCTTGTGGACTGCAGGAGACTTCCTCAACCCGGCAAGCTCAGCGTCTCGCGCTCTTGGAAGGAGCCCGTTTGCCAGGGTGAGCAAGCGCCGGTCATTCTGGAAATCGAGAATCGGTCTACCATCCCGTTGAACGCGGTGATTGAAGACGACGCGCCCCATGCACTCGCAGCCATTCAGCCAAGGCTCGTGCTGGACATTGGCCCTGGGGCGCGCGTACGCGGATCTTATTTCATTTTGCCTGCGGCTCGCGGTGACCATCAATTGGGAAGGGCCTACCTGCGCGTTACCACCCCCCTCCGATTCGCCGAGCGATGGTTGATCGCGGACATCGAACAAAGGGTGCGTGTCTATCCCCATATGCCGGAGCCGAGCCGCCAGGCATTCTACATTAGCCGTGGGCGGCAGCGGGAGCTCGAACGGCGGCGGCGCCTCCGCCTTGGACTAGGGCGCGAGTTTGACAGCCTGCGCGAATTTCGCCAGGGCGATGAGCCAGGCGATATTTGCTGGACCGCCACCGCGCGTCGCGGCCGGCTGATTACCAAGACCTATCAATCCGAGCGTAGCCAGGCCGTTTACCTGATCGTGGACGCTGGACGCCTGATGCAAGCGCGGGCGTTCGTGGGATCAGGCGTTGAGCAAGCCGCTGCCGGGACGAAGCTCGACCGCGCCGTGAGTTCAGCCCTTACGCTCGCCCAGGTAGCGCTCGGCGCCGATGATGCGGTAGGACTCATCGCCTATGGCCGCCGACTTCAGGCGCGCCTCGCGCCGGCTCGCGGAGCATCGCAGCTTCGGCGCCTTCTTGACCAGCTTGCGACCATCCGGGGCGAAACCCCGGAAGCAAACCATGCACGCGCTTCGCACGCGCTGCTCGAAAAGAGACAAAGGCGGAGTCTCGTGATCTGGCTGACGGATATTGCCGAGACCGCCGGTACGCCAGAGGTGATCGAAGCCGCTCTCCGGCTGGCGCCTCATCATCTTGTGCTCTTTGCCGCGATTGCCCAACCCGACCTTAACAGGACTGCCGTAAGCCCGCCTGAGACAGCGGAACAAATGTATCGCTACGCCGCCGCCGTTGAGATCACTACGCGCCGGGAACTCCAATTGAGGCGATTGCGGCAGCATGGCGCTATGGCCTTCGAGTTGGCTCCAGGCCAATTGGCGGTAGGATTGGTAAATCAATACTTGTTTATCAAGGAGCGGGGACGCGTCTAAGGTTCGGCAGCCACGGCATGATTTGCAGCCACGGGCTTTTAGCCTGGATTGTTCAGGAATGGTTAGGAGGGCGGGATTTTAGTCCCGCCGTAAAGAGCGCTCCTTTGCCTTTTCGTTTCGCACCGCGAGCGGTTGGTTCGAACCAGCCGCTCGCGGTGCGAAACGAAAGAAATCCCGTGAGGCGCCTGCTGCGGCACGGTTAAAACCGTGCCCTCCTGGCTGTCGAACCGAACTTCATGAATAATCCCGGTTAGGGGAGCAAACAAAAACTCACGGCAAAAATAACGCGCGGAGACGCCACCACCCAGGATCGGACGCGGCCGTCTTATTCCGCCTCCCGGCCCCCCTTTGTCAAATAGACGGTCAATAAAGTGGCGCCGATCCCGGCGATCAGATATTTTATTCCAGATGAAACGGCGGAAGGCGACAGAAACGCTTCGATGATGGCAGCGATGACAAGGATGGGTATGATACCGAGCGCCAGGCGGACCGCGAGCGCTCCATGCTGCACCAGTGCGTCACGGCGCGGCAGATTGCCCGGAAATAACAAGGCTCGCGCGATAAGCAATCCCCCGCCAGCTGCGATGAAAACCGCGGGCAGCTCAAGCACACCGTGCGGAGCGACGAAGGCCATGAGTTGGCCCAGCATCCCCGCCTGCCAACACGCGGCTGTGATCACGCCGAACAGGAGGCCGTTGGCAAGAAGCATATAGACGGTGCCTATGCCTGCCGTAATGCCGGAGGCGAACATCGCAAATGAGACGCTCAGATTGTTCGTCATGATGAAGCTTGAGGCCAGCGGCTTGATGGCGAGAACCGAGTGCGTCCACATCTGGTGGCGTTCGATAGTATCTGTCATCGCGGCGCCCAGGAAGAACCGCTGGAAGGCGGGATCTCCAAGACATACCAGGGCCCCCGCAACGGCTGCGCACAGAAACACGGCAAAGGCGCAGACGACGTAGGGAAATGCCCGGCGAAAAGCGCGCGGAAATTCCGACCGGTAGAAAGTGACAATGCCTGCCGGGCTGGAACGCCGCCCCATATAGATCAGGTTGTGCGTCCGGGCGAGGAGTTGATTCAGATATCGGGCCGTGCGCTGGTTGAGCGGATCCTCGCGCAGCGTAGAAAGATCGGTGGCCACCTGGCGATAGAGCAGGCTGATTTCCTGAAGCTCGGCGGGGGAGAACGCCTTCAGGGTCCGTATGCCGGTGCGTCCGGTCATCTCTTCAAGCCTGAGCCAATGCGGCTTTCGTTTATCGATCCAGGAGGCGGTCACCATATCATGGCTTTCGAAACCGGATGATAACTCCTTGGTCCAGGTTGTCGCACCGTCTCGATGGCCGTGCACTGACAACCTAACGTATAGTAGGTCCGCAATTTTGTCCAAACAAAATTAAGCGGGAACGCGCGGGGTGGCCCTGGTAGCCTATGGACAATGGCCCGGACGAGAAACTCAGCATTGAGACTCCCGAACAGGTGGCGATCGAGTTTTCTCTAGCAGGGATCGGAAGCCGCTTTCTTGCGTTGGCCATCGACACGTTGCTGATGATGCTAGCGCTCGCGGCCCTGGGTTCCGTGCTCTTCCTGGTGCGATACTACACCGGCGGAGCGGGCGCATGGCCGAAAACCTGGCTCGCGGCTCTTATCGTTGCGATGGCGTTCATCACTTTCGTGGGTTACTTTGCCATATTCGAGGCAATCTGGAACGGGCAAACGCCGGGCAAGCGGCTGGAGCGCATACGCGTTATTATGGAATCGGGACGCCCCATTACCACTTTTGCGTCCGCTACCCGCAACTTTCTCCGCATTATCGACAGCCTGCCCGTCCTCTACGTGGTTGGCATCGTTTCGGCCATTGTCAGCAGCCAAAATAGACGCCTTGGGGATTTTGTTGCCGGCACGGTCGTGGTGCATGAGAGGCTCCTCGAGAAAGAGCCGCAAAAGGCCGTCGGCGCTCCACCCCCTAATGACGGCTCGCCCGTTCTGGCCCACGTGGACGCGAGGGGGCTCAGTCCGGAAGATTTCCGCCTCATCGACGCTTTCCTCGCACGGTCCACTGAGCTACCGAGACACATCCGCCTCCAGATGGCTCGCCGCATCCTCGATCGCGTCGCCCCCACGCTTCAAATCGTTTCCAGTCAGATCCGCGAGCCAGAGAGCGCCTTAAGACAGATCGCTCGGTCGTACCTGAACCGCGCGTCCATCCTATAAGCCAACCGGCGAGTCTTCGCAAGCGGGACTTATCACCAGCCGACTCAGTCAAAGCCGGTCTCTTGGGGAGTGGGCAATGGCAGGTGTATGCGGCCAGAGGCCGGTGCTGCGATATGGAGGTGGAGATCCCGACCCGAAGCGTGGATTACGAAGCAGCCGGACCGAAATCAGCGCCCACCGGGAAGGCCCAAGAAGTAGAGCCCGTTGCGACCGCAGAAGCTGGGGGCTGCGGAGATATGCTTGGGTTCCCCTCAACCAACCGCGGCCAACCACTCCATGCATCGCCGGGAGCGTTGATTTCCGGGCCGTCCGGGTGATACGCTTATCAGTTTTCAAGACCCGCGTGCAGCTACGGCATTCATGATGAGGCGGCCAGACGAGATCAGCAGAGGATCTGCGGTTGTCCTAGCGTGCGAACAAGGAATCAGGGAGCGAAGCGATGAAAAAAAAGGTAACGGTGATTGGATCGGGAAACGTCGGATCGACGGTGGCCCAGCGGCTCGCCGACAAAGAGCTCGCGGACGTCGTGCTGGTAGACATTCTGGATGGCGTCCCGCAAGGCAAGAGCCTGGACATGCTCGAGGCGGGACCGATTGAAGGGTACGACGTCCACATCATGGGCACCACCAGCTACGCGGATACGGCAAACTCCGACGTGATCGTCATGACGGCGGGATTGGCCCGACAGCCGGGCATGAGCCGGGACGATTTGCTGAGGAAGAACTACGAAGTGGTGAAGGCTGCAATGAGTGAGGCGGCAAAGCATTCGCCGCACGCGATCATCATCGTGGTAACAAATCCGCTGGATGCCATGGCGCAGACGGCATTCCGCGCGAGCGGCTTTCCCAGAAACCGCGTCCTCGGCATGGCGGGCGTCCTCGACACGGCGCGATTCCGCACCTTTCTGGCGGAGGCTCTGAACGTCTCCGTGCAAAACGTGCAAGGCTTTGTGCTCGGCGGCCACGGCGACACCATGGTTCCCGTGCCGCGCTATACCACCGTGGCGGGCATTCCAGTGCGCGAACTGCTGCCTCAGGACGCGCTGGACGCCATCATTGCCCGCACGCGCAGCGGCGGAGCGGAGATTGTGAACCTGCTCAAGAAGGGAAGCGCGTACTACGCCCCGTCCGCGGCCGTGGTTGAGATGATAGAGGCCATCTTCAAGGACCGCAGGAAGATTCTGCCCTGCGCGGCGTACCTCGAAGGCGAATACGGCATCCGAGGGTTGTTCGTAGGGGTTCCGGTTAAGCTGGGCGCGAACGGTATCGAACAGATTGTGGAAATTAAACTGACCGCGGAAGAAACGGCGGAACTGAAAAAATCCGCCGACGCCGTGAAACAGCTGGTGACCGTGCTCGGCGTGTGACGAGCGCTGAAGACGTCACACGTCAGCGACGTTCGACTCCGTAGCGGCGTTTTCTGGCCGCCCGTTTTTCGGCGTTCAGAGAGAATCTACAACAGTCGGCGTCACAATTATGTGTAATCCTCATCAGAGTTACAGCCATTCGACGCAATCGGAGTTCTGCTGGCTTGGCCAAGGCCGGGGAGGAATGCGTATGAAGGGTCCAGCTAAACTTGTTTTTATCATTGCGGTCATTGCCCCTTTTATCGCTCTCGTGCCGCTGCGTTGGCGCAGTCCGGCGACATCGTGATTCATCCTTAGGAAATCAAGGGACTCCTGGTTAATCCCGGTATGGGCATCGAGACGTTTCAGCGGTTCAACGGCGACCCGATCAACCCTGATTTCACGTGGTCCGAAGCCGGGCCTACCACGGCTCTCACACCCGGCCCGTCCCAACCCGATTTTCCCGAAAGCACAATTTCTTACTGCCGGTGGTTCTGGCAGACGCTCGAGCCAAAGCAGGGAGAAATCCATTGGGAGATTATCGACGACGCGCTTAAACAGGCGCGCGCGCACCATCAAACGCTTGCCATCCGCTTGATGCCTTATGACGAGCACCACCCTTTGCCGGAATGGTATCGCAATTCGGGCGCGCATCGCGCCAATAAGCCGGCTGATCCAGATGGCAAAATCTGGCAGCCGGATTTTAGCGATCCGCTTTACCTGAAGTATTGGGGCGAACTGGTCACCGCCGCGGGGAAGCGCTACGACGGGAACCCCTGGCTCGAAAGTGTGGACATATCCACGGTGGGCTATTGGGGCGAGGGTTGGAGCGATTATATGCCTCCGTTTCGCTACCAGAAGCGGCTCATCGACGTATATCTTCAAGCCTTCCGGCGCACGCCGCTGCTCATGAATTTCGACCAGGCAGAAGCCCTGGGTTACGCGGTTTCGCACGGAACAGGGTGGCGCCTGGACTGCTGGGGCGACATGGGCGACCTAAGTGGCGAGCGGAAGAGCGGCAGGTCGCTGATGCTGGATGTGTATCCGGAGCAGATTGTACGCACGGGCATTCAGAATGCCTGGCAGCGCAGTCCCGTTTCACTCGAAGCCTGCTGGGTGCCGGGCTTCTGGCTCAAGCAGGGCTGGGATGTGGATTACATCCTCAATCAAGCGCTGCGCTGGCACGTGAGCTATGTGAACATCAAGTCCTCAGCGATCCCTGAGCAATGGAGCAAAAACTTTGAGAGCTTTCAGGAGAAAATGGGCTACCGGTTCATCCTGCGGCGCCTCGAATACCCGAAAACGGTGAAAGCGGGCGCCATGATGCCCGTCCATATGTGGTGGTTGAACGCGGGGGTCGCGCCCGTTTACCGCGATTACATTCTCGCCGTCGAGCTTTATTCGGCGGCGGGAAGCAGCGTAATCCAAACTTCAGCGCAGGTTGAGAAGTGGCTTCCCGGCGACGCCGTATTTGATGGCGTCGTTTATGTGCCGGCAAATCTAAAGCCAGGGGCATATCGCTTTCGATTGGCGTTGCTGAATCCGCGCACGCGCGTGCCTGCCATCCGCCTGGCAATCAAAGGCCGGCAGCCGGACGGATGGTACGATCTGGGCTCCATCACGGTCAGGTGACTCGAGTAACGAAGTCATCAGCCTTTCATTCTCCCTGCATCAACCTGAGCACGCTCGCCCCCAGGCGTGCGGTGGCGCCGCGCGTCTTGACCGCCCGTGGAATTGCCGTCCCTCAACTCGTGAGCTGCTCGAGGATCGCAAAGTCGCCAGGATTCCACGCCTGAACGACAATATAAAACTTACCGCCGATCCTGCGAAACACGGCCTTATGGTTGTGTTCAAAGTTTTTCAGGCACAACTCTGATTTGGGAAAGACGGTGGAAATCAGGCGCTCATTTTGGAAGATGTAAATCGGAGCTCCCTTGCCGGGATCGGGTCCAACAAGTGTCGGGATCAAGGCGTAATC
>JBOGJT010000136.1:0-2570 GCA_050745065.1 Terriglobia bacterium
CCCCGCCGAAAGCGGGCATCGTTCTGTTCCCTTTGTCTTGCTGGATTAGGGGCTCGTTATAACGAGCCGCTCATCCAGCAAGACAAAGGGAACAGAACGATGCCAGCTTTCGGCGGGGTTAAAACCCCGCCCTCCTAACCATTCATCACTAATCCAGGGTCGCGCCCAACATTCCAAAAAGGTGCATTCCTTCATGATTTGGGTTAAACTTTTGAGTTTGCCGCGCACCGTTCGCGCGCCGCGGACCAATAAGGGAAGAGTATGACCACTCCGATGGATCAATTTCAAAAGCTGGAAGAAAAACTCACCCGGATCGTTGAGACCACACGGCGAACTCAGACAGAAAACAGGGATCTCGCGCTACAACTGGAAAAGTTTAGGTCGGCGTCGAAGCAGGGAGCCGAGCAGTACGCGGCGCTTGAACGCGAGGTTGAGGCCTTGCGCCGCGAGCGCGAGGACGTGCGCGCGCGCATCGAGCGTCTTCTTGCTCAGGTAGACGCTTTGACAAAGCAGGATTCGGCAGGATAATGGGCTTTTGAGGGGTCGGCAGACTTTGCGAAGGGATGAAGAACTACCTTGGCCGCGCCTACGCAAGACGGAATCCGGGTCTCGATTTATGACCAGGAATATAACATGCGGGGCCACCTGGACCCGGAATATATCCGGCGGCTAGCCCAGTTCGTCGACGAGAAGATGCGGTCGATCGCGTCGCGCACTCAGACCGTCGATTCGCTCCGCACGGCTATTCTTGCCGCGCTTAATATCGCCGACGAGTATCATCAATTGCTCGCTAAACATGAGGCCGCAACCCAGCAGGTCGACCGGAAGATGGACGAATGCAACCAGGTCCTCGACCGCGTCTTAAGCTCGATGGATTGACGCCCGATACCGCAGAATCAGCGTGACAACAGCGACTGTAACGGCGGCGTCCCTGCCGCCGAAATGAGGGAAAGACCGGAGGCAGGGACGCCGCCGCTACAACTCATGATCTGGCGCTTCCACGCAGTCATTGTCTTGCTGACCCCGAACCCTTCCCGATCACGAACCCATTAACAAATCTGCATTTGGGGGAGACCGTCGATGAAATCTGGAGGAGCCTGGCTTGAACATGCGCATTTTATTTTTGGGTGACATATTCGGTCAGCCCGGCAGGCGGATCGTAAAGGAAAAACTTCCGGAACTGGTGAAGGAGTTCGGTCCCGACCTGGTTCTTGCCAACGGTGAAAACGCCGCGGCGGGTTTTGGGATTACGCCTGCTTTGGCCGACGAATTATTGGCGATGGGCATTGCCGTCCTGACCTCTGGCAATCACATTTGGGATAAGAAGGAGATCATCCCTTACCTGAATGAGCGGGCCAATCAGAGATTGCTGCGGCCCGCCAACTATCCAGGCAAAGCGCCGGGGTACGGCCTCTACGTGGGAAAAAATTCGTCCGCGATCCCGTACGCCGTGCTGAACCTCCAGGGACGAGTGTTTATGACCTCGCTCGAATGCCCCTTCCGCGCGGCCGACGCGCTGCTCGGCCAGGTGCCCGCCGAGGTTAAAATTCGCATCGTCGACGTCCACGCCGAAGCCACATCGGAGAAAATAGCCATGGGATGGTATCTGGACGGCCGCGTGACGGCGGTTCTGGGAACGCATACCCACGTTCCCACCGCGGATGAAACAATTTTACCCAAGGGCGCCGCCTACGTCACCGACCTTGGCATGAGTGGACCCTACGATTCTGTGATTGGGGTGGACAAGGATTTGGTGATCAAAAAGTTTCTCGATCAGATGCCGGCTCGGTTCGAAGTTGCCAAGGGCGACGTCCGGCTCTGCGGTGTCTTGATCGAGGCGGACGCCTCCACCGGCCGCGCGCTTTCCATCGAAAGGATCGTCCGCCGCGGTTAACTCAGGCCTTCGTTTCTGAGGTCTGTGGCTTTTATTCGAGAATAGGGGAAGAGACCTGAGCCCGAAACGCGCGGCCTCCGCGCTGGGCAGCGCGCGCCGATTGCCGATGGCTCTGTCCGCGGGTTATAATCCGGCACAAGGGGTGCTCTCGCAGCGCTTGGCGCCCATGGACCTCGCATGAATGAACCCGCGAAGCGGCTGGGCGACTTGATCGATGATTACTGCCCCCGGTGCCGTCTCTTGCTCAACCATGCTGTTGCCAGCATCGTAAATGGCGATGCCGTGAAGGTCATTTGCCAGACGTGTTTCACTGAGCATCCGTACCGGCACAGCGAGGGTGGGAAGAAGAAGCCGCCGAACGTTCGCGCCAAGTTGTTCAGCGAGGTATCGGCAAAGCTGCCCGCGCCCGCAACTCCGGCTGACCCGCCCACGGCATCCAAACGGCGGTCTGATAACCCCGCCCGCTACATCTCCCGGCACCCAAGCAAATCACCGCAGAAGAAGCGTTAGACATCGAGCCAGATATACAGGCGGACATAAGTCCGCGACGCCCCGTGTTGTAGCGGCGGCCTCTGGCCACCGGTCTTAACGACTAAAAACCCGCGGCCAGAGGCTGCCGCTACAGTAAATGGCGGCCCTCGACTGATATCCGCCCGTATAGCGAAAAGGCAAAAAA
>JBOGJT010000137.1:0-2863 GCA_050745065.1 Terriglobia bacterium
GTTTCAGCAAATCACTTAAAGATGGTAGTGGCATAGGCTCCCCACCTGCGTTCCGTCAAAATCACAGTACCGTTTCGCGGATGACCTCTTCGAGCGTGGTCTGGCCCGCCGCGACTTTTGCCAGTCCACTCCGGCGCAGCGTGACCATGCCCTGTTCGATGGCCTTGCGCTTGAGATCGAGCGCCGACGCTCCTGCCAGGATCATCTCCCGTATTACGTCCGTCGTTTCCATGACCTCATACAGTCCGACGCGGCCCTTGTACCCTCTACCCCCGCAGGCGTTGCAGCCTTTGCCTTTCATCGGCGTCACGCTCCTGGCCTCCTCCGGCGAATAGCCCGCATCTGCCAGGACCTGGGGGCTCGCGGGATCCTGCGTTTTGCACTCCGCGCAGACGCGGCGTACCAGGCGCTGGGCGCAAATGAGGTGCACCGACGTGGCCACGAGGAAAGGCTCGATGCCCATATTCATCAGCCGTGAGATCGTGGAAGGAGCGTCGTTCGTGTGCAGAGTGGAGAGGACCATATGCCCGGTCAGCGCCGCCTTAACAGCGATTTCCGCCGTCTCAAAATCGCGGATTTCGCCCACCAGGATAATATTCGGGTCTTGCCGCAAAAAAGACCTCAGCGCCGCGGCAAAGTTCAAGCCGATTTGGTCCTTCATCTGCACCTGGTTGATTCCCGGCAACTGGAATTCCACCGGGTCCTCCGCCGTCATGATGTTGGTGTCTTCCTTGTTAAGCTGAGCAATCGAGGAATACAGGGTGTTCGTCTTGCCGCTTCCCGTGGGTCCCGTGACGAGTACCATGCCGTAAGGCTTCACGATTGCCCGCTTGAACTTTTCCAGCGCATCAGGCTCAAAACCGAGCTTCGTCATGTCAAGCCGCAGATTCTCTTTGTCGAGAAGCCGCATGACGATTTTTTCGCCGTGCAGCGTGGGCAGCACGGACACGCGCAGGTCAAGCTGCTTTTTCTTGCCGCCGTGCATCAGCTTGAGCATGATGCGGCCGTCTTGCGGCAGGCGCTTTTCCGCGATGTCAAGCTTGGCCATGATTTTTACGCGGCTGATGATGGCGTCTCGTAGCTTGAGCGGCGGACTCATGACCGCCTGCAAGAGGCCGTCAATCCGGTAGCGGACGCGGTATTCCTTCTCATACGGCTCCAGATGGATGTCGCTTGCTCCCCGCTTGACGGCGTCTCCCAGGACATAGTTTACGAGCCGGATGACGGGCGCTTCCTCTGCCGCCTTCTCAAGATCGGCCAGGTTCAGCGTGTCCTCAGCCGAGTCGTCCAGCTCGACGCTGCCGGCCGAGCCTTCGTCCAGGAAACTGACCAGGTCGTCAATCTCCTTTTTTCGCGCCACGTCTTCAACGCTGCCGTAACAGCTCTTGATCGCCTGATCGATAGCGGGTTCGGGAGCGAGCACCGGCTCAATGTTCAAGCCGGTGAGAAACTTGACGTCATCCAACGCAAAGACGTTCGCCGGGTCACCCACCGCCAGAGTGAGCGAAGCGCCCGTGCGCAGCAGGGGCAGCACGTGGTGTTTGAGCGCGGTCTCCATGGGGATAAGCTTGACCGCCGCCGGGTCAATCGGAAACTCGCTCAGTTTGACCGATGGCACGCCGTATTGCACCGCCAAGGCTTCTGTGACGTCCTCATCCGTGGCAAAACCCAGCTTTACGATCGCGTGGCCGAGTCTCCCCCCGTGACTCCGCTGATAGTCCATGGCCTGGAGAAGCTGATCTTCAGAGACCCGCTTCTCCCGCAACAGGATCTCGCCGAGCCGTGTGACTACCGCCTGAGTACTCAATGCCGTGCTCCGTCTCTAAAAATTTCCGGACTGCTGAAAAATGTTGGGTGGAACAAAATATTTGAGCGGCGGTTAGAACCCAATGGGCCGCCGCTGGCCCCATTCCACACAAGTACCAATCTTGACATCGTCACTTCGGGGGCATAACTTTAACCCATATGGCCATGCCGGGTGTCGACCCTTCTCCGGGGCGGGAGGGATCACTCCGCGACTACTACGATCGCCTCTTGCAACACTTCGGCCCGCAAGGCTGGTGGCCCGCGCGCACGAGGTTGGAAGTGATTCTGGGAGCGATTCTGACCCAGAATACGGCGTGGTCGAACGCCGCTCTGGCGATCAAACGGCTTCGCAAGTCCGGCCTGCTCAGCCTTGATAAGCTGAGGAGGGCAAGTGCGGATGAACTAGAGCGCTCTATTCGCCAAGCGGGCTTTTTCCGGCAGAAGACCGCCACCATCCGCGGGTTCCTGGAGTACTTGGACTCGAATCACGACGGCTCCTTGCGCGGGCTGTTTTCGATCCAACCCATCGAACTACGGGCGCGACTGCTGCGGATCAAAGGGCTGGGGCCCGAAACCGTGGATGCGATTCTTCTTTACGCAGGCAGAATGCCGTTTTTTGTGGCGGATGCATACACGCGGCGGGTACTATCGCGTCACGGACGGATTCCCGCCGCGGCCACCTATGATGAAGCCCAAGCTGTTTTGCAGCAGGAACTACCGCGTGACACCGGAACCTTCAACGAATTTCATGCCCTGCTCGTGGAGACGGGAAAGCGTTACTGCCGCCGGCTCGTTCCGCTATGCGAGCAATGCCCCCTCGAAGAATATTTACCCGCCGGGCCGGCACGGCGCGGCGCCGGGAACCATGAGGTCGCCGCGGCGCCGCCGCCGCGCCGCCGACAGAATTGAACACCCGACACGGCGCACGCA
The DNA here is from genome assembly GCA_050745065.1 of Terriglobia bacterium. Lineage (GTDB taxonomy): Bacteria > Acidobacteriota > Terriglobia > UBA7540 > UBA7540 > RH2-MAG17b. The sequence continues at coordinate 2,737 of JBOGJT010000137.1, forward strand.
CCGCCGCGACGTCTGCGGATGGCATCGGCCGCTAATCCCGAGCCATCGCCTCAAGAACCCCACTGGATGAAAAGCTCCATAAAGCGCACCGCTCGTTTCTAATCTTCCTTCTCATCCTGGTGCCCGT
>JBOGJT010000138.1:0-6257 GCA_050745065.1 Terriglobia bacterium
GGCTCAGAAGGAGCGCACGGCTGGCAAAGCAAAGGGAGACACGATCCCTCCTCGCCGAGCACAATGGCCGCCTGGTCCATGATCCCGCACGCGGATTCGGCAATCACATTTTCAGCCCATTGGCACGCCTGGGCCAGCTCGACGCCTTCCAATTCGATCCCGCAGGCGTGCGCCACGCTCGACATCGCGGCCACTTCAACCGCCGCCGAGGAGCTGACGCCCTTGTTCAAGGGAACGTTGGATTGAAGATAGACGCTAACGCCGGAACGCATCCGGCTGGAAAAGTGTTTTTGCAGGAAATGCAATGGGCCCAGAACGTAGGCCGTCCAGCGCAACTCCGCACACTGGTTGGCGAGCTCCCGCACGCGGTGTTCGTGCTGCAAGTCCTCCAGCCGGAATTCCGCGCGATCCTGCCAACCATATGTTCTCATCTGGGGATTCAGGAAGATAACGCGATCATCCATGCGCAATTGCGCCGCGGCCCACGTGGCTTCCCGGGTGGTCATCTGGAACACCAGGCCGCCAGTATAATCCACGTTGCCCCCCATTACGTCGATGCGCCCTGGCGCTCGCGCAATGTAAACAGGCCGTCCGCGAAGAAAAAACTGTCCGGACTCCCTTAATCCGTTGGCAGCAGCTTCGAACTCATGCATGCGCCACGTCCCGGATGCTGCGGATCAAATACTCAACTGCTTCCTCACTGAGCCGGGGATGGATGGGGAGACTGACGAACCGCCCATACATCTCATCAGCCACCGGGCACTCTCCGGAAAGGTGGCCCAGACGACGGTAAGCCGTGCTGGCGTAAAGCGGTGTATAGTGCGACCACACTTTAATTCTGCGGCCCATGCACATTTCCCACATAAAATCTTCCTTGCTCAACGGGAACTCTGGCTCCAGCCACACGCAGTAGATATGGAAGACATGCTTCGCGCCCGGCGCAACATAAGGCAGGCGCAGCCCCGGAATCCCTGCGAGGCCGCGGGTGTAGTCCGCGGCGATCTGGATGCGGCGCTCGTTCCATGCGTCGAGTTTGCGGAGCTGCACAAGCCCCACGGCCGCCTGAGCGTCGGTCATTCTGAAGTTATAACCTACGGACTCGAAATCCAGCAGCCAGTATTTCTTTCCCATGGGCTGGCGCGCTTCGTCAAACGCGAGGTACTTGCCTTTGGGATCGTAGGAGCGGCAGCATAGAGACCGCAGAGCCAGGAGGCGCTCGAAAAGGTCAGGGTTATTCGTCGTCACCATGCCGCCCTCACCGAGGGTTGTCATGTTTTTTTGCTGATGAAAGCTGAATACTCCGATGTCCCCTAAGCCACCCGTCCGCCGCCCGTTGTACTCGGCTCCGGGCGCGTGCGCACAATCGTCAATCAGGAGAATGCCGCGCGGGCGCGCGATTGCAGTCAAGGCGTCCATGTCGCAAGGCTGACCATAAAGGTGCACCGGGAGGATTGCCTTCGTCTTGCCTGTGACCTTTGAGGCAACGGATTCCGGATCGAGGTTCATGGTTCTGGGATCTACATCAGCGAAAACAACCGCGGCGCCCGTCGCGGCGATCGCGTTGGCCGTGGAAATCCACGTAATCGGCGTGGTAATCACCTCGTCGCCGGGCCCCACTCCCGCCGCCATGACCGCCAAATGCAGTCCAGCCGTGCCCGACGTGACCGCCAAGGCGTGGTTGCAGCCGCAATAGCCGGCAAAAGCTTCCTCAAACGCCTTCACTTTGGGGCCACAGGAAGGCGCAGAGTCCTGAAGGACCTCAAGGATGGCGCTGGCTTCTTCACGCCCATAATCTGATCCGTTCTTATATTCCAGCTCGTAGAGAGCCTTCGGTAATTTCACCCAGTGACCTCCAGATGGCTTCTCGCGCTGTACCCAGTGGAACCGCGCAAGTGTGCCGGATACGGTCGGTGATGAGGAAATGATCCCGGCCGCGAGGGGCGCGGGCGGATGAGCCTTCGATTTCGGGAATGACCGAGCCCGCAGGACATCCGAGCGCTTCCGCCGTCCAGCATGCTATTTCGTAGCGGGACATCGAATCCGCCGCTCCTACGTGGTAAACTCCCGCAGCGTTCCGGTTCAGACCCAGATCCAGGATCACTGCGGCCAAGGCGCCGGCGTCCACTGGATTACGGTACTCATTAGGAAGAGCTGCTACGGATTTTCCGGCCTTCCACAAAGCCACCCAACGGTTCAGGAGGGCGTTGGTATCGTTCCGGCTGCTTAGACCAAGCACCAGAGCCGGACGCAAAATGATGGCGGACGGCACGGCGGCTGCCACGTTACGCTCGGCATCCAGCTTGGTACGGCCGTAAACGCTGAGAGGGCTGGGCGGATCATCCTCCCTGTACCCATGCTTCATCCCATCGAAAACGGCCGACGACGACGTGTAAACGAGGCGGGCGCCGGTCCTCGCGCACTCGTTGGCCACGTTCCGGGATCCTTGAACGTTTACCGCGCGCGCCAAATCCGGCTCGCGCTCGCAACGGTCAATATCGGAAACAGCCGCCAGAAGGACTACGACGTCCGGGCGCGCAAGGTCAAACGCGGCGCGAACACGCCGGGCGTTCCGTACATCCAGTTCAACGGATTTATTCGCGGCTGGATTCGAGGACCGGCCCGCAGTCCATACGTCCCAATTCGACGCCGCCACCCTGGCCAGGTGCTCGCCGATAAAGCCATGCCCGCCGATGACCAGCAAAATGGGTTTGTCATTTTTTTTCACGACACTGTCGCCCAGACCATAACTCAGCCCTCGCCTCACTTCTGTCCAAGCAGCTTCCATATCGTTATTAACTTACATTGTTTTGTACATTACAAACAAACAGTTGCGACCGTCAAGTTATAAATTATCATATACAGCGAGTTGCCGGCTCGAATACACTGGCGTTGAGCATCGATGCTGCGCGCGAACATGCCTTTCAAGGCCGTCGCGCGTCCGCCGCCGGTTTACCGCCGGCCGGCGCGGCAGCTTTTTCAATGCGCACGCGCATTTCCGCGTCAAGAATAACACTTCGGGTTGAAATGGCGGAGACAGATATGCTCGGGGAGACGATTTTATGGCGGAATTTGAGATTTGAGATTGCGGCTTCGACGGCTGCCTGCTTGCTCCAGGGCGCTACCTTTATTAAGCTCGGATAGATTGTTGAAACGGACAGAAGAGAGAGCCTATGTCACCTCACACGCTGCGAAAAAAGGAAATCCTCGCGCTTCTCGCTAATCATGGCAGCCTATCCATCGTAGAGTTGGCTCATCGCTTCAACGTTTCGGAAATGACTATCCGCCGGGACATTCATCACTTGGCCGGGTCAGGTCAAATCATTCGGACGCCCGGAGGGGCAACCCTCAATCGAGTCATCACCTTTGAAAGGGATTTTAGCGATCGTCTTCGGAAAATGTGCGAGGCAAAGGACAAGATCGGCCGGGCTGCGGCTTCGCTGGTCAGAGACGGAGAATCCATTGTGCTGGATTCCGGAACGACCACGTTGAACATCGCCCGCCACCTCCGCGACCGCAAAGACATCACGGTGATTACTTTTTCTTTAGCCGTCCTCGACGATCTTCACGCGGCCCGAGTGGAGCTAACCGGGGGGCGGCACCGGCGCAGTAGCCTCGATTTAGTGGGAACCCAGGTGTCCGAGGTTCTTAACAAGGTGCACGCCAACAAGGTCTTCTTTGGCGCGGCCGCCATCTCCTTCCGGAAGGGAGTCATGGTGAATGACCCGGAAGCGCCAAGGGAAATGTTACAGGCGGGGACAGAGCGTTTTCTGGTCATTGACAGCAGCAAGATCGGAACGGAGGCTCTCTACCTATACTGCCATGTGGAAGATTGCGATCAGATCATAACCGATGACGGGATTAAATCCGAAGACCTGTACCGACTGCGCAAGATCACGAACGTGATCGTCGCAGAATGATCGTGGCTTCGCAGCCTATGATGGATGCGCTTTGGGCGGCGCCCGCGTGAGCTCCCGCGGATGAGTTCCATTTCTTGGGAACGTCTGAGGTGATCGCGTGTATCTTGTATGAAAAGGCTTTGCAGCCTATTCAACCCTCGACGCAAGCGCCGTGGACGTGCTTCGGCTGGACTTTGCACCAATCACGGTATCCACTAGCGGCCGCGCTCTTAAGCAACGAAGTGATCTCAACCAGCAGAACTACATCTTTGACTAGGCGACGGGCGTGCTGCGAGTGCGTCACGATCATTCTCGTCAAGTGGACGTGGAAGGAGACGGCGGTTCGATTCCTCCGGATATCATAGACTTCGATCGTCCTTCGCTTCCCGCGAGTACCGTCCTTCTCGGCCGGCATCCCACCGGTGAGATCAATTGGGGCGCTGGGAAACAATGGAAGATCGGCGCACCGCAGGACAGGTTCTTAGCCTTGTTATTTGTAGCGGCGGTCTGCGACCGTCGGTCTTCCGGCCCACATCGAGCGCCGCGACAGCGCATCGGCGCCACAAGATTCTGCGACCCACACTAGGGGAGACCGTCGCCCATGTTTTCGAGCTCACATTTTCGGGATTGGATACTTCTGCTTGTCTGCAACTTCATCTGGGCCAGTCAGTTTGTGCTGGTCAAGATTGTCCAAGAGCAGATGGGTCCGGTCTTTGCCACCTTTTTCCCCATCACGATTGCGGGGTTAATTTTGCTACCGATTGTGATGTGGGAACGAAGGGGGCGGCGGCAAAAAAAGGCAGTATCCGAATCAGGAATTAGCCGTAAGAACGTCCGGGATTTTGTCCTGCTCGGCGTCTGCGGTCAGGTGGTGGCGCAGCTATTTATCACATGGGGCGTGCGGCTGTCATTAGCGTCCAACGCAGCTCTCCTGATGCTGGTGCTGCCCGTTTCGACGGCGCTGATGGCGTACGTTTTTCTCGGCGAGCGCATGACCACCGTTCGCTGGATCAGCTTTATTCTGGCGATCGCGGGCGTCCTCGAGTGCTCAGGAATTAACTGGAGCGAGCTTAATTTTCATAGCAGCGGGTTTTTGCTCGGAAACTTGATGATTTTTCTTAGCGTCAACGGCAGCGCATTTTATAACGCCTACAGTAAGAAAGTGCTGGATCGCTTTTCGCCGCTTCAGGTCTTGCTCTACAGCTACTACGTCGTCTTTCTGTTTATGCTTCCAATCACCCTTTACGCGGAGCCGTACAGCTTCAAGAATCTGCCTCATTTCACGCCGGTGATCTGGTTCGGGTTAATCGCGCTGGCGGTGTTCCAGTATCTGCTCTCCATGGTTATTTTCCTGACCGTTCTCACCCGGCTGGACGCAACCCAGGCAGCGCTTTCAAATTACCTGATCCCCTTTTTTGGAATCATCATTGCCGCCATTGTGCTGCATGAACGTCTCACGACGTTCATGGTCTTGGGCGGCGGCCTCGTTCTGGCCAGCACGCTGCTCATTACCGTTTACGAGGAACGGAAACGCGCGAGCGATATTGCCGCCCTGCGGCCTTCGCAAAAACATACCTAGGTTTTGACCGTACGATCAGGCGACTCAAGCGCTTCCATCTGAAGATGTTTCGGGGTGTGGCGCCGGTGTAGCGCACCGGCTCGGAGGGATTCGCCGTGTGGGATTCGACGCCTACTTTTGTGGCTGGGACTCGGATTGCTGAATCAGCTTCGCCACTTCGGAGCTGGTGCCTACCGGTTCGATCATCACGATGTGCTGCGCATCGAAAAACGTGACCGGCGGCGCGTGCAGCTCCTTGCCGCGCTTCACCAGCACGTTCTTCACCTGCTTGGTTGCCGCGTCTTCCGTGCGCACGATGTAATACACGTCCGTCATCTCAGGGTAGTGGGTTCCCACGCGCGAGAGCTTGCCGTAATACACCTGGCCGTTATCGAGCAGCACCGCCTGGAACGGAGTCTGGAAACTTGGAGCGCTTCCTGCGCTGTCGACCTTTGCGACGACGATTGCAAGGACGATCACCGCCACGGCCAGACAGATCGTGACCACCGTAAATACTTTATTCAAGTTTGCGCCTCAAGAACGGGATAGTAACTCGCTGGTAACTGCGACAGCTTAGCACACCGGCTCCTATTCCCACAAGGAAGCTTGCCTGCTCTTGCGTGTGAGCCGGCATGGCCAGCGGGCGACGCAGACCTCGCAAGGATCGGAGGTCTACATTGCAAGATCGGAAATTCTTGCATTGTGGCAACAAATTCCGTCCTCTACGCACTCGCCCTCCGTGATCTCTGTGCGCTCTGTGGTAGAGATCTTCACCACGGAGCACAAGATGCAAAGACGTGCAG
>JBOGJT010000139.1:0-1973 GCA_050745065.1 Terriglobia bacterium
TGCGAACCGTGGGCGAGCTGTATCCGGAAGTGGTCAATCCAGCCCTCGATCGCGATAACGAACCGAGTTGCAGCGCGCTTGAGGCGCTTCAGAGACAAGAATGTTTCGTTAATACCGTGCTCGCCCAGCACGCCCTGGCCTTATTGGCGCGCTTGTTCCGATACGGCGAAACCACCTGTCATGGGGCTTTCATTGACGTGGCGGCAGCGCGGTCCGTGCCGTTGCCGGTCGATCCGAAGCTGCGGAGGCGGGTGCGAAGGCGTGCAGCCCGCGCAACATTGCGGGCTGGAATCCGGGCTGCTCAAGGGCGACGCAAATCACAGACTTAAGGAGTCCAACATGGCAGAACCGGCGAAGGAGGAAATAATGGCGTGCATTGCCGAGCTCAAAAGCAAGCCGACCCGAGGAACGCTGGCAATTTAGCTTAGAGTGAGCGAGAAGGGGGCCGCCAGTGTCTGCGGGTTGGGGCGCTTTCCGGTGACGCTCTATTATGAGCGGCAGACCGGGCTCCTCGAGGCCGCCGATAGTTTACGGGCATTCATCGTGCGGGAGAAGAAAAAAGAGGCCCTCAGACTCCAGAACGTCCTGGCGCGGCGCGGCGCCGGCGTCGCGGCAGTCGCGCGGCGCGGGCCGGAGGCTTACCTGGTTGAATAGTTTCGTGGGTTTGTTGTGTCCAGTGCGGACTCCGGCATCGGTCCCGTCAAAGCGAGCCTTTGAGATATAATGGCCACTGGGGTGACCACAATGAAAATCAGTACGGTTCGTGAGTTTCGTGACGGCGCCACGGGCCTGCTCCGATCCAAAGACCCGGTGCTGGTCACAAGGCGAGGCAGGTTGGCCGGCGTCTTCTTCCCTTGCCCCCAAGCCACGCTGCCGCTTGAACTCAAGCGCGAGTTTTTCGGGATGCTGAGCGAGGTCATCGCGCGCCAAATCAAACGGCGTGGTCTCAGCGAGGAGGAAGTGCTGGCCGATTTCGCGCGGTGGCGGAAGGAGCGCCGTGCGACTCGCCGCCGACGCTAACGTTCTCCTCTCGTCCGTTTTAGGCGGCCGGGCGAAGTTGATTCTTGAAAGCCCCCAGGTTGATGAGATTCTAACCGTTGACCAGATCCTGGCCGAAGTTCAGGAGTATGCCGGCATTTTGGCCAGGAAGAAGCGTCTCGCGGCAGACTTGGTGCTTCTCGCCGTAGGCGCCTTGCCGGTGACCGTCGTTGAACGGACAGCATACACCGCAGCAATTCCTGAGGCGCCGAGGCGTATTGGGAGGCGCGACCCGGATGATATCGAGCTCCTGGCTCTCGCCATCACCTTCAACGTGCCGGTTTGGTCCAACGACAGGGACTTTAACGGCACTGGCATCGAGTGGCTTACGACTGAAGCCCTCCTGCGGCAACTTGACCTAATTGACGCGCCGTAGGACCGCAGTCACGATTGGACCGCTTCCGTTATCGCCGCTGGCTCTCCAATGGCCATCTTTAACTCTGCCAGCCAGGTCCGCGGATTGGCTCCGTGGACGACACGCCTCAAAAACCCCAGGCGCTCTGCAATATTCCCACGGTTCACACGGATGGCTTCTTTGTTGCTCTTGGTATAGAGCGCAAAAAAAGCCTCCATGGTCGCGGGTTTGGCAAACAGATAAGTCGCGTGGCCCAACTGGGGCGCCTCAACCGCTACACCCACCGCCGTATCAAAAATATATTCCTCCCGGAAAAGATAGAGCCGCCGCGCCCGCTTCGCTAATTGCTGATAGAAGAATTCGTCGTAGTCTGGCTTCCAGGTCAGTTGAGCGGCATCAAAATCGCCGGGCACACCAAGCTGCCCCAGCATTCGGTCGAGCTCGCGTTTCTCGACCGGCTCACGCTCGATCCGCGCCCGAAGGCGGTCAAACGCCTGCGCGTATTGCCCAAAGCAGTGATAGGTCTTGCGGGCCGCATCCAACTGTTCCTGAAGGTTGCCAGGCAGCTTGGCGGTCAGCC
>JBOGJT010000140.1:0-8800 GCA_050745065.1 Terriglobia bacterium
ACCTCGGGCGCACCCTGGGAGACGAGCTGCTTGCGCCCCACCGTTGCTACGGGCCTGTCGTCTGGCCTCTGCTGGAAAAGGGCTGGCTGAGAGGGCTGGCTCACATCACCGGAGGCGGCGTCACCGACAACACTCCGCGCATTCTTCCAGCCGGCTGCCGAGCCGAAATCGGGCTCGGAACGTGGCCCGTGCTCCCCATCTTTGACCTCATTGCCCGCCTGGGCAGCGTGCCTCAGGACGAAATGCTCCGCACCTTCAATTGCGGTCTCGGAATGCTCCTGGTTGTTTCGCCGCGCCGCCTGAACCTTGTCGCATCCCACCTCAAAGCGAAGAAGGAAAAGTTCTGGCTCGTGGGGCGCATCGTCAAGGGCAAGCCCGGCGTGACTTACATCGCTGCGGGTTCGTGAGCCTGCGGACTAACGCCGCCCATCCCTTCCTGTATCGTTCGAAGCGGGTAGTCGCGACACGGATTGAGTGCCGTGGGTCCTTTTTAGGCTCGACGATGAAGCAGTCAGGGAAGGTCGGGATCTCAGGCGAACCTGGCGGAGGTGATATATGAAAAAACTCACTGCGACAGCGGTTTTGTTGCTTGGAGTGTCAGCGCTGGCGCTGGCCCAAGGTGCTGCTCATCCGCCTCGGAGCCAGGGATATATGTTCTTTGGGGGTGCGACGCATCAGATGGGCGGAACCGCGGGTTTCGGCGGAGAAGTTTACATTTTCCATGGTTTGGGCGTGGGCATTGAGGAAGGAACCGCGGGGTTCAACACGTCGACTGACGGTAATACGACCAACTGGATCGGTCTCGGCTCAGCCGACCTGTCCTACCACTTCTTCCCGAACAAGATCGAACGCCACGTCGCGCCGTTTCTGACAGCCGGTTACACCAATTTTTTTGGGCAGGACATCTTCCTGCATTACCCGGGCCCCCTGTTGGGAAGAAATTACACGAACGGCTACAACGTCAGGGGCGGCGTCGATTTCTTCGCGACGAGACATATTGGCTTGCGCTTTGGCGTCCGGTACTACGGTCACGGCGGCCGCATTCTCTGGGCATCATTTCCGACTGATGCTCAATTGGACTTCGTTGCTTTTCGCATTGGGCTGACGTTCCGATGAGCGCGGCGCTGGGGGAAAGGCGGACGCCGCCTGCACGCTCCGCGCCGGCGGCCAGAGGCCGCCGCTCGAGCAAACGCTCATCGCTGACTCATGACGCTCCATATAAAATTGAACGAGCTTGCCTATTGCGAGCCACCCAAAGCCTTCTCGATGGCGGCTTCGGCGACGGGTGCGAGCCGCTTGTAGCCATCGTCGTTGGGGTGAAGGCCGTCCCTTGAATAGGCCGCGGTGTACATGCCGCTGCTGTCAACCGTTGCAGCGTAATAATCGGCGAAGACGGCGTGGGCCATGGTTGCGTAGGCGCGAATCCACCGGTTGATTTCGAGGATATCCGCGGGCGGATGGCTCGGGGTCTGCTTGTATTTCGTGTAATCGCTCACGGGAGTGAGCGAGCACAGGATCACCTTGATGCCGTGCGCCTGCGCAAGCTCGGTCATCGCCTGGACATTTTCTTCGATCATCTTGGCGGTCTCGGGGCCCGTGTTGCCGGCAATATCATTGATGCCTGCCAGAATAATGACGGCGGCAGGATGAAGATCAATCACGTCCGGAAACATGCGCACCAGCATTTGAGGAGTGGTCTGTCCGCTGATGCCGCGATTCACGTACGGTTTGCCTGGGAAGTACGTGGCGAGCTTCCAGAAATCGGTGATCGAGTCGCCCATAAAAACCACCCGGCCGGCGGGTGAGGGCTGCGCCTCGAGCGCGGCGTCATCGGCCGCGTATCGGCCGAGCTGCGCCCAATCGTCGAGTGTGCGGCCCACGTGCCGCGCCAGGCCGTTGCGGCAACACACCTCCGCGCCGGGATTGCCGTTGGCGAGCTGGCACCAGCCGGGCGCGCAGAAAGCGAACGTCAAGCACGCTGCAATAATGGCGAAGTTTATCCGCTTGGACATGGGTTTCCTCCACTTACTGGGGTTTAGATATTATCGTGACACCGGATGTAGCAGCAGCGGCCTCTGGCCGCCGGCTTTCCGGCGCTCCCTTCCTTCGTCAGGGCAGGCTCCGAGCGCCGTTACAGCGACAACCGCCGCTGTAATAGGTAATCCCCGGTGGGTTAGAATTTCGTTCATCCGGACGAACGATTATATACAATTCCAGGCTCCTCGCGGAAAGAACGCGGGCCACTTCGTGTGCTAATCTTAATTTTGCGGCGCGTGATGGGCGGTGACGCAACGTTGGAAGCGTAATGGAGAACTACTTTTAATTGTCATTCTGCACCGAAGAGTTGCCGGCGCCGCCCCCGCGAATTGACCGCGGCCAGAGGCGGCCGCGACAGAGGAGAGAGAACCCAATGCCCCCACTTAAGATCAAGCCGTGCGCGGCGGCTGCGCTAATCCTGGCCTGCTGCTTTTACGTGCCGCGGCCGCTCCTCGCCGCAACCGCGGCTGAGCCGGGGGTGCTGCGGGCGACGCTTTCAAACGGCCTGCGTGTGGTGATCGTCGAAAACCGGCTCGCGCCCGTCGTGAGTTCGATGGTCAATTACCTGGTTGGCTCTAACGAAGCTCCCCAGGGCTTTCCGGGCATGGCGCACGCCCAGGAACACATGATGTTCCGCGGGAGTCCCGGACTCTCGCGAGATCAATTAACCGATATTGACGCCGCCATGGGAGGCTCTTTCAACGCCGACACGCAGCAGACCGTGACGCAATACTTCTTCACCGTTCCGGCGAGCGAGCTGGACCTGGCGCTGCACGTCCAGTCCCTCCGGATGCGCGGCGTTCTGGATAGCGCCGAGCAGTGGGAACACGAACGCGGCGCCATTGAGCAGGAAGTGGCGCAGGACATGTCAAACCCCAGCTATGTCTTTTACACCAAGCTGCTGCGTGCTATGTTTCAGGGGACGCCTCTTGAAGTGAACGGCCTCGGCACCCGACCCTCGTTTGACAAGACCACGGCTGCGATGCTCCGGAAGTTCCATGACGCCTGGTACGCGCCGAACAACGCCATCCTGATCATCGTGGGCGACGTGGACGCGGCGAAGACGCTGGCCGAGGTGAGGGATTTATTCGGCAGCATTCCGTCAAAAGAGCTCCCGGCGCGCCCGGCGATTCGCCTGAATCCGGTTAAGTCCGAAACGCTCAATCTTAATACCGATTATCCCTACGGCCTCACTTACACTTCATTCCGCATGCCGGGCACGGACAGCCCGGATTACGCGGCGGCGCAGGTTCTTTCCGACGTTTTGAGCAGCCAGCGCGGCACGCTTTACGCGTTGGTTCCGCAAGGCAAAGCGCTGGCCGCCGGGTTTGGGCTAGAGTCGAAGCCCCAAGCCAGCCTGGGATTTGCCGTGGGTGTGTTTCCGAAAGGCGCCGACGGCCAAAAGCTGACCACGGAGATCCGGCAGATTCTTGAAGATGACCTCACCAACGGCGTTCCGGCGGACCTCGTGGCCGCCGCTAAACGGAGTGAGCTTACCTCTGCGGAGCTACAAAAGAACTCCGTTGCCGGCCTGGCAGAAGCCTGGTCGCAGGCAGTGGCGGTCGAGGGGCGCCAGTCGCCCAGCGAAAACGTCGCGGCGATCGAGCGCGTCACCGTGGATGACGTGAATCGCGTGGCCCGGCAATATCTTTCGTTTGACCGCGCGATTTTTGCCCTGCTGACGCCCCAGCCCTCCGGCAAGCCGATTTCATCGAAGAGATTTGGCGGCCAGGAGTCCTTCGCGCCCAAGCAGGTGAAAGCAGTCGCTCTGCCGTCTTGGGCGGTGAACGCGCTGAACCGGCTGGAAGTGCCGGAGCCGACCACGCATCCCGTGGTGAGTACGCTCTCGAATGGCGTTAAGCTGATTGTTCAGCCTGAAGACGTGAGCAATACGATTAGCGTCTTCGGCCATATCAAGAACAATTCCGATCTCGCAACGCCCGTCGGACAGGACGGCGTGAGCAGTGCGCTCGGCCAGCTTTTTTCTTACGGATCGACCACGCTCGACCGCCTTGCATTCCAGAAAGCGCTGGATGACATAGGCGCGAACGAATCCGCCGGGACGGGCTTTTCCGTGCAGGCGCTTGCCCCTCACTTTGACCGCGCCGTCGAGCTTCTGGCGGACAACGAATTGCATCCGGCGCTTCCGCAGCAGGCATTCGAGATCATCAAGCCGCAACTGGCGCGAACCGTCGCGGGAGAGCTTCAGAGTCCGGACTTCCTCAGCGGCCTGGCCTTGCACGCGGCGCTTTTCCCGAAAGGCGATCCCACGCTGCGCCACGCGACACCGCGAACCGTTCAGTCGCTTTCCCTCGAAGACGTGAAGAATTACTATCAGCACGTTTACCGCCCCGACCTCACCACGATTGTCGTGATCGGCAAAGTGACCCCAGAGGAAGCCAAAAGCGTGGTGGAAAAATACTTTGACTCCTGGCGCGCGCAAGGGCCGAAGCCGCCCACGGAGCTGCCGGCCGTGCCCCCGAACCCGCCGTCCGCCACCTCCGTACCCGATACGAGCCGTGTGCAAGACGCCGTTACGCTTGCCGAAACCGTTGATATCACGCGCTCGAATCCGGATTATTACGCGCTCGAGCTAGGCAACAGCGTACTCGGCGGAGGCTTTTACGCCAGCCGCTTTTACCGTGACGTGCGGGAAAACGCCGGCTTAGCGTACTACGTTTCTTCGTCGCTGAGTGCGGGCAAGACCCGCACCGTCTATTCGGCGAGCTACGGCTGCGATCCTCCCAACGTCTCAAAGGCGCGGGCAATCATCGTGCGCGATCTTAAGGACATGCAAACGGCGCCCGTCACCACGCGAGAGTTGCGCGAAGCTAAGGCCCTGCTGCTGCGTGCAATGCCACTTTCCGAAGCCAGCATTGATAGCATTGCCTCCGGATGGATCGCGCGCACTGACTTGGGCTTGCCGCTCGACGAGCCCACAATCGCCGCCCAGCGCTACCTGCAGCTTACTGCCGCTCAGGTGGAGGCTGCCTTTGTCAAATGGCTCCGGCCTGATGAACTGGTGCAGGTGGTTCAGGGGCCCGCGCCAAAGTGAGGGTACTCCGAGATTGGCGTCCGGGATCCCCAAAAGACCATTCACCACAACGGCACAAACGCACCAGAGCAACCTTACTATGTCCTGCCGTTTGCCCGCCCCGCCGTGCCTGAATGATTTTGCGGTGATCCACCTTGGCCGCGCGCCGCCATAGACGGTTGCTCGAAGGTGAGCTTGTCGGTAAGGATGTCCAAGCGGGAAGGGCGCCTCCGTGGGAAGCGCCGAAAACGCCTGGGCACAGCTGCACTCAGATGATACGATCCAGGCGTGACATTAAAAATCCCCGTCCGGGTTACAGCTAACTGTTGCAAGACTCCTCACGGTGAGGCGTGGCTCGAGCGATTGCCAGGGACTATTCGTATCCTCGAGCGGCGGTGGTCGCTTACGGTTGGCTCCCCTTTCGATAACGAGGAAGTGAGTTGCGCGTGGGTGGCTCCGGTAGCACTCGCCGACGGGACCTCCGCCGTGCTAAAACTTGGCGTGCCGCACATGGAGGGAGAGCATGAAGCCCATGGGCTCCGCTTCTGGAGTGGCGATCCGGCGGTGCGACTGTTAGAGGCCGACGATGATCTGGGCGCCATGCTCCTTGAGCGCTGCCAGCCCGGGACGGCGCTGCGCGCGAAGCCGGAGCCTGAGCAGGATTTGGTGATCTCGGGATTGCTGCGGCGTCTCTGGCGCTCGCCGTCTGCGCCGCACCCCTTTCGACCTTTGTCCGCGTTGATGAAGCATTGGAGCGACGAAACGCTTGCGGACGCCGCACAGTGGGCAGACGCAGGGCTGGTACGTGAAGGTCTGCGGCTTTTCGAAGGGTTGCCGCGCACTGCACCTACTGAGGTATTGCTGGCGACGGATCTCCATGCGGGCAACGTTCTCCAGTCAAAGCGAATGCCCTGGCTCGTGATTGACCCCAAGCCGTTTGTCGGGGATCCGGCCTACGACTCGACACAGCACTTGTTCAATTGTGACGTGAGGCTGCACTCGGATCCGAACGGGATGACCCGTCGCATGGCGGACCTGCTTGGAGTGGACCATGAGCGCGTTCGGCTGTGGATCTTTGCCCGCGCCGCGGCGGAGCCACACGGCGATTGGAGCGATGAACGCCGGATGGCGATTGCGAGAGCAACCTCTCCGTAGGAAGTGCCCGACGTCAGCAATTACGGGCACACCAAGTCACGCAGGGTCGCAGACAGAACACGTCGAAGACTTCAGCCGATCTGATTCGTCCGGGTGGTAAAGGGCTTTTTGATGTAAGCGTTGGCGAGGGTCAGGGCGCCCTGGGTATTGTCGTTGGTGTGGAGGGCGCGCTCGTATTCGTTGAGCGCGCGGTCGCGCTGCCCGGTGGCGTCAAAAATTTCCCCGATTTTCAGATAGCTCCAAACCTCAACCCATTTGGGATCCAGCCCGCCGTTTAGCGCGTCCTGAAACTCTTCGAGGGCCGCGTTGTAATTGTGCAAGGTGAAGAGAATATCTCCAATGCGGTAACTGGCGAGCGAATTATTGGGGTTATCCTGCAGAACTTTCCGGTATTGATCGATGGCGGCAAAGTACTCCTGCTCTTGCGCCAGTTGATCTCCGCGCGCCATTTCTACCTGGACCTTCGACTTTTCGGTGAGCTTGAGAATATCACTCCCCGGATCGATCACCACCTGAGTGGGCCGCGCGGGTGTGTTAATCGTAAAATCTGCGGTGGTGCCCACCATTTCGAGGCGTTGGTTGACCGGCCGGCGTCCCTGAACGTAGACGCGGACATCAATCGGCATGCGGAAGATGTCGAGATTCTGCTGCAACTTTCCCGTCACCTGGTAGCCGTGCTGCGTGCGGTAAATGGCCCATTGGTGCTTGAACTGGGGCACGCCGGTGGAATCCACCCATTGCGCGAAGAAATAGGTAAGCTGCTGCTTGCCGCTCGCCTCCGCCAGCTTTTGAAACTCCGCGGTGGTGATGGGTTTCCACGCGTAGTCCTGCGCCATGGCCCTGAGCGTGCCAAAGAAGGCGTCGTTGCCGATTACCCAGCGCAGCATGTGGAGCACCATCGCCCCTTTGTCAAACACGACGGACTGGTATTCCGGGCTGAACGGCTCGAGGCGGCTCGCCTGCGCGATGGGGGCCACGTTTTCGTGCGTCAGCGCGTCAACTCCGATGGTGTGCATGCGGTCTTCAAACGCCGTCTCGCCTTCCGAGTTCAGCACGTACAGGGCGGAGGAGTACGTCGCCAGACCCTCGTCGAGGAAGGCGTCATCGGGGGTGGCGGGGCTTACCAGGCACCTCCACCACTGGTGGGCGATTTCGTGCGCGAGGAGGTCAATATCCACCGGATCCGTGAACCCGCGCGCCGCGAGCGCCACAACGCCGGGCGCCGAATAACCGCCCGCCGTCTCGTTGTCGATTTCGACCAGCGCCATATGATTCATCGGCATAGTGCCGAATTCGTTCGCGTAGAAACTCAGCACCTTACCGGCGGCTGCCGCGTAAGACGAAGCGTACCGGGCGTCGGGGGATTTCATGTAGACCGTGAGGGCGACGCCGGCCGCGGTTGAGGTCTCGGCGACGTAGGGACCGGCGATGACCGTACCGGGAAAAGAATCATGATCGTAGTTGAAGCTGTAGGTCACACCGTCTGCCGTGCGTTCCGGGGCCGAAGACTCGCCTGAGGCGATCACGGTCTCGTCCTGAGGCACCGTGATGTGCATCGTTGCGGAGAATCGGTCGAGCCCCGTGCCGCTCACCGGAAACCAGCAGCCCGGATAAAGCAGATACGATCCTTCGGGGCCAACGTAAGAGAGCCTCAGCCCTTCCACCGGGCTGCCATCTGACGTCTCGAGCAATCCGGCGTATTCCACGTCGAGCGTCGTAGGTTTGCCCGCGGGAAGCGGATTCAGCAGCGATATCGAGAGCGTGAGACCTTGCTGTGTAAACTCCACTGACCGGCCGTTGGCAGCGGAGACGCTGCGGACCTTGAGCGCGCTATCCAGCTTAAAATTGAGCGCCGTAAGATCGATTTTGGGGATGAACTCGATTTGAACCCTGTTCGTCAGCATGTGCGTGGACGGAAAGAGGGTTGCGTTCATCGTGTAGTGGGTCACTTTGAAATGCGGCGCCGTGGTTTGAGCGCGCGCAGAGGCGGCCGGGATCACCAGCGCGAAACAAAGAACCCCGATGAGAGGGAGAGCACCGCGGCAGGCGTGTTGGCGGCCGTCTGCCCGTGTGTCTTTTGTGCCTATCGTCTGGATGATGCTGGCCATGTCCGCAATCACTCCCGCTCCACTCGCTTGAAATCGTTTGACACACGCCTCCCGCCAGCCACAATCCGACAACGGCTCCCTTACATAGGATGCCGGATGCCCATCTCCCGTTGGATTGCCGAGGATCGATGCGGATCGAAGACGCTCGAAGGCGTGTCAATGCGCAGGATTTATTGTACCGCAAGGCGGTTGTGCTCCGTGGCTGGCTGTAGCAGCGGTGTCTCGGCGCGGTGCTTTCTGTGCAGTCAATATGATGGCGAGGCATGGCTGTAGCGGCGGCCCTGACCGCCGAAAGAAGAGAAAAACCGGCGGCAGGGACGCCACCGCTACAGTCGATTCCCCCCGGCGCCCATACGCCACCGCTACGATCCCTCTTGGCGCATCCCCACTGACCCTGGGGCCGCCATCCTGATCACGGCGTCCGCCAGGCGCTCGATCGCTCCTCCGCCGCTCAGGCGCAATTTCA
>JBOGJT010000141.1:0-7938 GCA_050745065.1 Terriglobia bacterium
TCGCGCCTGTCGCAGCTTTGGCGCGCAAACACCCCGGAGAGCAGCATCACCCCTTCGGCGATTGGGCCGACCGCTCAATACTGGCAGGACATGCTGACGCCTCAATCAAGTTACCCTTTGTGTTCAACCGGCGGCACGACGCCCAGCTTGCTGGTAGCCACTTACGACATCTTCGGTCCCGGCTGCGGAAACCTCTATAACGAGACGAGCGCGATCTACGACATCGATGTGGCCGGATATCCGACCTCTCCGGTGACGGGCTTGAACAGCTACTTCAACAGCCAGTACTCGTCATTGTGGGCTTGGCGCTCGATTGCCGACTCCAATTACAATGCCCTTGAAGTGGGTTTACATAAGGAGATGTCAAACGGCGTTTTGTTCGGATTCAACTATACCTATTCCCACTCCCTGGATATAGAATCGATGGCGGAGCGCGGTGTCCATTACCTCACCGATAGCGTCATCAACGCATGGTCCCCCAAACAAATGTACGGGCCCAGCGATTTCGATCTGCGGCATCAGGTCAACGCCTACTGGGTGGCGCAACTGCCCTTCGGCCGCGGGCGGTTTCTCGGACGGAACGCGGGCGGCTCCCTCAACGCGCTGATCGGCGGCTGGCAGATTTCCGGGACAACACGCTGGACCTCGGGTTACGGCGCCAGCGTTTTCATGGGCTACGTCTGGCCAACCAACTGGGATGAAATGGGCTGGGCGAATCTGACGGGCTCGCCCATCCCGACGGGAAGAACCAGCGTCAACGGAACGCCTAACGTGTTCTCGAACCAGGCGCAGGCGGCGCAAGGGTTCGCTTACGCCTACCCTGGCGGAAGTGGGGCCCGCAACACGGTTCGCGGCGACGGCTTCGACGATTGGGATATGAGCTTGGCCAAGAGTTGGAAGATGCCCTGGAGCGAAAGCCAGGCTCTCCAATTCCGTTGGAACGTTTACAACGTGACGAACACACCCCGCTTTGACGTCTACTCGATGCAGGACGAGTGGGATTCTTCGAGCACCTTCGGGGATTACAGTTCAACCCTGACGCAGCCGCGTGTGATGGAGTTCTCTCTGGTCTATCAATTCTGATCCGTCTCGCTTCGCGGACGGCGCAGCGTGGTAACGGACCGGCGAGATCTACCCCCGCGCGGTCTGTGATCTCGGTGGTCAGTGTTTTTCGCCACAGATTGCACGGAGCGCGCGGCAACGAAGAAATATCGAAGCGAAAGAAAAAGGACTTCAGACCTGCGCCATCCTCGAACCGAAGCCTCCCGCCACCCGCCCAGCCAGGCCAGCCGGTTAACCCACAGGAGAAAAGATGGACAGAAGGACTTTCAACAAGCTCGCGGGCAGCGCCGCGATTGGGGCAGTTTCGGAAAAGGTGTTGGATCTGCACGCCGCGCGAAGCACTCTGCCTCCGAGCGTGACGGAAAATTCGGCTGCGCCATCGGCTCTTTCCAACGAGGTGGTGCTCCAGGACAAGGAAGTCCTCGCCGCCTTCGACGCAAGTTCTGGCGCGCTGACGGGCTTCCGCCGGAAGTCTACCCAATGGGCGGTTCAACGGCGGCCGGAACTTGGCATCTCGTTTCGCCTGCTCGCGCCGCTGCCCCACCGCCGGGACAATTTCGTTCTTGGCCAGAAACAGCGGGCGGTCGAGGTGAAGAAGATCTCCGATCATCAAGTGCGCATCGAGTGGAAAGACCTGGTGAGCGAACACGGCGGGGTTTTGCCGATGACGTTCACCGCGACGGCGACGCTGGAAAATGGCGCGGTCGAGTTCGACAGCGAATTAATTAATGACTCGCCTTTATGGGTGGAGACCATCGACTACCCGTATCTGGGAGACCTCGCCTCGCCTACGCGTGAAACACCCATTTCGAGCGAGCATATGTGGTACGACAACCTCGTGGGCGACGAGCTGTATCCCGATTTTCGCAATGAAAAGGGGTATTGGGGCGTGGACTTCCCCACCAAGACCGTTGAATCCAAACAGAGCCTGTTCTGCCTGATCCAATCGCCGCAGGAAGGCGTCTACGTCGCGATGCGCGATCCGACGCAGCCGTATTTGCTGGAATTTACCTTTGAACAGCACCCCGGGACGTTGGACTCGATCAGCGCCCTCGTTCCGCAGAAGGATGAGATCTCCGGCGTTCCGGTTCATCTGGAGTTCCGTGCCTGCCACTTTGTTTTTGCGCATCCCCACTCGACGAGAAAACTTGCCCCCGTAGTGTTGCGCGGCTACAGCGGCGACTGGCACGCGGGCGTGGACGTATATAAGCAATGGCGGGCGAGCTGGTTTCAAAAACCGCACATCGCCGGCTGGGTGACGGGGGTGAATTCGTGGCAGCAATTGCAGGTGAATACGCCGGAGCAGGACTACAGTATTCCCTATCGTGACCTGCCAAAATACATTGATGAGTGCGCCGCGAATGGCGTTGGAGCAATTCAACTGGTCGGCTGGAACATTGAGGGCCAGGACGGCGGCGATCCGTGCCTCGACACCGATCCCGGCCTCGGAACCTGGCAGCAACTGCGTGACGCGATCGCCTACGCCCAAGGCAAGGGTGTGAAGATCATTCTGTTTGGCAAATTGAACTGGGCGGACATGACCACGGAGTGGTTCAAGAAGGAGTTTTACAAATACGCGTGCACGGATCCTTACGGCATTCCCTATCAACAGGGCGGCTACAGCTACGTCACGCCGGTGCAGTTGGCCGGCATCAACAATCACCGCCGCGAGGTGATGGATTTTCTCTGCCCCACCTATCGCGAGCTCGCCGCGGAACAGTTTCAAAAAATCCTGGCCCTCGGCGCCGCCGG
The DNA here is from genome assembly GCA_050745065.1 of Terriglobia bacterium. GTDB lineage: Bacteria > Acidobacteriota > Terriglobia > UBA7540 > UBA7540 > RH2-MAG17b. The sequence continues at coordinate 2,815 of JBOGJT010000141.1, forward strand.
ATGGCTCTTTGACGAAGTATGCCACCACGGTCCGGTGGAGTATTCCTTCAGTCCGGATCACGGTTACACGCCGCCGGGATACATTTACGCGGGTGATCTTCCCATGTCGCGGCGCCTGCGCGCTGCCGCGGATCGAGTGAATCCCGATTTCATTTTTGCCGGAGAAGGGCCGCAGGACTGGCTGATGCAGTACTATCCCGTCTCCTACTTCCGCATCAACGGCGGCTCGAGGCCGGTCGCCCGCTATATCGATCCGTACGCGCCGCTGATGGTTGCCGTCACCGGCTTCGATGATCGCGAGATGCTGAACCTGATTTTGCTGAATCGATACATCATCAGTTACGAACCCTACAACTTCAAAGGCGCGCTTACGGATTTTCCGCTGACGCTCGAATATGGCAAGAAGATCGACGCGTTGCGGCGAAGATATAAGTCATATCTTTGGGGCGCAGAATTTCGCGACACGCTCGGCGCCCAGGTGCGCTCGGACGGAGCACATCGGTACTCCGTGTTCGTGACGCCGACGGGCAAACGTGCCATCGTGATTGTGAATGAAGAGCGCGATAAGTCCATCGCGGCGGAGTTGTCGCTGCCCAATCATGGTGCGCTGAGCGTCGCGTCCCCCGAGCAGCCTGAGGCGCGGCGCGCCTCAGAAAAGATCGGGGTGCCGCCAAGGTCCGCCGTCGTCGTCATGGAATCGTGATTCACCGCGATTCCGGACGAAATGCGATGAACGGAATGTTGCTGAGGCGCGGGGAGCGGTGGGAACTTAATGAGAATTACATATTATCGTGACACCATACGTTGTCGCGGCGCTAAGAAGCTGTGAAGAAATTGGCCAGCGATGTCATTCCGAGCAAGGCGAGGAATCTCGCCCTTTTGTTTCCAACAAAAAGCAGATGCTTCGCTACGCTCAGCATGACAGATTCAAATTTTTGACACCTTCTCAGAGACCGCCGCTTCAGCGATAACCGGCACTGCATAACGTGTAATCCTCATTTGGGACGTCATATGAGGGTTGCGCAACGTCGCGGTGGACCCAGCAGCTTGGCCATCGTAGCGCGGCGCGGCGGTCACTGGATGGTGACGGGAACGTTGGCGAGGTGCACGATTGCACCGCTCGTGGCCGTAATTGTCACGGTGTACGTCCCTGCGGGCGTGCCAGGATCAGGCGGGGGAGGCGCACTCGCTTGGCTGCCGCCGCCGCACCCGACCGTAGTGAGGGCGAGCAAGACGGCCAGTGAGAATGAAAGGGCGAACGCGGGCCGCAAACGCCGCGGGCCCGAGATAGCCCCAAACAGGGCCATCAGCAGCAGGCAGAGCATCGCCGCGCTTGCCAAAACGTAATCTGGCGGGCGCCGCCCGCGAAAGAGAGCGGCCGCTGCTTGCGGCGCAGTGGTCGTGACTTTGAGCGTGCTCTGGCCGGAGACCGCGAGCGTGGAGGGGCTGAAGGAGCAGGTTGCTTCAGTCAGCGTTAAAGGCAATTGGCAACTGAGAGAGACGGTTCCGCTAAACCCACCGCCGGACACCACGGTTACCGCAGTGCTTCCTGCCATGCCTGGCGCGTTGATGGCGATACGTGTGGGATTGATGGTAAGCGAGAAGCCGGGCGTAACGGTCACGGTCTGCGCAGCGGAGGTTGACCCCATATAATTCGAGTCTCCTGAGTATTGCGCAACGATTGTCGCCGTGACGGGTAGGACGGTGGAGAGCGTCGCCGCGAGCTGCGCCGATCCCGAAAAAGCGGGGGCGGACGAGTAGGAAACCGTGCCGCTAACTAGGGTTGAGCCGTTCAAAAATTGTACCGTGCCGCCAGGCGCCACTCCATTACTTTGGGTTTGCACGGTCGCGGTCAAGGTAACGCTGTTTTCCGCTTGAACAGTAGAGCTGCTCGCCGTGAGGAGGGTTGATGTCGTGGCCTGAGTCACCGTGACTCCATCGGGGTTCGACGTGCTTGGGTTGAAGCTGTTGTTCCCCCTGTATGATGCCAACAGCGTGTGCGAACCGGCCGGAAGCTGGATGGGAATATCGTCCATCTCACCGAGGCTGTTTAACGAGGAGACGGTGGAGTCCAACGGAACGCCATTGTCGGTCAGGTTTACCGTTCCCGAGGGACAGATTGTGGCGGTCGCCTGCATCGCCCCGCAGCTATTGCCGACGGCGTTCTCAACCCCCACCTCGAGGATGTAAGGGGAGCCATAGGCAAAATTGGCGGCGTTCTTGCTCGAAACATTTCCGGCCGAGTCAAACGTCACAATGCCGAGAGTCGTCTCGCTGTTTTCCTTGGCCACCGTTACTTGCACCGGACTTGAATCGCTCGCGGCATAGATTCCGTCACCGGCGTAATGCGCCGTCACGTTGTACGTTCCGCCGGGAAGTGAACTGGTCGAGGCGGAGACCGCGCCATTTGTGAGCGTGAAACTGGCGATGCCGGGATCGCTGGCGCCTGGCCCGCCGAGGAGCGAAACCGCGCCCGTTGGAGTGCCGCCTTGCGCGGTGACCTGGATGCTGACCGCGGCGGATTGCCCGTGCGTCAGCGTGGTGGGCGACAGGCTGAGCTGAGTTACACTCGGGGTGAAGCTTACCGAGCTCCATTTATTGAGGAGGTTTGTCACGTTCACGCTGCCTAGCCCGGTGGCAAGGTCGTATCCAGGTCCAGCGTTCCAGGCAGGAACGGCCGGATTGCTTCCTGGCGCGACGAGCACGTTTGTCCCGCCCGGAGTAGCGGTTCCGCAACCCGGCGAGTTGGGAGCGCACGGCAGCGAGTTGTTTCCCGTCACGACGTCGTGGAAAACGCACGACGTGTTCTGCACCGAACTTGCATTCGAAGGGCAGCTTGCGCCAGGCTGCGCCGCGAGCGCATAGAGTACGTAATTCGGGTTGCCCTGCCGCTGGCCTGTTTTCTGGTCGACCAGCGCCAGGATCGCGGCAAAGGTCTGCGCGGAGGTTGATGTTCCTCCTGTGGCTTCGAATTCCGAGCCGTCTGTGATGGCACAGTTCGGAGACGGTACGGGGTTCTGGTCCGCTTCGCAAAACAGGTAGAAGCTCCCGTTGAGTCCGTCTCCGGCAAAAAGCGAAACATCCGGAATGTCACGGGCGTGATCGGCCGGCACACCGGTCCCAGTCTGCCAGGAGGGCTTTGCATATCCGGCTACGCACGATGCGCCCGGGCCGGGGCCATTCAAAACGGCGCACGTGCTCGGACCCCCGCCGCCGGCCAGGGGTAGATTCGTAGCCGCCTCCGGATTGCACGAGGAGCTGCTGCCGGCCTGCGCGCAAGAGTCGTTCAAGGTTTCCTCAGGGATGTAGGAAAGTGCTGAAGAGTGGCGGGTGGGATCGTTCGTACCGCTCCAATAAAGCGCCGGGTTGCTCGCATCGTCAAAATCCGTCCCGCCTACGGCCAGATCGAAAGGTGTTGAGGCAATTCCGCTCACGGCCAGGCCCGCCCCTGCAGCCCAGCTATTGGCGACGGGAGCGCAGCCTGCCGATCCCTGATCTCCTGCCGCGACCACTACGCTGATGCCCTGCGCGGCCGCTTGCTCCCACAGCGAATCGAAGAAATCGTTCCCAGCACTCCCGAGCGTGGCCTCGCAGTAACCATAACTCACGCTCATCACCGGCGCCAGGTTGTGGTTGACGATATAGAGCGCGGAGAGCTCAATGCCCGGCGTCGCGAGCGTGTCCTGCGAGACCACCAAGTCGATGGTGGCGAACTGAGCGATGGCGCCCGCCCACTCCATGTCGAGATCCGCTTCCCCTTCAAGTCCGGGGATAATTCCAGGGTCAGGACCGTTGACGATGATATTCGGACCCGGTCCGGCAAGGAAAAACGCGCCACGAAAGTTGTTCCAGTCGCTGAGGTTGACGTTCGACGCGGCGACGATGGCGATGGTCTCCCCGAGACCGTTTCCCACGCCACCCACGGATGGCGGCACGTCGTAGATGGTGTCGAAATCCGCCGGGCTGAGCGCGTGATAAATCTTGCCGTCGGGGCCTTTGAATGTGTAGAGGGGTGAAGGTCCCTCAGCGCGCTCGATGCGCACCGGCACCCTCGGCCGGCTCATGGGTTTGGTGGGGAAATTGTTGAGGGAAGCGATCCCGGCCACAACCGGCGCAAGGGCAGCGGGAACCTGTGGATCACGCGCGTTCGACCAGTACGCACTCCCATTGATTAGGTATTGATGTATGCCCGTGTGAAATGCCTCGCGCACCAAGGCGGCGTTGCCGGAAAATTCAATCTCGGAGCGTCCGGCAGAGACACCGTCAATCTCAAAGCCCTGGGAGCTAAGCCAATCACTGACCGTCTGGATGTCGGCATCGGCTGGGCCAAATTGATTTCCAAATTGCGCCGGTGTGAGCCATTGATGATAATTTGGCGATGACTTCATTTGCTGCTCAACCAGCAGCTTGCGCAGGGCCGCCTCCTGCTCGGGTGGCCGCTTCAACACCAGCAGCATGCGATTGAGGGGAAGGCTATCCGGGGACGGACCAAGGTCATTTTCCGCACGGGCAAGCGGAGGCGTGTTGCCGCGCAAAACCACGCGGTTGGCGAGATCCACCGGCTGAACAATCTGCGCCCGCACGCGAGCGGATTGCGCCCAGGCGGCTGGGGTGAAGAGAAGCGAAAACACCAGCGCTCCCGCGAGTTCAGATAGCGATAATCCTCGGACAGTACCATGTGCCTGCTCCCGTCCGCCCAGCGTTCTAAATCTCATGCTCCCCTCCGAGCACGGTCATCAAGTTCCGCGATTATAGTCACATTCGCGGGGGAGGATCAAGATTGCGTTTTGCGCAAGCTGAAATGTCACCCGCGGAGGGTGAAATCCGTGATAACGTTTACACCCTATGCGCGTGGATATCCTCAGTGAGTGGGGTATAACAGCGACCGAACTCGCGGAGGAGAGTATTTACCTATAGATAGATTAGCGATATTATGATATAAAGAAGCCTTACCACCATGGGAGGCTTATATGAGCGGGTGCAAACGCTGCGACAGTAAAGAAGTAGTCAAGAACGGCTGCGTGAGAGATCAGCAGCGTTACAAGTGCAAAAGCTGTGGCCTGAACTTTGTGATGGGCGATAAGCGGGTCAAGCCGGATACGGCGATCAAGCGTGCGTTTGCGG
>JBOGJT010000142.1:0-6851 GCA_050745065.1 Terriglobia bacterium
TTGGTCCCGCCATTCCCGCCGGGACAATCGCCGAAGCTGGAATAATCGTTTGTCCGGAGCGCACGGTGGGCTTTCCAGCGAAACAAAACAAGCTGCGACGGGTCACGCACGGGCATCGAGCGCAGCAGGACGGCGTCAACGAGAGTGAAGATCGCCGTGTTCGCGCCAATACCCAGCGCGAGGGTGATGACAGCCACAGCGGTAAAGCCCGGATTGCGTCGCAATTGCCGAAGGCCGTGTCGGGCGTCTGCGCTCAATTCTCCGAGCAGGCGCGTCCCCAGTGCCTCGCGGCACTCTTCCTTGTAGCGTTGATAGCCGCCAAACTCGATGCGCGCCTGCCGCTCCGCTTCGGCCCGAGAAAGCCCTTGCCGTTCCAGATCGTCCGCCCGGCTTCGCAAATGCGCGCGAAGCTCTTCCTCCATTTCCCGCTCGACCCTTGACCGGCGGAACAGAAATGTCAGGAAAGTCCGCGTCGATGATAGAAGTTTCAGATTCAGCTTGCTCCACATCTGTAGGGGCGCTGCTTGCTGCGCCCTCCCTTGCCCGGATGTGTTTGAGGGCGCGGCAAGCAGCGCCTCTACACCTCTTCCGGCCGGGTGCTGAGGACGTTCCCAATCGCAGCTACGAGCCGGTTCCAGCCGTCCGTCTCTTCTCGCAGGCGTTTCCGGCCAGTCGCGGTGAGCTGGTAAAACTTCGCTCGCTGGTTGTTCTCTGAAATGCCCCAGGTTGCCTTCAAAAAGCCTTTGCGGACTAACCGGAACAAGGCGGGATAGAGCGCTCCTTGCTCGATCACCAGAGCCCCCTTCGAAATCTGTCCAATCCGCAGGAGAACTCCGTAACCATGCAGAGGGCCGAGGGACACGGCTTTTAGGATCAGGAGATCAAGAGTGCCAGGGAGGATTTGAGCGCGGTTGTCCATATCATCTCCTAATATATTTAGGACTATACGCCGCACCCCATGAGCCTGTCAAGCCCAACAAAATCACAGAGTCCTCATTCTGCTTCTCGCCATTCAATTCACAACGGAGGCACTTCTTCTCATGGATCTGCCCTCAACGATAGATAGGCATTTAACGAAATGTTGTGCACAACATTTCGTTAAATATTGACCGATCGATTGGGGCCGTTCCATAACGAGCGCCGTCTCCTTGGATTATCGGGGATGAAAACCGTATGAGAACGCACCGGATCTACCTGTCGCTTACGCTCGGCCGGCGTGAGGCCAGCGCCAGGACCTGGTCAATCGCACTCCGCGCCATCAGGAGTTTGGCCAGGGCATTGCCGCGCAGCAGCACAAACGGAATCGTGCGGGTCAAGCACTCTTTTTGTAGGGTTACCGAACTCTCCCGCGAATCTGACGGGCCGCCGATACGATCACCCGAGTCCGGCGGAAAGCCTTCATCGCAAAGTACCGCGTCGAGGGCCTCGTCACGCAGGATGCGAAGAGCGTCGCCGAGCGTGGCGGCTTCGAAGATATCGGGGATGTTTTTGCTTGCTTGTTCGGCCGTCCACAGGCGCAAGAAGCCGCGGTAGGCGTCGCCCTCCTCAACGGTGAGCTGTGTTTGGGAGAGTGATAGGCGAGGGTCAGCAGTCGCGGCGTCGAGGTTTGTTGGCCGCACTGGCGGGCGGTCAAGAAACCCCGGCATCGCCGGCGCACGGATCGAGCGCAGTGAATTTTGAAGAGTGATAGGCGAGGCGCTGGAAGACAACGACGAGCCCCAAGTGCTCCTTCTTGCCCTCCGTCGCATTGCAGAGTCGCAGGGCGGCGCGGCGAAAATAGCCACAGCTGCCGGGGTTGAGCGCGAGAGCCTCTATCGCGCATTGTCGGCTGGTGACAATCCGCGTCTATCCACACTCGTCGCCGTAACGCGAGCCGTGGGTTTGAGACTCACCGTAGAAGTTGAACAATAGGCGGCATTGAAGGCCTCAGGTGCAAGATTTGACACCCGCCCAATTCGTGGTACGCTCGGGGTAAATGTCAGTGTTTGCCGATGTCTCCGCGCAGCCGGCCAGTATGGAAGGTTTTCTCGCGCTGTATGCGAAGACCAACAAGGAAGCTATCCGCGCGAACCGTGACAAGATTGCGGAACGGCTTGGGTTCCTCCGGCGCGTGGTGCATGGAGGCAACCCACGTTATTGGATGCATGAGGTTAAGGCTGTCCTGGGAGCAGAACGCTGCCGTACACAGAAACATCCGACGTTTGAATCAGACGGCAGGACGACGATCAACTGGACGTGCGTCGATGGCAGATGATCATTCCACATTTCGGTTTCCGTTTGCGCAAACCACGCCTCTCGATTTCCTACACCAATCCGGTTTCGCAAAAGACGCATAGAAACTCTGCGAGGCAATCCCAATCTGTCCGAACCCACCACTTCACTCCACTCTTCCTCCAGCAAGTCTCGCACCAGTACCCGCACACACCGTTTTGCTCGTCTAGAATGTGTATTTTAGTGCGAACTCAAGGATGCGCGGGCTGACGTCGCCAAGAATCTGGCCAAATGTGCTGTCCTGCAAATTGTTGTCCGGCGTACTGAAATTCACATTATTACCCAGATTAAAAAATTCGAAGCGAAGCTCCAGCTTCTGATGTTCTGTGATGGTAAAGTAGCGGCTTATGTCCGCATCAATATCAAAGTATCCGGGGCCCACAAGCGAATCCGATCCCGCGTTCCCAAAGGTGCCGAGGGCATTCGGAACAAAGGCGCTGGGGTTCAGCCACTGGAGGCTCCCTGTCGTGCTCTTTGTGTAAGGATTTCCTATCACATTCGGCCGGTCAAAGCCGATTCCGGTTAGGGAGTTATCCAGCCCTGTTGCGGGGGAAAACCACGGTCCGCTGTGGATTGAAATGATCGGAGCGAGCTGCCAGTTGCCTAGCAGACGGTTTGTCCAAGCGCCGGCAAAGTGGGGCGAAAGAGCGACAAATGACAAATTGAAGATGTGACGCAAATCATAACCGCAATTGCCCCGGTCGGCGTTTCGATTGAAAGGTTGCTCTTTATCAGCGCCGCCCAGGTCACCTCCGAAGTCCCCTTCACTGATGCAGTGCGAGTAAGTGTAATTGGCCAGAATGGTGTAATTTTTTGCGAACCGGTGCTCCATTTTTGCCAGGAACCCGTTGTACTCCGCGTTGGCGCCCGGGTCGGCTTGGTAAATGTCCGAGTAAAACGCCCCGGTGACTGGATTTTCCAGGTAGAGCAACCGCCTTTGGTTGGTATTTGAAGTCGTTGAACAGGGACCGGGCTGTGTGAGGCCGTATTGACCAGCAACACAGTTGCCCGGAATGTAAATGCCAGGATCGACGTCCTCTCCCGTCCAGATGTGGGTGGTCTTGTTGCCCATGTAAGTCGCCGAGATCAGCCAATTCCTGGTCAATTGACGCTGGTAGGTGAGGTTCCACTCATCCACGCTCGTCGGGGAAGCGTTCAGAGGATAGTTAAAATAAGCGCCTTCCGGCACAAAGGTCAGTTTCCCTGGAGGTGTGGGAAATGGATTGCCGCCGGGGAAACCTAACCAGGGATTCGTCAGTCCTCCCGCAGGGCTGTTCAAATTCACCTCGCTCGCCCAAGGAGCGCCTTGGTTTTGATCTTCCGAGTAAGCGGTCGGCATGACGTTGTAGAAGATGCCGAAGCCGGCACGAATGACTTGGCGCCCATTTGCGCTGGGATCCCAGGCCAAGCCCACGCGCGGAGCAAATTGCGATAGCCGGTTATAAGTGAACCCGCGGGTGGGGATTCCGGGATCACCGGGAAAAAATAAGCCGGCGGGTGCATTGGGGTATATGCTCGACTCCGTTCCTGCAAGGAACGCGGCCTGGTCAAAGTGGTCCATATGCTTGAACTTCTCGTTGGTGGGCAAGTAAGGCTCCCAGCGCAAGCCAACGTTCAAGCTCAAGCGCCTGCTTACCTGAATATTGTCCTCAACATAGGGGCCAAAGTAATCCTGCCTTCCGTAATAAAAGTCTTCAGTGGCTTGCGTAAACGTATTTGGTAATCCAAGCATGAAATCGAGGAGAGCGTTGCCGGAGGCCTGACCGTTAAAGGTGATGCTGCCGTTACTCTCGTAAATATTCGCGTAATTGAATTGATAGTGGAGCCATTCCCCACCGAATGAGATGTGATGCCGGCCTCGCATCATGTCTACATCGTCGGAAGCCTGCATGGAGTTGGTGTCAAGGGTGACAGGTGCGCAGGAGCCGCAGCCCGCGCCAAAATAGCCGCTAATCGTGAAATCCATAAAGTTGGGCACAGCGGAATAAATTTCGGAGCCGACACTCGTTAAATTGATGAAATCGGCCGCCGGACCTCGCGTAATCGCAAGCCGTGTCCAGGCAACATGGGCTGAATTGAGGGTGGTGGGTGAAATTGAGTACGTATCCTCGAGAATCGCCGATTGGCTGCGGTCCAGTACCCCGCGCTCGGTTGTGAGCAGCAGGTCATTGTTGAAAAATGAAGGAGATGTGTAGTTGGAATAGAAGTAGCGCGCGGTAACGCTATTCCTGGCGCTCTGGTTCCAATCCACCCGCCCAATATATTGATCTTCGGCTTGCGGGGTTGAAATGGCATATGTTAGCTTGCCGCAAGCGTCGCTGGAGATTGGAACGTATTTGAGCAATTTAAGCGCAACGGAGTTAAACAGCGCCGGGCTTACCTGGTTACCCGTAAAGGGCTGCCCCGTCGCGGGGTTGACAAACGTTTTCGCGACGCCGCTGGACTGGCAAGTGGCAGATCCTAGTGCGCTAAAGTCCCCGTTCAGCATCACCGACGTGGGCACGTAAGTGATCGAAGAGGGCGGTGCAGTACGGATGCGAGTCCCCTGATAGCCGAAAAAGCCGAAGATTTTATCTTTCTTGATCGGTCCGCCAATCGTGCCGCCAAACTGGTTTCTTCGAAGACTATCCTGTGTAGCCGCAAAGAAGTCACGGGCGTCGAACGCTCCGTTGCGGACGAACTCGAAGGCGTCCCCGTGGAAATTGTTCGTGCCAGATTTGGTGACGACGTTGACTGTAGCCCCGCCTTGGAACCCATAGCGCGCGGAAAGGCTGCTGGTCTGAACGCTGAATTCTTGGATGGCGTCGGGGAAAGGGTACGGGAGATTCACCCAGGAAAAGGCGTCCATCTGCTCGGCGCCATCCAACAGGTAATTTGTCCCGTCAGCCTGTCCGCCCGCGACCGAAATGTCGTCCGCGGCGTTGTAATTCTTGCTACCCGTCAAATCGTTAGTGGGGCTCGCCGGACCCGTATCGTTGGCCGCGCCCGCCAGCATGACCAGGCTTGTGGCCAAGCGTCCGTTTAACGGCAGGTCGACGATGCGCGCCTGATCGACCACTTGAGAGACGGAGGTATTTTGCGTCTGTACCATGCTGGCATTCGCGGATACCCGCACCTGCTGGCTCACCCGCCCAAGCTGGAGCGTGACGTTAATCGTGACATTATTACTGACTTCGAGGACGATGCCTGTCTGCACGTAGGATTGGAATCCCCCGGCCTGTACTTCGAGGCCGTAAGGCCCCACTGGAAGATTTGGAAGCACGTAGGTCCCATTCGGCCCGGTCAACGTCGTCCGAACCAGGCCGGTGTTGGTTTGCCTGACCGTCACCGTGGCCTTCGGTATTACTGCTCCGCTTGGGTCCGTGATGAGGCCTTGAACCTGCGCACTTGCCACCCCTTGGCCCCAAAGCGGCCCAACAGACCCAGCGGCTAACAACATTATCAAGGCGCTCAGAATAATTGCCTGAACGGTTCGGCACATAAGCAACTCTCCTTGTGCTAAGATTTCTATGCCTCCAGGGAAGTTTCACACATAAGAAGCCTCGCCCGCAGGGCAGCTGAAAACGTCGTATGCTGCGTGTAATGTTCGCGTTCATGACCAACCAACTGTGCCGTTCTGAAATCGATCTTCTCGAAGGCAACGACTCGAGAAATTGAGGTCATTTACGTAGCTTCGACGGCGCGATCCATGATCTCTTCCGTCTTGGGATCCCAGTAAAGCCTTTTCCCGCTCCAGTAAGACTGCGCCGCCATGATGCAGGCGATGGACTGTGAAAAACCGTCATCAACAGTGGCATCGGGCTGCGTGCGGTCTCGCATCGCTTGCAACCAATTCAGCAGGTGGGGTGGATCGTCATCGCTTGGGCCCACTGAATTCGGAGGAGGTGCCCCGGGAACTTTCACAATCTCCGCTTCATCTCGCTTGGGCGTACTAAGCGGAACTCTCGTATACGCGGGCCCAGTTTCCCAAGGATCAACTTCTCTACCTTGGTTGGTCACGACAAAAAGGGATGCTCCCTCCATGCCATAATTGATGATGGTCCCTTCTCTACCCTGAATCCAACTGAAACTGCGGTAGCTGTTTCCAAGCGTGGTGCGATACGTATAAAGAAAGCCCTTGGGGTAGTTGAATGCGGTGATTATCGTATCGGGATTTTCTCGTCCGTCATTCCATGTGAAGATGCCTCCTTGCGATATCACGCTCACCGGATAAGCCTCGTCCATCCAGAAATGAACCAAGTCACAGGCGTGGCTAAGGAACTGATCGATGATGCCCGATGAAAATTCCCTGTAGAGCCTGAACTCCAAGTAAACGTGGGGATCAAAAGGACGGTATGGCTTGTCGAGCAGCCATCTCTTCCAGTCGGTATCCCGCTCGCGGAGGCTCGAAGGATGGTCATCGAGCCATTTTTTCCACTCCATGTTTTTACCCATTAACGTCCGAGGTGGAACGCCCGCATCGTCCTTCCGGTACCGCCACCGCTCTTGGTTACAGTCCCATTCCTGCTCGATTTTCACGATTTTGCCGATCCGCCCTGAGCGGATAATATCTCGAACTGCCACGTGATAGGGCTCGCTAC
>JBOGJT010000143.1:0-1728 GCA_050745065.1 Terriglobia bacterium
ATATAACGGCGTATGCAACAACATTTAGCCGCGAACGCATTTGAAGCCTCGTTTCATCCGGTAATAAGTTCCAACTTGAAACGATAATTCCCGATTTGGAACGAGGTTCCGGCACGATGTGCGCCCGGCGCAGCCATGGCACGCGATTTTTATCGCGCCACGTCACTCGAATTCACGCCGCCAAACCTCGTCATTAGGCCCGTCTAAGCTCGTTCGCCTCGCAATACACCCGTCCGCCCCGCTCATCACCCGCGCAGGCCCTATCTGTTTGTTCAGTAGCCGATTACGGCGCCGCATCGCACGCTTTTCATCACGCGCTATTCGCTCGCTGGGGAAGGGAAGACTTGCAGGAAAACGCCTGCGATGCCACACAATCGTCCGTCAGTTTTCCGGGTCGTGCGCCGTCACGCAGCGTTTCCGGGTCTCCCGGAAAGGCTGGCATCCTGCGTGCATTCTATAGCCGCGCAAGCAGACAAAGCGGAAACCCATTTGAGGAGCGCGGAGGAGAATATGACTAAGAACTGCCCATTCAAATTGCCCAGCTTCGTCGCTCTTGTCGCGATCGTACTTGGCCTGGGCGCCTCGCTGACGGCAGCGCCGAAGCCAAGGGGTGGCATGAGTGGGGCGCCCGCAGCGGCCCTCGTGTCGATGGCCTCCATTCCTCAACTTCCGTCAATTCAAAATCGGGTGTGCCAGGAAAATTTGACGTGCGATGGGATCAACGCGCTCGCCCGGCAAATGGTCGAACTGGTTGACGCGGACCGGCTGAACCCCGCCCACAGCCAGGAGACAGGAGGCCGCGCCCGTCCCTTGAAGTGGGATCCGCGCCTTGCGGAGGCCGCGCTCGCGCACTCTGAGGACATGGCCCAGCATCACTACTTTAGCCACTACACTCCGAACGGCGACTCGCCTGTCGAACGGATTACCCGGCATGGCGTTCAGTGGCGGTCGATCGGCGAAAATATCGCCAAGAACTTTACCGTAGATCGCGCGGAAGCCGCATTTATGAACGAGCCACGCTTTGTGCCAAACCATCGCGGCAACATTTTGAACCCAAAGTTCAACGCGATTGGCGTTGGCATCGTCCGCGGCGCCGACGGAATGATTTACGTCACTCAGGATTTTGCCCAGGAGTAGTGCCTCTTCACTGCGGGGCCGGCATCCCCTCCGGTCCCGCAGCTTTTTTGCCGCGTATCCAGTCCCAAACGCCCGCCGAGCGCCTTCCGCTCATCTTTTCCGTTCCGTCGCACCAAACACGGGCTACAACATTTGGTGTCACCAGAATATGTAATTCCCCCTATGCGCAGCGCCGCAAAACGAAGAATCTAAGCCCGGTTGCGGCCGCGGCGCGCTCTGCAAATCAACAGGCAAGATTCCACTTCATACACTGCCATCGGGCGAGCAGCGGGTGAATCCGTGTTATTTTGAATATACGGGCGTGTGTTGGTTTTTGTCCGGAAATACCCTCAAAACAGGTGGGCCTGATGACTAACACCGATTATTTTTCCGCGCGCGCAACGTTGCAGGCGGCAGGAACGCAGGGCACGATCTATCGTTTGGACCGGCTGGAGCGGGCGGGCGTTGGCGCCGTCTCGCGCCTACCTTTCTCCATTAAGGTGCTTCTCGAGTCGTTGTTGCGCAACAGTGACGGCCGGCTGGTGACGCGGGACCAGGTGATCGCACTGGCCGCGTGGAAGGGATCAGATCCGGGCCGCCGCGAACTGCCGT
>JBOGJT010000144.1:0-7815 GCA_050745065.1 Terriglobia bacterium
GCTTCGCTCAGTCTGTCATCTCCCGACTCGCCCGGACCACCCGAAGCATCAAACGTTGGGCTACCGTCATTCCCGCGAACGCGGGAATCAGATGGACCCCCGCCTTCGCGGGGGTGACACCGGCAACTGCTCAGGGCTGCATGGCATCAGTGCACCGAGTTAGGTGACTCATTGCCGTTACACGGCGCTAATAGATCACTTTCAGCGAAAACTGCAATTGGCGCGACGATCCGGCGGTATGGTTGATCTCGCCGAAGCCCGAGCCTTCGACCACATTCGCCGGCAACCCAAAATTAGCGACGTTGACGACGTTGAAGAATTCGGAGCGGAATTCCAGCGTCACGGCTTCCGCGCCGGAGCGACGGCCCAACCGCGTGTCCTTGATCAGGGCGACGTCAAACTCGCGATATCCGGGGCCGCGGAAGGTGTCCCGCCCGAGCGTTCCAAAGCGGCCCTGATTCGGGCCGGTGCCTCCGGGAACGTTGATGGGAATATGAAAGAGCGTTGCGTTGAGCGCCCCACGACCAAAGTAATTCTCTTTGACCACTCCGGAAGTCGAAAGCGCAGGCACGCCGGTTTGATCGGGACGGTCAGCGCCCGATGATCCCGCTCCGGTCTGCTGAATTCCGGAAAAAACCGAAAAGGGAGGGCCGCTTGTGAGCGTGGAAATGTTCAGAAATTCCCAGCCCGAAGTCAGCTTTTGTCCCAGACGCTGTCGCAGGAAGCTCACGCGATCCAGACCGAGATTTTGAATGACGCTGAAGGTCAGGACGTGGGTCAGATCAAAGGTTGCGGGGCCTTTTTCTGCGCCGGGGTCCCACGGATTCTGCGGTGGAGCCTGCAGAATTGTTCCCTGAGCATTGGTGGCGTAAATCGCGCTGGCGTCGTCTATCGCTTTGCTATACGTGTAGCTCAGTTGAAAGCCCAAGCCCCATCGCACCGAGGTCTTGGTGGCGGAAGTTTGCAGCGCATTGTAATCGGAGTGTGAACGGTTGGACATGACATTATCCGGGCCAAAGCCGCCCACCGCCTGCCCGGCGCTATTGAACAACGTGAAGGGAGCGAAAGCGGGGCTCGCGCCCAGATAACTGTTGGGAAAGACCTGGCTCGCGAGGCCCACGCCCACTGTCGCCACATACGCCGCGTCGAGGGCGACGTCGTGGAAGTGGCGCTCCACGCCCGCCGTGTAAGTTGCGATGTAACCGTTTTTGAAATTTTGTGACATCGCATAGACCGAAACCGGTTGAACCGCGCCGCCCGGCGTTTGGGCCGCCAAGTTCTGTTCAAAGCGCTCAACGTCCATCACCGTGTTGGGGGGCACGTCCTTGGTATTGCCCGAGGCAAACACCGGCGCTCCCTGCGGCGTGTAAATCGTGGGCAACTGCGCGGTCTGCCTGGCATCCACGAAGGGAACGGGCGCCCCCGGCGAGGCCGTGAGGTTTGTGCTGATCACGATGGGGAAACCGCCGGTCACATAATCATCTTGATAGAGATCGGGAAGAATGGTGGTGATGGCGCCGCCGGCATTGAAGATCGTTTGCTTTGTGACGCGCCAGTCCAAACTCAGCCGCGGCCCCCATCCACCCCAGTCGATCCCATAACTGTACGGAGGCCGGGGATTAAAGAGCATCTCCTCCGTTACCCCGGGCTCCCACGCCGGCGCGAGCTTCCCATTTGCTCCAATGAAGACCGCACCGGAGGTCTGATGATTCTTCTCGCGGATGGGTGTTCCCACTTCGTAGCGCAAGCCATAATTCAGCGTGAACCCGGGCCTCACGCGCCAGGCGTCCTGAAAATAAAGATTGTATTCGTCCCGGCGAACGGCGCTGTCGCCGATCTTGTCCCCTTGCGGAAATAGCGGATACGCCACTGTCGCAATATAGCTATACGGGGTGGCCGTAAGGAAGCCGGTGAGTGCATCCGGCAGCGGAGCACCCGCCTGAATATCGTGCTTGCCGCTCGCCGAGACGATGTCCACGGGCGAGTACGCCGTCCCTCCGCCAAACGTATATTGCCCATTGGGCGTTGTCCCGAAAACCGTCGTGTCCCGGTTCAACCGCGCTTCGCCGCCCCACTCGAACGCGTGCTTTCCGTGAACGTACGTCCACGTTTTGCGGAACTGAAATAGATTGCCGTACGACCCGGTGAGCGTCCCGGAAGCTGAGTTGAATGGCTCATAAAGCCCATCGCCAAACATCAGCCCCGGCTGCGTTTGGTTGATGGCGGGAAACAGCGGCGTCGCCCGGATGAATCCGAATGAAGACTCCGACGTGAGGTGCGGAGAAATCGTTCGTGTGTACGAGAGCCCAAAATTTCGCTCGTGCTCGAAAAAGCGGACGGCAAAGCTGGGGTCAATCGCAAGCTGGCTGGGATTCGTGGTCGGGCCGGTGATGTTATCAAAGGTGAAGCGCGAAAATAACGTTGCCTTGTCCGAAATCCGGTGGTCGATGCGCAGGGAAAACTGATCGCTATTGGTCGTTACTGCGGCTGAGGTGGCAAACGTCCGCGCGCCATAAGGTCCCGCGGGATCGTTCGGCGATGGATAACGCGCGAGGACGGGCGCCATCAACGGACTGACCGGCGTCGTGAGCGTATCCCCGGGAAAGGCCGTGGTATCCACGCCAAGCCGCTCCGCCGCGGTAGGCACGGAGAGCACTTGGGTCGTGCCGAGAATTTGCCGGAAGCCTTGATACTCGCCAAAGTAATAGGTGCGGTTGCGACCGTTATAAATTCCCGGCAGCACTACCGGGCCGCCGTTTGTAAAACCAAACTGGTTGCGCTCGAAGTGCGGAAGACGTCCGGGATTGATGGGGCTGGTGCGGTCAAAAAAATTTCGCGCGTCCAGGCTCGAATTGCGGAAGAACTCGAATACATCACCGTGCACCTGGAACGTGCCCGCTTTTGTGATCACATTCGTGAACGATGCCGCGCCTTCTCCGATCGCCGCCGGCATTACCCCCGAGCTCGATTTGATCTCCTGAATCGCGTCGATATTGAAATTGTCGAACGTCGCACCGCCTTGCTCCGGGTCCGTCACGTCGATCCCGTCCATGGCAAATACCGCCGTCGTGCCGCGCTGGCCGTTCACCGCGTATTGCTGGGTAAAGTTTGACGCGCCGTTGGTATCCGTCATCGTGCCGGCGGCGAGCAGCAGGAGCTGGCCGAAATCCCGCCCGTTCAGCGGGAGCTTCGAGACTTCCTTCCCGCTCAGGTTCTCGCCCCCGCTCGAACGTCCCGGCTGCACATGGTCATCTGTGGCCCTGCCGGCCTCGCCGGCTTGGGTCGCATCCGGACCTCGATCCCACGGCTCAACCTGAAGGCCGCCGCTGCGTGTGATGCGCACCTTCAGGCGGAGATTATTGCCAGATTTTGCCCGGATCGCCGTTGATCCCTTAAACGCTCGCCCGTTCGACTCCACAGTAAGGGTATATTCTCCCGGAAGAATGTGGGTAACCTGGAATGCCCCGGTCCGCGTCGTTGCAAATGTGAAGCGTTGCCCCGAAGCCGCATTGCGTAACGTGATCACCGCTGCGGAAACGGGCTTCTCCTCTGCATCAAGGAGAGTGCCTGCCATCGAAGCATGGCCTCCGTGTTGCGCCAGTGAGACCGGGGGAAGCACGCTACAAACGAGAAAGGCGGAGACTATGGATGTGAAAAGGCGCCGGATCATGATTCAAATCATTCTACTGGAACGACGAATACCGTTGTCAACGATTATTCGGCCGCCACTACATCGGGCCACCCGAGACGGCATTACTAAGGAAGGTTAAGAAATGCATTCGTCACAGTCTAAACATGTTATGATGCAGACCTATCGAGGATTACTCATTATCGTGACAGCCCGCGTTGTAGCGGCGACCCGTGACCCTCGGTTCTCCGGCAATTACGGAGGGCCACTTCAGCTTCGCGCGGGATTTCCCAGCGTCCCGCGGCGCTTCCATGAAACATATCGAGAGCCTGGAGAGACACGCGCAGGTGGAATCGGAAATCGCGCCCGGACGCCCGGAGTTGTTGCGCGAGGTGAACGCGCGCCAGCTCCTCCGACTACTGGGCCTGCACGGACCGTGTTCGCGGGCGGACCTGGTCCGGCGCTCGGGGCTGAGCGCGCCCACCGTATCAAGCGGCATCCGCTTTCTGCAAAAGCATGAACTGGTGGAGGCGATGGGGCCGGGCCGCTCGAACGGCGGGCGGCGGCCCAGCCTGCTTCGATTCAATCAGGGCCTCGGCTACGTCTTCGGAGTGGATATCGGACGGTCCGTCATCCGCGTGGCGCTGGCCGACCTTCGAGGAAAGATCCTCGAACGCTGGGTGGCGGATAATCCGCCACGGCTTTCCCCTGAGCACGCCGCCGCCTGCATCACCACGGGCATCGGTGAGCTTGAGCGCCGGCACGGCGTGCCCAGAAGCAAAATTCTGGCCATTGCCGCGGGGATTCCCGGCATCACGGATCCCCTCGCCGGAGTCGTGGTTTCGGTTCCCAATTTTACGCCGCGCTGGGATACCGTTCCGCTGCGTAAGATTCTCGAGCAGAAGACCCGCGTGACCAGCGCGGTTGAGAACGACGTGAACTTGGCTGCGCTCGGCGAAAGCTGGTGCGGCATCGCGCGCGGCGTCAAAGACTTCGTGTTCTTGAGTATCGGCACCGGGGTTGGGGCCGGCATCTTTGTGAACGGCCAGCTCTACCATGGGTGCGAATGGACAGCGGGAGAAATCGCCTACCTCTACGTGCCGGGCACCGAAGAAACGCCGCTCGCGCTTCGCCGCCGCGGCCCGCTCGAAAGCGTGATCGGAAGCAAAGGGATCGAGCAATTCTGGCTTAGCCTTTGCGACGAGGGCAAAGCAGGCGGCGCGAAGGGTGTAAAGCGGCTCGAAGCGGCGGAAATTTTCAACCTGGCGGGGCGCGGCGGGACGCCCGCGCGCGAGGTGCTGCAACAGACCGCGCGCATTCTGGCGGACGCGATCACCAACGTCTGCGTTATCCTGAATTCTTCCCTGGTCGTGCTGGGCGGCCGGATCGGCACACACCCGGCGCTCTACGAGGCCACGGGACGGATCCTCGAACTCAATGAGCTTTCGCGGCCGAAGCTGGCCGTGAGCAGCCTGGGGCGCGAGGCGCAGTTGGTGGGCGCAGTCTGGCTCGCCCTGAATGTTGCAGATGCTAAGATCCTTCCTTCTCCGGTCAACGCCTACGGCCACGCCTCCTCCTCCGGGCGATCGCACTTTTCCCGTCCCGTCCTCGGACTCATTCCACCCGAGTAACTCTGCTTTTGCGGGGTTTTCGGCGTCGCAGTGTGGAGGCTCGCTATGACCCTCTATCTTGGCGGCGTGCGTTTTTCAAGTTTTTACTTTGCGCTCGCCGCGCTGGCGGCCGTCCTGCTATCAGCTGCGCCGCGCATCGCATCAGGCGCTCAGAGTGCGCCGCCGCGCCCACAAAACCTGCAGCAGCTTTTTATCGACGGCCAGCAGGCCCTTCAGCGGGGCGACCTGACTGAAGCCGGGCGTGCCTTCCGGCAGGTCTTGAAGCTTGACCCGCAAAACCCGGGCGCCTATGCCAACCTGGGGGTGGTGGCCATGCGGAAAAAGCAATGGGAGGAAGCGCTTCGAAACCTCAGGCGGGCGCGGCAGTTGGCGCCGGAGGTCACCGGCATCCGGCTCAATATCGGCTTGGTCTATTACCAGGAGGGCCGTTACCGCCGTGCCATTCCAGCGCTCGAATCTGTGGTGAAAGACGATCCGCAGCCGGCGCAGCCTCGCTATCTTCTCGGGCTGTGCTATTTCTACACCGGCCGGTACGATGACGCCTTGTCCCAGCTCAAGCCCCTCTGGCCCGCGGAATCGGCAAATATGGGATATCTCTACGTGATGAGCGTGGCGGCAGACGAGACGGGCCAGCGCGCCTTGGAGGAGCAAGCGGCGGCGCGCCTGCTCGAGGTGGGGGCAGGCTCGCCGGAAATGCACCTCCTGACCGGAAAGGCGGATCTCGCACGGAAGGATAACGATGATGCGCTGCGCGATCTCGAGGCCGCAGCCCGCGCGGACCCGAAACTGCCGTTTGTTCACTTTTATCTGGGCATCGCATACCGGCGGCGGAATGATTTCATCCGCGCGAAATCCGAGTTTCTCAAGGACCTCGCGCTGGATCCGGGCGTGGCCTACACTTCTGACGAGCTCGGCGCAGTCTGTGCCTATTTGCAGCAAGACGGCGAAGCGGCGCGCCATTACCGGGAAGCCTTGCGGCTGAACCCCGGCCTTGCAAGCTCCTATTACGGGCTTGCTAAGATCGCGCTGAAAGAGAAACAATACTCTAGTGCTCTGGGCGCGCTCGCCCATGCCGGGCGCCTCGACCCGAAGAGCGCAAGCGTGCATTACCTCCGGGGGCAGGTTCTGCTGGCGCTCGGGCGTAAGCACCAGGCTGAATCAGAATTTTCCGCCGCCGCGAGCCTGCACCGCGCCGTGCGGGATGCGCTCGAGCAGGAGATCAGCGGTAAGACGCTTCCCAACCCGGAGGCGGAAAAGCCACGATAGGATGCCGGGAAAACAGCTATATCTGCGCTGGAGCGAAAACGAGCGTCGTTCTGCGCCGCGCGCCGGTCTGGAAGACGAAGCCGTATTCCACTGCGCCGGGCGGGATTACATTTTGACCGCGCGAGATGTGAGTGAGACGGGCTTGGGCGCGGAGCCTGCTGCGGGAGTGACCGCGCAAACGGAGGGTTCGGTCGAATTCCATCTTGCACCCGCGGAGCTTCCGATTGCATGCCGCTGCCGCGTGGTGTACGCGTTGGACGGCGAAGGTATCGGGATTGAATTTCTTGATCTCAGCGACGATGTCCGGTCTGCGCTGAGATATTTTGCCCGAAAATCAAATTAAGCCGCGCAGAGGCGGACTCGCGCTCAGCAAGCGCCGCTGCGCCGAGCGGGTTGCTGAAAAACCTCCAAAGCATCACATCCTGAGGATCCGAGGGCGGTCCTGAGCGAAGACGCCATGAGCCTCCGGCGCGTCGCTCTGCATGAAAATAAGGTGTAGGGGCGCTGCTTGCCGCGCCCACCGTCCGAGGGCGCAGGGGAAGCAGTGCTTCGCGTCAGTGGCGCCCCTACGAAGGACGTCGTAAGTCAGCGGTTTTCAGAGTTACCTTTTCCCATTTTCCGGACAGAAGCCGTGAACTTGATCGAATTTGCCGTGCTCAGCCCTTCGTTCGTCATTCTGAGCGAAGCGAAGAATCTCCGAACTACGCTCAAGATAAACTCCGCGAAGCATCTGCGTTTTGTTGGAAATTAAGGCGTGAGATTTCTCGCGTTGCTCGGAATGACGTCGCCGGTCGATTAGTTCATCCCTTGTCACGCCCGGCGGTTGGCAATCGCCGGGAAATAGAGATTGAATAATGCACTTTCGAGGAGGAGGCACGATGGGCGGCAACGACGAATCGAGGCGAAATTGTGTACGGGTATTCGCGGTGGTTTTGGCAGCTGCTTTGGTGATGATTCTTCTGACGGCGTCTTCGCGGGCGCAATCAACCGCGCTGCTGACGGGCACGGTGGTGGACCCGAGCGGCGCTGTGGTGACCCAGGCGAAAGTGGTCTGCCGGAACACCCAAACGGGCTTGGTTTACACGACTGCAACGAACGGCGAGGGACTCTTCCGGTTTCCTGTCTTGCCGATTGGCGCCTATCAAGTCACCGTTTCCAAGCCGGGCTTTGAAACCCTGGTCCGTTCGGGATTACAACTGCTCACCGGTCACAGCGTAGACCTCCATCTGCAGCTTCGGCTCGGCGCGAGCGTGCAATCGGTTCAGGTAACGTCAGCCGCGCCCGTAGTGC
>JBOGJT010000145.1:0-3725 GCA_050745065.1 Terriglobia bacterium
CCTCTGGCCGCCGGCTATTAAATAGAAAAGACCGGCGGCCAGAGGCCGCCGCTACAAGAGCGATGCGATTCAAGTTCACAGCTCCGGCGCTCGCGTTTCTCCTGGCGATTTTCGCTCTTCCGCTGCCGCGCACGGAAGCGGCTGCAGGAGATGTCGAGCGCGTCCCACTGCCTGCCCACGTTCTAGTTCGTACCGGGACGCTCACCCTGGCGGATCTTCTGCCGCCCGCCGCGCCGCCCAAACTACGCGTGGAGGCGGGCGGCATTTCCCTTGGCAGCGCACCCCAGCCCGCGATCGCGCGGATCATTTACCGCCAGCAGCTTCAATTTTTGCTGAAAGATCACGCGTCAATTCTGGCGCAACTGAGCCTGCCCCGCCAGATTGTGGTCCGGCGCTTTTACCGCACGATCACCAAAGACGAAGTTATTCTCGCGATTCGCCGCGCACTGGGAACCCAGGGACTCGAAGAAGGTCCAGGCCTGGGCAGCGTCGAGTTGGCGGCCCCGGCCTATACAACCAAAGACCATCCGGGCCTCGAGGTCATACGCATCTCCGCTGACCCCGCACGTCACACCACCGCCTTCCGGCTTTGGACTTCCAAGGAACCCGGCAACCTTCCCTTCACAGTCTTTGTGCCGCGAACGATCAAGCTGCCCACGCTTGTGGCGCGGCACGTGCTCGCATCGGGCGATATTGCTTCCGCGACCGATTTCAGCGTTGAGCTTCGTCCGCAAGATCGCAAACTTTCCGGCCCAAAAACGACGGCGAAGGCCCTTTCGGGACTCGAGGCCCGCGGCCTGGTGCGACCGGGCGAACCCGTTGAGCGCGACGAGTTCGAAAGGCCGGTGCTCGTGGAGGCCGGAGCGCTCGCCACGCTGATCGTTCGGGGCAAAGGATTCAACATCAAGACCATCGTGACCCCGCTCGAGCAAGGCGTGCTGGGCCAGGAAATCCGCGTGCGAAATACGGAATCCAAGCAGGTGGTGGAAGCCCGCGTCGATGGGCGGGACCGCCTGGTGAAGGCGTTGTGATGGGTCTCACAAATGACGGCTGGTACGCCGGTTAATGCGTTTGCGCCGCGTTCGATCGGCCAAGCCATGCGGAGCGCCATAAGTCAGCGACGGGTATTTGCTGTAGCGGCGCTCTCTGAGAAGGTGTGAAAAAAAATGAATCTGTCATGCTGAGCGTAGCGAAGCATCTGCTTTTTGTTGGAAACAAAAAGGCGAGATTCCTCGCCTTGCTCGGAATGATATCGCTGGCCGATTTTTTCACAGCTTCTGAGCGCCGGAATGACGGCGGCCAGAGGCCGCCGCTACAGAGTCGGGCAGGGTTTCAACCCTGCGGCCGGTGAGCACAAGCCGGGTGAGTGAGGACAACGTGAATCTACCCAACACCTCTTTAAGATGGCTCGTCGCGTCGTGGATCATTCTGATCGTTTTTGCGCCGGGAACTTCTTACGCCCGGAAGAAAAAAAATAAGCCGGCGCCGGTCACGTTTCAGCAGAGCCTCAGCGAATATATCCGGCAAGCGCAGGAAGGCGTGTCAAACCCGGCGCCCACGACGGGAAGCATATGGAATTCAAACGGCCCTCTGGCGCAGCTTCCGCGCGACGACAAAGCATTTCGCCTGGGTGACATTCTGACCATCAACATCATCGAGCAAACCACGTCACAGACCTCGGGAGACGTGAAGGCGGGCCGCAGCTTCAGCGCCAGCTCCGGCATCAGCGCGCTTTTTGGGCAAATTGGCCCCACCGCCGGGTTGCAGAACATCTTCTCCCCCAACTCAACCAAATCCCTGAACGGCCAGGCGCAGACGCAAAGCTCCTCCCTGCTGAGCACCGCGCTTGCCGCATCCGTGGTGGGCGTTCTGCCCAATAATTATCTGGTGGTGCAGGCTACGCG
This sequence comes from Terriglobia bacterium, assembly GCA_050745065.1. GTDB lineage: Bacteria > Acidobacteriota > Terriglobia > UBA7540 > UBA7540 > RH2-MAG17b. Next base: position 1,905 of record JBOGJT010000145.1, read on the forward strand.
GACGGTCGAGGTCGATAACCAACAGCAGCAGGTTATCCTGCGCGGCGTCGCGCGGCCGTCGGACATCGGTCCGGACAATTCCATTCCGTCAACCTCGCTCGCGGATCTGAGCGTCCAGGTCACGGGCAAGGGGGTCATTTCCGATAACACCCGGCCGCCAAACGTTGTGGTGAGGGCCATCCTGAGAGTTGTAGGGTTCTGAGGAATTATGCAAGCACAAAAATGGTTTTTCGCGATGACCTCGGCCGCTATGGCATTGGCGCTTGCGGGCATGCCAGCGGCGGCGCAAGCGGCCCAGGCGCAACCCGTGCCCGTACCGGTTGAGCCGGCGTCGTACACGCAGCCCAGTAAGGTGAAAATCGGAGACATCACCAGCGTGGCGGGTGTGCGCGACAACTACATCATGGGATACGGCCTGGTCGTGGGTCTTGCCGGCACCGGCGACGGCCAGCAGGATCTTTTTCCCGTCCAGACACTCATCGACATCCTGCAGAAAATGGGCGTGCAGGCGCCTGCCAAGTCCGTAATCACGCGCAACGTGGCGGCTGTTTTCGTGACCGCTTCGCTGCCGCCGTTCGCTGATCCTGGAACGAGAATTGACGTTAACGTTGCCTCAGCGGGAGATGCACGAAGCCTGCAAGGGGGCGAGCTGCTGATGACGCCGCTTTATGGGCCCGACGGCGAAGTATACGCGGTGGCGCAAGGCTCAATCGTGCTGGGCGGATACACGGCGGGAGCCGCCGGAAATATCGTGACCGTGAACCACCCCACCGCGGGCCGTGTGCCGGATGGAGGCGTCATCGAGCGCGGCCTCGCGATCAATTTGAGTCAGCTCAAAAATCTCTCATTGCTGCTGCACGACGCGGATTTCCTCACCGCCGAGAATGTAGCCGGAGCCATCAATCAAACCTTCGGCACGCCCATGGCCGTGGCGATCGATAGCCGCCGCATCCAGATTCAACTTCCACCTGGGGGCGTAGGAGCGGTTCCCCGGCTGCTCGCCCGGCTCGAGGCGATTCCCGTTGAGGTTCATCAAAAGGCCAAGGTTGTTCTGGATGAGAGGACCGGAACCGTGGTGATGGGCGGCAATGTGAACCTGGGCGCCTGCTCGATCTTTCACGGCAATCTGGCCATTCAGATTACGACCCAGTATCAAGTGTCGCAGCCCACGCCATTTTCAAATACGGGATCTACGGTGGTGGTGCCTCAGACGACGGTTCACGCTCAGGAGCAAAATGCGCGCCAAATTCAGCTTCACCAGGGCGCGACCGTGCAAGACCTGGTGAATGGCTTGCAGGGGATCGGATCGACAGCGCGCGACATCATCGCCATCGTTCAGGCAATGAAAGCAGATGGCTGCCTGCAATCGACCTTGGAGGTTATCTAGTGGCATCGCCCGCCCTTCCAGCCGCTGGACTTCGGGACCTGTACGCCGTGCGCAGCGCAACCCCTCCGGCGCCCAATCCGAACACCAGCCCTCAAACCCGCAAACTATTTAAGGAATGCCAACAGTTCGAGGCGATCCTCATCTCGAATCTGTGGAGCGAAATGGAGCAGGGCACGAACCTGACAGGCGTGGGGTCTGGCGAAGGCGCTGACCCTGGCGCGGACACAATGCAGGGCTTCGGCATTCAGGCGGCCGCGACGGGCGTGGCGAACGCTGGAGGCTTGGGCATTGCGCGGATGCTCTACCAGGAGTTAGCCCCGAGCCTGGCACACCGCCAAGCGCCGTCGGGCGGCAGGAAAATTGCGTAGGACCACTGGACAATGCGCTGTAGCGGCGGCGTCCCTGCCGCCGGTCTTTCTCTCTCTCCTCTCGGC
>JBOGJT010000146.1:0-30093 GCA_050745065.1 Terriglobia bacterium
GTCCTTGGCCGCTCGTGTCATTGATGACGTGGTCCGGTGTCACATCCCCCGCCTCATCGATATTGATTTTGATACTGGCGATGCTCCCTGGCGGCGCACCCTGAAAGTGAGGCAGGGCTAGACTGACAGCCGTGAGGCCGCCCTCAATGTTGTACTCGGGTAGGAGTTGGCCGCGTCTGACGGGTCCTCTCCAAGGCTGGTAGTTGCCGGAGGTCAGAACACTCACTTCGGGTGCGCGGGCAGGGGCTGGCGGTGCGGCCGGCGCGGCTGCGGGCTTTTCGCTGGCGGCGATTTGTTTAAGCGCGGCAGGAATGCGGGTGCTTGCGAATGCGCCCGCTGCGCTGCCGCCGGAACCTCCTTCGGCCGCCAGAGCGCGGAATTCAGGAGCCAGGCGTTCGAGTTGTTGCGTGTCTTTCGCAGCGACGGCCTGATCGTACTGGCCGGTTAGGGTTTGCAGCGCGGCTGCCTCACGTTCGTTCAATTCGGTTCCCAGCGCGCCCGCGCTGCCACCCTGCTGCCCGATCACGGCCAGAAGCGTGCGCGCCTGGCTGTACTCTCCCTGCGCTTCGAGGTTCTTGAACTTTGTGATATTCGCCTGCAGCGCCTGTGATTGAGCCTTTTGTTTTTCCTGGGCCGTAAGGGTCTGGGTGATCTGCTGCAGGCGGGCTTGCGCCTGGCCCGATAGCGGGCCGTTCTGATTCACCACCGCCTGGAACTTCGCTTGCGCTTGCGCGAGCTGGCCGCCGTTTTGTAATGTGACCGCCGCGTTGAAGTCCTGCTGCTCCTGAAGACGCGAGCTGAGCGAGGCGAGCTCCTGACGTGCTTCAGGCAGCAGCGCAGACCCTGGAGCGTTCAGGTTGACCACTTGCTGGAAGAGGTCGCGAGCGCGCGTGAAATCCTGGCGGCGGAGGGCCGACTGCGCCTGGCTGAATTTGGTGCGCTCCATGGCCGAAAGGTCCTGGCCCGATTGAAGCGCTTTCACATTGGCGATCGCCTGAAGTGCCTGGCCCTTCATATTGCCGTTGAGCGCCGCGACCCTTTGATAGAGGGCAATGGCGCCGTTCCAATTTTTCTCCGTCTGCGCTGCTTGCGCCTGGGAAAAGAGATCCTTCTCCTGCTGCGATCCCTTCTCAATCAGGTCGATCTGCTGGGCGGCCTCGGACTGCAGCCGACCGGGTTGGGCCGCGAGGGCGCTCCACAGCGCCAGGGCCTCATCCGGCTTACCTTGCTGCTGGAGCTGCTGCGCTTCGCGTTCGATTTGCACCTGTTGCGCGCTGGGGGCGGCTGGCTGGGCGTGACGGCCCAGCTGGGTATAGGTGATGATGACGGCGGCGATGATCGCGGCCGCCACGGCTGCGGCGATCACCACCGGCTTGCGGCCCTTTTCCGGCGTCCGCGCGGCAGCCGGCGATACGGAGACCAGCGGGGCACCGCGGGGCGCGGCCGCACGTGCCCTCATCTCGCGTTCAGCGCGATCTAATAATTGGTCGATACGCTTTTCCTGGGGGAACTCATTGCGCACGCCGGCGAGCACGCGCGTGGCCTCGTCAAGGTCTTTGGTTTCGAGGGCCCGGTTGGCCGCTTTCAACTGTTCGTCAAGCCACTCCTGGCGCTCGCGGGCCGCATCGGCGGCGGCCTTTTCGGCCGACCGCCGCTTGGCATTATCGAGAAGCGCGAGGGCTTCCTTGTTTTCCGGATGTTCCGCGCTGAGTCGAGTAAGCCGTCTCAGGGCCTCTTCGATGTTTCCTTCGCCAAGCTGGTTCTCGGCGTCCCACAGGGCTTCTTTCAGGTCGAAGCTCTTCGCTCGCGTCTCACGGTCCTCGTGGATAATCTCCAGCAGGCTGCTCGCGCGGGTGTTGCGGGGATCAAGCTCAATCGCCTTGCGGAGCTCGGTCTCGGCGCTCGTCAGGTCACCCTGCTTGAACGCCCTGTGAGCGATGGCGAAGGCGTCGCGAGCTTCCTGCTGCCGCTGCTGTTCGCGCCGCGCGCTCTCGCGGAGTTCGGCGGCGCGCGCGTTGCCAGAATCTATCCTCAGCACCTCTTCAAGAGACTTCAAGGCTTCGACGCACTCGCCCCGGCTGAGCAATCGATCACCTTCGTTCACGAGTTGCAAAAGCCTTGACGATGATTCGACTCGCTGAATTTCGCTGGTGATCCCCGTCATCAGCGCTTTGGCTTCGGCATAAGAATTGTCGAGTAGGAGCACCGTGCGGATTTTTTCTTGCGCCTGGGTTAATTCACCGCTGCGGCGGAGTTCCTGCGCTTGTGTCACGAGCTCGGTGATGGTAGATTGCCGCAGCGCCTGCTCCATCGGAGCAAGCTCAAGCAGCACTTCATCGAGGCTGCACGGGCGTTTTTGCGGATCCTTTTCGAGGCAGCGCGAGATGAGCGGGGCGAGAGCGGGTGGGGCGTTCGGCAGGTACTTGTCCAGCGGCTCGGGAGCCGTATTCAGAATTCTGGAGATGAGCGCGGCGAAGTTCGCGCCGTCGAAGGGGCGGCGTCCGGAGAGGAACTCATACATGACCACGGCCACCGACCACAGGTCGCTCCGCACATCCACGCGTCCGTCATTGAGCTGCTCGGGCGATGAATAGTGGACCGTGCCCATGAAGACGCCGGTCTTCGTGAGCGTGGTGGAATCCAGGTGAGCGATGCCGAAATCGACCACCTTCACCGTTCCATCATTCCGCAGCAGGATATTGCCGGGCTTGATGTCGCGGTGGATCACTCCGTGCTTGTGAGCGTGGTCGAGGCCCTGGCAGAATTGGCAGATGATTTTGAGTTTGAGTGACAACGGCAAGGGCTGCTGCCGGGCGATGATCTTCTGCAGGCTTTCGCCCTCCACGTACTCCATGGCGATGTACGGCCGCCCCTCCGACTCGCCCATGTCATAGATGGTGACGATATTGGGGTGTTGCAGGCTTCCGGCGGATTGCGCCTCCCGGTAGAAACGCTTGAGCAGCTCCGGATCGTTGAGGACCTCCGCGGTGAGGGTCTTGAGGGCTACCATGCGGCCGATCACCGGGTCGCGGGCTTTATAGACCACGCCCATGCCGCCCTGGCCCAGCTCACCAGTAATCTCGTATTTGCCGAATTTTTGAATAACTTTCGGGCTCACCGGAGTTATTCCGTCCTTGGCCGGATTTCCGCGAGCACCACCGTGATGTTATCCGGCCCGCCACGCTCGTTCGCCTGTGTGATGAAGGCTTCTGCCTTGGCGCGCAGCGGGGCCTCCCATGCCAGGATTTGAGCGGTCTCTTCGTCCGACACCACTTTATAGACACCATCGCAGCAGATCAGCAGCGAATCATAAGGCTCGAGGCGGGCGGTACTCATGACGACGCTCAACTTTTCCTGCGCGCCCATGGCCTGGGTGAGGATGTCGTTCACCCGGTCGCCCAAGGACGCGGCCTCATCGCCGCCGCGCAGAAGGTTGCCCACCGTCTGGTCGTCCGTGAGAAGCGATAGCCTTCCCTCGCGGAACTGGTAGGCGCGTGAATCGCCCACCTGCGCTACCAGCGCGCGCCGCTGGCAAAGTAGCGCCGCTGTAAGGGTGCAACCCATTCCTTGCAGCGCTGGATCGTCCTGTGAGGAGCGGTAGATCAGCTGATGCGTTGCCTCGACTGCGGCGCGCAATTCCGACTCCGCATCTTTTGAGGCACGATCTTCCGGCAAGCGCCCTAACAAATTCTCCCCGAGATTATCTACGCAAAGGCGGCTGGCCACCTCGCCCGACTGATGCCCTCCCATACCATCCGCTACCGCCAGGACCAAGCCCGGCTCTCCCAGCGAAAAAGTGAATCCGTCCGGACTCTCGTGCAACACCTCGCCGTCAAGCGGAAGCACAAGATAGTTATCTTCATTATTTTTACGCTTCTGGCCAATATCCGTCAAGGCAATGACATGCGCACACAACGCCGCGCGATTTTCGAGGTGGGCGGGCGCCGAGAAGGTGCGAGGCGTATCGAAACCCAAGTCAGGATCCTCAGTATTGCCAACGGCTAAAAATCAACGTCAGGATAGCACGAAAGACTGCTGCGGCGGGACCAAAATGGGCGCCCGGCCGGAAATTTTGTTAACGGAAACCGCGATGTTATCTTCCGGGTTGGCCAGGCTGGGGCGCGGCCCCGAGAAAGTGGTTGATGGCGTCCAGAGCGCGATAATACCCGGCTTGGCCCGTATAGTTCGTGAGAGGGATCGCATCGCCGGAGCGCGTGACCAGCACCAGCCTTCGCGCTCCCCCTCGCCCCGTTTCAATCACGGCGCGCAGAACGGAATCGAGTGGAATCACCTGACGGCTCGAAACCATCCCCGCAAAATATTGATTCTCGATCGTGATCCGGTTCGAATCGTGCGAGAAATCCATCTGATTCCGCGTGGTGCAGAGGAACACTCCCACCAGGACAAACGGCAGGCCGACCGCCAGCCCCATGATCAGGATGAGTATCTGTTTTGTGTGAACTTTGAAAGCAACCGCAAGAATGACGAGGATCGTGAGAACGCCTATCCCGAGGAAAATAGTTCCGATCAGGCTGTAAGGCGGATCGGTGATGACGAGCCTTGAGGCCGTCTGGCTAGCAATGCGAAGCGCGGAAGAGGCGATCATGATTTAATCCTGGCCGAGCGTCATTGAGATATTGGATCCTCCGCCTCTCAACCCCGCAGTGGGAATCCGCATTGCATAAACTCGGACGCCGCTGAGGAGGTTCTGCCGCTCCGGGCGCGCCGCGGCTCGCGCGCTTCGAGAGGCGCTTCACGATTCCGGCAGTCGCCACTGCGCGATGGGCGCGGGTTCGTATCGCGCTCCGAGATTTTCGAGAACGGGACCTAAGGCTTTCTGCGAGATGATAAGGATGCCAGAATCTTCGACGCTCTCCCGAACATAAACCGTGGCCCCGCAAATCCATTGGTCCAACGCGCCAGGCGCCGCGGCCTGAATGGACTTCGACTCCATTAACGGGACGTAAAAAGATGCAAAACGAAATGCGTTTTCCTCAATAGGCGGGAGCAGAAGGTTTGTGGCGGCTTTTAGATAGGCGGCCGCATCGCCGGCTACCAATACCTGGATGGTAGATCCTAACCCAGCCATCGTTTCGAGAACCTCGATGCGCGTCTTCGCGTCGGCACCGATCCGGAAGACTGTGTACGAGACGGGTGGCGGAAGCTGCCCCGGCTCGATTTTCTTGAAATCCTCCGACGTCCACAGCTTGGGTGGCTCCCGACCGGGCCACACACCCATGCCGGTAATGGGCTTCCACGTCCGTCCGTGTCCCGACAAAATACGGGCGCCTTCCTGCTTAAGCTGCCAGAACTCGAGGAAGAGCTCAACACTTAATCCCCACTCATGAGCAATACTTCCAGTAAACTTTACCAGGAAATCCCGCAGAGGTTCCCGCTCCTCTTCAGGCGGGGGAAAGGCGGAGACGGGCAATAAGTAGGCCTCAAGCGGCGGATCGGAATAAATGGGCCTTAGAAACCCGGCGGCGGTTCTGGCGTTCTCGTACGTTGTCACCCTCTCACCTCTCGGAATAATTAAAACCGTCTTCTCTCATTTGCTCGAGCAACTCGACAAGATAGCCCTCAAAATCGAGCCTTGAAGCCAATAGAAGCCCGCGGTCGTCTGAGCTCTCGGTAAGGTATAAGTCAAACAGGTCGAACCATTGGGCCACCTCATCCTCCTTATGGCTGAAGAAATCCGATGAGTTCAGCCGTGGAAGAATAAAAGGGAGCGCCGGAAATAGCGTGTGACTTTCCAACCCCTTCCCAAATACCTCCTTGCTTTTAGGCAAAAAGCTATCGAGGGAGACAAAGATCTGCGCGAGTTTGGCCTTGAGATCCACGCCTTTGGCCAATGGATGATCGGTCATCATCTTGGGGATTTGAATCTCCGGCGGACGGGTTTTGGGGTCGGGCTTGAGGAAGATAAGCGTGGTTCCACCGCACCCAAAGAAGCCTTCAAGATTTTTCTCCATGGCTCTGCTCCTTATCCAGTAGCAGCGTGGAAAGGACGATTGCGCACGACGGGGCTGCTTAGGTTTTGGCTCATCTCCGGATGGTAGCGGCGGCAGCAGAGCGCCTGGACGGCGGCTGAAGCCTACGCGGGGCTGGAGCTCCATGGACGCATTCAGGAATTTAGCGCGAAGCACAGGGGTCAGCGTGTCTTGCCGGATAAACAACTCCGGCCGCAAGCCAAACTTGTGCGCGATGAGTTTTGATAAGTTCCGGATGAAGGTGAGGATCCATTTTCGTTGTTCCGCCGGGGCCGGGAAGACAGAGACCGGCAGCCAATAAAGAAGGCAGCCGGCCTGCCGCTTGGCGCGGACCCACGGTTGTAATTCGCTCTTGGTGGCCAGCGCCGTCAGGCGGGCGTGCGCCGAAGCGTCAGGCTCTTGCGGCTTGAGGTCTGGCATAAACTAACGTCCTCGCAATTGCTGGCATTCACCGGGGTTTTGTATGGGCACTGCTTTCGGCACCCCCACCTGGGCATGGAATTGTTTTTTGCCACCGCCTCGCGGGCGCGGCCTATCCGGGTACAACTACGCCGACTGCTGTAAGCACCTCGATGTTGCAATCGCCAGTGATATTGACATCGCCAATAATACTACGTGCCCCCGTTAGCTTATCTTCCGCAATGTGAAGGTGGTCCTCCATGACCTTGAGGCTCGCCTTGAGTGCTTTAGCCTCATCGCCGAAGGCAAATGCGCCCTCTTCGACAATTCCAAGCGTGATATCCGCCAAGGCAATGGTGACCTCCAGGGGTGTGAGTGTAATATCCACGCCAATGATCCCGAGCTCGAGCCCAATAATATATACCTCTTCAGCGTAGGCAACGTTTTCCCCCAAAGCTACTTCGAGCGTCCACAGGCTCGACTTCCACTCGTTCGTATAGGTGATCATTGCGCTGCCAACGTGAATTTCCGTGGAGTCACCCACGGTTGTTTCCGTGGTGTTGGACTGGTTCGTCGTGTTCGAGTTGCCTCCCACCGTACTGGTTTTGTCCCCGTCGACTTGCGTGGTCTGGTTGTTTGAAACGGTATGGTTCTGGTTGCCACCAATCGTGCTGGTGAGGTTGTTGTCAATCGCCTGGTATTGATTCCCGTGCACCAAATCGGCGTGGGAGCCGTTCGTCCCGGCGAGACCGGTAGTCGAGGTGATTTGCTGATAAGAAAGAGAGGCCGGTGGCGGCGGAGTTTTGTCCGTCAAGGGATCCTGCACCTGCAGCGGGACTGTAGTGGTAGCATTAAATGCACCCATCGTCACTTCCTCCTGGTATGCCTGCACGCGACGGGTTAGCGCCCCTACGACACCCGTCCGTGTTTACGACTAATCCGGACACCCCCGCCCTTACGAAAATTATCCGATCTCGCGGGAGATGTACTTCCCTCGCAGATGAATTCTACCGTTCGGCGCGCTCAGAAAAATGTCGCCGTTCTCCGAGTGAACGGTGATCATCGAGCGGCTAGTCTCATCCGTATTTTCGATCATGGAAATCTTCAGATATTTTGGCGTGGCCATGGCGATGGATTCCTTGCCGGGTTTGTCCACCAACTGGATGCGGTTACCGCTCTTGGTCATGATGCGCTTCACGTCATTCGGCTCCACGTCATCGCCCCAGAATTCCTGGCGCGGCGCCTGGTCGACGCCGTTCCAGACGCAGCCTAGGATATATGGCCGCTCGAGGTCACCATCCTCAAAGGCCACGGCCACTTCGTCACCCACCTCGGGCATGAACATGAAGCCGCGGCTCGCGCCCGCGTGCGGCGTGATCATGCGGGCCCAGTGCGCTGGCCCGCCCTCCTGCCAGAAATACTGCACCTTGATCCGCCCCATCTTTTTCGGATCATTATGTTCCACCACCCTGGCCGGAACAACGCCCAGCCACGATTGCATCTCGGGTGGCTGCGGTTCCGTGTAGTTCTTCCAGGGCGTGCACTTGAATTTGTTGCTGTAGCGCTGCGCGTCCCAATGGTGTGTGACATGAGTGACGCCATAAACTCCCTGGGCATCCAGATTGCCCCCGATGTTAACGGTATTTCCCGGCAGGATTTCCATGTCCTGGCTCTCGCCGTAGCCGTTCACGCTGCTGCCCAACGAGCGGACGCTCTCCTTCTTGAGGCGCTGATTAAATTCATCGAGGGTCATGGCCCGCGCGCGTTGGTGAACGTACCCCGGCGGCATGTTGTCCTTCGAGCCTAGCTTGACGGCATCGACCATGGACCCGGCTGAGTCGAAAAACTGGGTGTCGCCGCTGACCTGGTTATAAACCTGGCTCTGCATCTCGTGGAAGTTGTAGTGCGCTCCGTTAAACGACGGCGTCACCAACCTTCCCTTCACGATGAAGCTGCGTAGAGAATCGTCGCCGCTCGTCGCGCGCCAGTGGAGCGTGGCGCCGGGTTGGAAGGCGTCATAAATCTCCAGGCCATTCGCGGTCGGCCGCATCCAGGCGCCGTAGTCATCTACAATGCGCCGGAGAAACTGGAAGTCTGTTTCTCCCCACTGCGCATAATTCAGCGCCTTTCGCGGCGCGCAGTTCACCTTCACGTCAAGGCCGGAGTTTGCGGCGACCTGCTGCGCAACGTCCGCGAGCGTCTTCGCGGTGTAATAGCTATGCCGGGGAGTTTGGTCCATTTTGAAAGACTCGGTAACCGCCGTCAGCGTCACGGCGAAACTTCCCCAGATTTCGTACTCGAGATCCACTTCCAGCACAAACCCTTCAAAGAGAGTGTGCTCTACGAGACCTTGGTCAACTGCAAGGATCTGCGTGCGCTTGCCCAGCCAGTGCTCGGCGGTAATGGCCGCCTGATCGCCCGTGGCGCCCTCAACCAAAGCCCCAACCAACGCCGGCAACCGCTGGTCCTCGGTATGCCGGCAGGAAATTTGGCACCACCCGTGATGATTTAATTCCCGGGTTACGCAGATGTCCTTTAGAATCACATTGGTGACGAGCTGGCCATCAATGCTGAGGTTCACATAACTGGCTGCCATAAACCCTTGCCTCCGCGAGTGGCTACCTTACTACCGATCTGGCCATTGCGTGTTACATCCTGTGTAATACATCCTTCGGTAGCCAGCGGGTTATTTAACCACATGTGTGCTTTGCGAGCAATCCCCACGGATGAGAACTTAGACTGGGTTATTCATGAATGGTTAGGAGGGCGGGGTTTTAACCCCGCCGAAAGCCTGCATCGTTCTATTCCCTTTGTCTTGCCGGATGCGCGGCCAGGCCCCCGGCTACCCCAGGTGCTCTAACCGCCGTCGAGGACGATGGGTTTTGCCCCGCCCGGGATAAGCCTGCGGCACCAGCTCCAGTGGCACAGTTAGCGGCGTAAACTCGAGAGGGAGCGGACGGTCAGGGTGGCGGGACCATTCCGCGGCTTCGGGCTGCATCAGGTGCCTCGCTTCCAAATTGAAGAGCTTCCACGCGATGATCTGCTGAAGGCGCCGCAGTGCTTCGGCCACTGTGTCTCCGCAAGAAAACCTGTCCCACAGACAGACGAACCCGTTCACTGGGTCGATGTTCGGATGAAAGACGGGCGCCAGCAACCGCATTTCGATCGGCGCATCGGGGAAGAAGCGAGGGAAGCTGATTTCGGCTTCATGACGCGCTGCGACGAGGCAAGGGAAGCTGCGGCGAAGGATTCCTGAGGTGCGTCCGAGACATATACGAAAGCTGCCAAGCCCCGGAGAGACGTCGAGGATTTCAAGCCCATCCGGATTCGCCTGTGCGAGGACGGAGAGGATTTTAGCTTCATTGTCAACGCGGCGCTGGCGGAGCGTGGTTTCCATGAGGAAGAAGGATTGTCGCGCCGCAGCCCGAGGGCTGAACGCTGAGAGGCCATCGTGCGGCAGGTGAGGTTCAGCCGTTCAGCACCATCGTGGATACGCGGAGGACGTCGTTCGGGCGGACCCCCTGGCCCGGCAGGGCCATCGCAAAGTCCAGCGCGTGGCCGTTCCAAATGACCTGAGGATCACCGTCGCCCTGCAGCACGTCGCCGCGCTCCCGAAGCTCATAGAGGATTTCACTGATCACGGTATCGAGCGGCTCGGTGTCATCGATATCCACGTTGTAGCGGATTTCGCCCTTCACGGTGTCAAAATACATTTGATATTTGGGCATGGCATTCCTCCGTAACGGCTTTTATGCGCCGCAGACCTGCGCGCTGTGATCGTGACGATTGCTTAACCTACGGCAAAAGGGCGCGTCCAGCAGCGCCCCATTGAATCTTCAAGAGCAGGTCGGGGTTTCGACTACGCCCCCGCCGGGCTTGTCCGGTAAATCACCAATTGGGACGGCAAGTCGTCAATCACCCAGTCGCAGTGGCTGCACTCGCCGTTGGCGAAGTCCCAACAGTCCCGGCAGTGCGGGCGCCCGCAGCGGCGGCACGCTCGCAGGTCGGTTTCGGCGGCCGGGGTCTGGCAGATTTGGCACCTACCGTAGTTGACGCGGGGCCCAAATTGTTTGTCCCACCAGCGCCCGTCGGGCGTGAGGATAGGCACCTTGTTGTGCTCGCACAACCGGCAGCGCAAGAGACCGAAGGCCCAGCACTCTGAGTCGCACACCATCATGCCGCATCGCGGGCATTCGAAGAGAGTCCCCGAACCCACGCGGCGGTTACACAGCCCACAACGCTTGGCGTTATGCCGCCTGATCAGCATTACGACGAGTCCCGCGACAAACGCGAGCACCGGCGCGAGGACCAGGAACCATGGCGGCGTGGAGTCTACGAAGCGCGGGAGAATCCCAACGAAGCTTGCAATCGCGGCGAGAGCCGCCGGCGGCCACAGCGGCTCCGCCTCAATCCGAAAAAACCTGAAAAGGAGGAAGGATACCACGCCGAGAACGACTGCCACGGCCAAGGCCCACGGCGCGGACAACACCGCGGCGTAAAACTGGGCCAGGAACAACAAAAAGCCGCAGCCAATCATGGCGGGAATTGCCCGGACTTTCATAAATGATTACCCATAGGTTACGGCGCCACTTCCTGAGAAGGTGTGAAGAAATCGAATCTGTCATGCTGAGCGCAGCGAAGCATCTCGCTTTTCATTGAAAACAACCCGGGACGAGATTCCTTGCTTCGCTCGGAATGACATCGCTGGTCAATTTTTTCACAGCTTCTGAACCCATGCCGGCGATCTCTCCGCGGCGTCACGCGAACTGTATCTCGTACAGGTGATTTTCCGGCATGCCGAGCTCTGTGAGCGTGTGTTCCGCCCAGCGGCTGCCGGCTCCCACCGTGCGGATGATTTCCTGCTCGCTGATTTCCCGGCTGCCGCAGCTGGGACAGGCTCCGGCGTTTCGCAATGGCGCCAGGCGCGCAAACGGCGACCAGGAGCGGCCGCAGGCGCGGCATTGTGCACGCGCGCAGATCGGCCAATCCAGGACCCACTCCGGCGCGCCCTGCCGACCGCTCCGCTGATCTGCGGCCGCCTTCAGCAACTCCCGAACCGTGGTTTGCGACGCCGGTCCGGGCGAGGGCAGGAGAAATACGCGGTCCGCATGAAACGGGCACGCGCGGCTCACAGGCAGGCTGAACTGTTCGAGGCTTCTGTGTCCATGGGAAGCCCAAGGCGAGTGCAGTGAGAGTTCCAACGTCAGCGCGCTGGCCGCCGGGGATTCCAGGAGGGCGCGCAATCCAATCTCTACCTGCATCGCGCCAATCACCGAGCTCATCGTGGGAGTGCTTGGGTAGACGGCGTCTTCCGGCGCGATCCAGCAGGGATGCGCGGAGCAGTCGATTAGACCAAAGAGCTCACGGCGGCGCTGGCGCGTAAGGCAGCACCCGAAGCACGCGCCGTCGCGCCCAGGGAAGTAGCTGACCCGGCCATGAGAATAATTCGAGGCGCCGAGGCCGGCATCACACACCGGGAGGCGAAGGCGGGTGGAGATGGATGCGATCTCCAGGCGCGCGAGATCGCTATCCACGCAACTGAAGAGAATATCCGCCTGCTGAAGCTCTCCCCAGCCCACCGCGGCGATTTCCCGGTCATGCGCGCGAATAAGCGTGTCAGGGAAAAAACCGCTTGCGGCGCGGGCGAGCGCGAGGGCTTTGTTGCTGCCAGGCGCAGCGGGGTCCCGGAGGAAAAACGATCGCGTGAGATTGCTTGACTCAACAATACCTTGGTCTATAATTAGCATTTCCCGGATGCCCAGCATTCCGAGCGATTTGACGGCTTCATTGCCCAGGGCGCCCGCGCCAACGACGACCGCCCTGAGCACGCGTAAGTGCTGGCGCCGGAAAAGGGTGGGTTCGAGCCGGGAATAGTCTATGCATGGTACGGCTTCAGCGATCATATCGGGGCCGGGGGCTAGTATATGGCCAGAATTCCGGCTTGACAAGAGAGCTAACACGGACTAACCTTCTCGGTCATCAGGCTTCATGAAGCGTTAATGACGGCCGTTAGCTTCGCGTTGGGCGCGTTGCGGCGAAATCCATTATGAACCCATCCCGAAGACTGTATTCCATGTCACTGGCGGGCGCCGCGGGTGGACTCGCGGCCTGGGGTATTACACTGTTAATCGCGGCGCTAATCGGATCGAATAGCGCCGCCTGGCTTCCGGATTTCATTGCGGCAGCGGCGCTGGGCGCATTGGTGGGTGGTTTTACGCTGGCCTTTGGCGACCGCGCGGCGGGGGAGGGTGTCAGAACCGGTTTGGTGGCGAAAGGGGTGGGCGTGGGAGTGGCGTTTGGAATTATCGCGGGACTGCTGCAAATCCCGATTTCTCAAAGCCTTTCCGCGCAGGCGCCCACGCTGAGCCGAATATTTTCCTGGATGATCACCGGCGCCCTGATCGGGCTGGGATTGGGTCTGATCTGGGTGATGGTCAACCGCGCCAGGATGCCGTATGCGTTTACCGGTGGTCTGATCGGGGGCGTACTGGGCGGCCTGGTATTCGGAGGGTTGGCGGCGAGCGTGCCCGGCCTCTTTCAAGCCCTGGCGTTCATACTGGCCGGCGCCGGAGTTTGTTTCGGCATAGGTTTGGCCCCAATGCTGCTTCGCTTTGGCACGCTGCTCTTTGTCAGCAGCGGGGACGCCCGGGCGCAGAGCAAGCTGGGGCGGCCGCGCAAGGAGTGGGAGCTGGAGCAGGGGAATTCATATGTGATCGGGAGCGCTAGCCCGGACCCCGGAGCGTCCTCCCGGTTCGATAACCAGCTCTTCATTCCTGACACGGGTATTGCGCCCCGCCATGCCATCGTTTTCTGGCGGGGCGGCCGATTTTACATAGCCCGCCACGCCGAGGTGTCAAATCCGGCGGGCCTAGCGCGGTTTGTATTGCGTGTGCGCGGGAAAAATGTGAGCTCTAGGGAAGAGCTGCGCAATGCCGATGATGTCCTGGTAGGCCGGACGGCGCTGAAATTTGTTTCACGTACCGTCGAGTCACGGTAGCGCGGCACAGGCCGAAAGAGCGGATGTTCTCTCATGACCGGATCGAGACGCCTGGTACCGCGCAAAAGAAGCATACGTTTTAGGCGCAGCGTTATGCGGAAAACGATGAGCGGGAAATTCGGAAGATCGCAGGCCGCGTTGATGTATGCGGTGCTGGCGGCGTGCGCTTTGGCGCTCGTTAGCGCGGCAGCGCAGGCGCAGACTGGCAAAATCGTATTTTCCGGCCACCCGGTGCTGCTGAGCTGCCAGCCGGTGCTGTCCGCGCCGTGCTTCCGCATTCAATTCAACATCGTGGATTCAGCGGGATCTCCGCTTACCGTGGCCCTGCCTCCGGCTCCGCAGCTCGCGCAAGACATCAGCGTGACGGTCGCAGGCCAGACGGTCACGCCGTTTTTTGCCGTGGCTTCGAGCGCCGCCGGCGCACAATCTGCCAGCCGGATCACCCTGGTGTTGGTGGATATCAGCGGCAGCATGAACAACCGTCTCGCAAGCGGCGAGACGCGGTTTGACGCCGCCAAGTCGGCCCTCCTACACTTCCTCGAAGGCTTTCAGCCAGGAGTGGATCACGTTGCCATTGTTCCCTTTGAGAGCCACCACGTCGCGCAAGCGATCGGGGGCGCCCGCTTTGTGACTACGTTGGAGGAAGCTCAGCAGGAAGTGAACAGCCTTTCCGCGCCTAGACCTCAGAATAATACAGCGCTCTATAGCGCGGTGGATTTAGGCCTGGGCGTGCTCAAAAATCAGTTGCAGGGTTTGCCACCATCCACACGTGCGTCGCTGGATGTGCTGACTGACGGCCAAAATGACGTCGACGCGAAGCGTGGCGACGACCCCGGCCTGTTGACCGGCTCGCAGGGCCTTGAACAGGTAGCCGCTGACGTGCACTCGAATCCCGAGATTCAGGTCAGGGCCGTGGGTTTTGGAAGCACAAGCGAAGTGGATGAGACGGCGTTAAAGTTGATCAGCAGCAAGTTCCAGATGGCCACGAGCGCTGAGGCTTTGACCGAAGCTCTGACCAGCTTGGCGGCGCCTTCTTCGGGAAATAGCGTTCAGGCCGCATTCCTTTCTCCGTGGCTCGATAGAGGCTCACTGGCGGGCAGAACTTTCCCGGTGACAGCTACCCTGCTGTTGCCTTCCGGCGAGCGGCTGGCAAGCAATGAAACGGTTTGGCTAAGCCCTGAGATCGGAGTGCCGATTTACTCTGGTGTGATCGAGCCGCGCGAGGCGGATGCGCTGCTGAGCCGCGTGAAGGAAGCGCCGAGCAGCGGCCCGCTGTCGATTCTGAGGCCCATCATTGTGTTTATCGTGCTGGGCCTTGTCGTGCTTGTGCTTTGGTGGTGGATTCCCCGTATGGCGTGGCAGGAGCAGGCGAGTACAGTTGCGCCGCAGCCCAGGAAAGCGGCGCGCTGGGCCGCTACGGCGCAGACGCCAATGCCCCAAGGGTACCAGCCGCGCCCCAGCAATCTTCCGAGTGGGTTTGAGACGGTTAAAGGTACTCCCGCGGAGCGCGCCCCGGATGACGCGACGCGCGTTTTGCCCTCCAATATGATGAGCACCAGGACGCGGCTTGCGCTCAGACAGCCGCTGACCGACGATCGGAAGAAGAAGTAGACGGACCGCTTCGCTCTAAACGGAGCGTTATAAGTCAGCGACGAGCATTTCTTGGAGCGGCGCGCTACGAGCGCCGGGTCATCTTCAAAAAATCGAAACTGGTGGTCCATTCCTGCGCCATGGCAGGCTCCGGCCGCCGCGACAAAATCCAGAGAGACGTTGGGAGGAAACATATGCCGCTGGTTAAGGTTATCCGCAAGGGGGTTACGCCCTCCATCCGCAAGGTTCCCACCTCCACCGCCGCGGCCATGATGCCCATGAGCCTCGATCGCGTGGGTAAGGAAGCCGAATCGGAAACTGAAGAACCGACGAAAGTGGAATCTGTCCAGGACGCTTTTCAAAAGTTCCAGCCGAAGCTTTCGTTTAAGGGGAACGCAGGCGAGGAGGAAACGGAGTTCAAGGCCGAATTCAACTTTCGCAGCGTAAAGGATTTTGATCCTGAAAACTTACAAAAGCATCAGGAAATCCGCAATGAAGAAGGGGAAGTCACCTATCTGCGCAACGATATTGCGGATCTGAAATCCAACATTGACTTGCTTTACCGCCTGAAAGACCGGTGGAAACTACCCACCGTGCGGAGAGCCTGGAACAACCAGACGCAGCGGAAGGAGATTATCGAAGCGCTCGGACGGCTGCGCGGCGAGCTTGAGAAGGTCGCCGGACAAGGAGGGAAAAGCTAATGGCAGACGAAGTCGCAACCCAGGTAAAGACCACGGCTGAAATTCTCGGCGCGAGTCCGGCGCGGGATCTTCTGCAGGATATCTTCGCGGACCTTCATCCGGGCTTTATTGACGAGGGCCGCAATCTCACTTCGATTTTCTCGCCTCAATCGGCTACGGAGTTTTTGACGCAACTTACCCAATTCGAGAAGATACTCTCGATTGAGGATGCCTACGAAGCGTCGGTGAAAAAGCTGCAAGGGCAGATTGACAAAGCCGAAACTATGCGCGACCAGTTGTTGGCTCAGGTGTTTGAGAAAATCCGCCCCATCGAGAAATCGTACCGCCAGTTGATGATGTTTTTCGAGAATAGTAAAGTGCCGGACGGTAAAATCCGCAAGCCGGTTGAACTTTACGTCATGAATTCCGATCCCAAAGCGATGCAGGACGTTTACAGCATGAGCATTGCGGCGTTTGAAAATTTCTGTCGCAACCGGAACGACAACTTCAATTTCAGGGACGACATCTGCAACCTGGTGATTCCGGGCTTCATTCCCCAGCCGGTGCGGGAGAAGTTCGAAGATATTGCCAACGCCTGGGGCATGATGCTGGTAACGGACATTGACGACGAAAAATCGTTTAAGAACATCGAGCGTAACTTCCTGCCGGGCGGCAAATACGAGTTCATGAAGCGGCCGGAGGACCGGGCCGCTGCGGATGTTGTGACCATGGGCTACCTGCAGCTACGTCCCAAGCACTGGTTTGAGAAGGACGTCGAGGGCGGCGACGATCTTTATGCGCCTCCGTCGCTTGCCTTTGCCGGCGCCATTGCGCGAACGGACGACTCGCAAGGGTTGGCCCAGGGCGCCGTGGGCTCACGTTTTGGCCAGATTGCCGGCGCCGCGAAGAGCCGGGTTGAGCCGCTGATTGGGGAGATGGAACACCTCAGCATGGAGCGGCAGCTTGTGCCCGTCATCCGCGATGCGGACAACCACCTCTGCTTTTTCGGCTGCCGAACGCAAGCTGAGGACCCGAACGGCGTGTTGAAATTCTTCACGTCCTACCGCATCCTCCGCTTTCTCGAGCGCTGCTGCCGGCATTATCTGCTGCAGGTCGCCGGGCAGGTGCTGACGCGCGAGTTTATGGAAGACCAGATTGAAAAACCCCTCAAGCGCCTGCTCGACGAGCAGGTGGAGCAGGGAACCATCCTGGGTTACGATCTGTTCGTGGACAAAGACTCCAACAAACGTATGCAAGGCATCTGCGATATTCAGCTCAACGTCATGCCGACAGGGCCTGCCGAGACGTTCGTATTAAAGCTGGACGTCCCAGAGTTCAAGAAGCCGGGTGACGAAAAAAAATAGCCGGGCCGCCGGCAGCGGAGGGTCAGATGAGTCAAGGCTTCGGGATCAAGCCGGGATCGGCGGCAAAGGCGGCGGAAGACCACGCCGCGGATTCGAGCGCGGTACCGCGGGATCAGTTCCGCGGGGCCATCGGCATCCGCATGACGCGGGCCGTGGGGCAGAAGTTCGAGCTGCCTAAGTCCGCGTCCGGAGCTGAGGCGGCCGAGGACGTTGGCTCGCAAGCCTCATCACCCGCGGAAGCCGCTCCGTCTGTGGCGAGGAAATCCCCCGGCGGCCCACTTCGATTTTTGCTGGAAGGCTTATTGCGTTTTCTGGGCAAGCGTTGATGTCCGTGCATTCCACCCTGATCCGGGAAGGAGGCCTCAGCCATCTTCGAAGCACTCGCAGGGGCATCGCTTTGCAACCGGATAAACCGGCGGCGTGTTTCAACAGGTTGTCCATTACCGGCATGCTGAATGAGGATTACGTCTTACAATGGCGCCAGATGTTGTAGCGGAGGCCTCCGGCCTCCGGTTTTTCGGCGTTCAGAGGGCGCCGCTCCGGCGAAAGATGTCACTATATTGCGTAATCCTCAATAGCGAGCGGCGAATCATTCCGCGCGCCCCAAGCGTAACGCGCGGTTTGGGGAGCGCGACTGCCGGGATATCCACAAACTTCACATCCTTTAGAGGAGGAAAGAACTATGCCATCACCCAATCGAGCCACGGTCACCGTGGACGGTAGCAAGTTTGACGTTGTGTCGGCCTCTGTCGAGTTCAACACAATGAAGGATAGGGCGGGCATGCCCGAGATGGGCAGTCTGCATACGTCGATCAGGGCCTGGATCGATTTCCACGACGATCAGAATATGCCCTTTTCCACGGTGAAGAAGCTATTCGAGCTTGCCAACGTGGTGACCCGGGATAAGATCAAGGACATCAAGATCGAATTCTGGAAGGACGACAATAAGCAGGACGCGCTGTGCAGCTACTCATTCAAGGGCTGGATCAGCAAATTCCAGACCTCGAATCCCATTCCCGACACGCAGGTGTCTGCTCCAGAATTGGTGAATCACCTTCTCCTGATTGAGCTCGAGCCGGTGATGAACCAGCAGAACTTCAAGGAAATCAAGATCAGCAACTAACACAACCCGCCACGGCAGGTTTTATCCTGCCGTGGGCTCTCTTCCCCAAAGGCCCACGGCACAAGCTTCGTGCCGTGGCTGCCCACTTGATTCGTGCCAGCGTGTCTTGCGGGTGCGAAGGCTGGACCTTCGCGCCCAGCGAGGACCAGATTCGTAGGGGCGCTGCTTGCTGCGCCCAAAGTTGGCGGGCGCAGCAAGCAGCGCGCCTACGAAAAAACCAGCGGCAGCGCCTCAGGGCGCATGAGATCTGCTCAGGGTACCCATGCCTTTTACTGCCTTTCCGCTCCGGCTCGAAAGAGGGTTTTTGAAGCGCTGCGAGGAGCCGGAGGCCATCCTCACTCTCATCCGTGCCATGGCTCGAACCCCGCATTCGAGCTGGAGCGGTAGTTCCCACTTTGGTCTCAGGGACTTGTTCGAAGAGGCAAGGCGCCGTCCGGGTGTGGCTCAGTTCGCGGTGCAGGAATTGAATCTTGCCTTGCAGGATTTGGAGATTACGCGCTTCCGGGTGGAGTCTATTACCAAGGAATCACAAGCGGACCGCGACGTGGATTCGTATGTGGTGCAATTGGTCTCGACAGTCGAAGGCGGCGCGTCGTTCGCCATCGGGTTGACGCATTAAGCGGCGGCTGAAGCCGGCTGTGGCAGGGGTGCTCCTTTGGCCCTGATGAATATGGGCCCTGATACAACGCAAACCCGAGTTCACTGACGGCTCCGACTGGTCCTGTGCCACAAGTCCATGCAATGACGTGGGAGGACATAAGTTCACGGCGGCCATGTACTGTAGCGGCGGCCTCTGGCCGCCGGTTTTTAACAGCAAAGACCGCCGGCCAGAGGCCGCCGCTACAAAACCGGACGTGGCGGATTTATGTCCGTCTGTGTAGATGACGCTACACTAGGACCAGATTCGTAGGGGCGCAGCAAGCGGCGCCCTGAACTATGCTGCATGTTGTGGCCCGCCGCGCGGATGGTACCGGATCTTCTATGGCACTCGGCAAAACAACGGCCAACGAGATTTATAAGAAGCTGCGAGAGGATTTCCGGCGGCAGTTGAAGAACTACGGCGATACGGCTGAGAGCACGGATCCTGTGCTTGCCGCACTCTTCCGCACGTTTGCCAGCCAGCTCGAATCGCAATACCAGGAGATCGAGCGCCTGCGGCTGGCCTTGCTCGACGAGCTGATCAGCGGGCTGGGCATCGAGCGGCGCACCGCCCATCCCGCCCAGACGATCGTTCGCTTCCCAGTGGAACGCGGCGTCGAGGATATTAATGCCGGCGCCGAATTGCTGGGTGAATCCTCGAACGGTGAAAAACTGACCTTCGCCACCGACACCTCCGTGAGCGTCTCGACGGCGTCTATTAGCCTTGCGCTCACGTATCAGGAAGGTGCTGCCCGCCTGCTATCGGGCGTGGACCTGCCCGAAGCGCTGCAATCTGCCCGGCCCTCGCTCGATCCGGTTAAAGTGAACTTGGGCGCAAATCCCGCCATTTTTCTGGCGATTGACGATTTACCGGAAAGCCACCTCAGCCAGCATGGATTTTTTTTCGAGCTGGGCCCGGATACGCAAAGCATCCAGGAAGCGCTGCTAAACGAAACGTGGTGCCTTGCGGGCCCCGATGGCGAGCTCGGCGCAAAGGGCATTCTAAGGCCTCGCCGCATCAACGCCGGCGTGCGGACGCTCGCCTGGCTTCTGAACGAATCTGACGGCGGCGAGACGGTTTCGGGGCAGTCGAAGGAGATTGAGGTGGCCAGCCTCCCGGACGGGTTCTACGCCGGGAGGGTTTTTGTGTTTCCGGTGGTTCCCGCCGCGCGGCGGTTCACCTGCAAAGTGCCGCGCGGCCTCGAAAACGTGCTGACGCGCATTTTTGGGCGCGGTTCAAGCCAACTTTTCGACCGCGGCCGGGCGTGGCTGCGCATTTCCATGCCTCGCGGGATCGCGAATCTGGAAACGGGGGTGACGGCGATTTCCCTGCACGCCATGAGCGCGTCCAACGTGGAATGCTTCAATGAGACCATCAACTTTGCCCGCCAGGGTACTTCGATCCCGGTGAGCCGCGAGGCCGGAACTCCCCATTTTCTGGTTGCGCCGCTCTCCGTTTTTGCCGATTCGGTGTACCTCCCACAGCACGAGCCATCCGCCGATGACCGCGCCGGCCGGTATGCGATTCGCAACGGCCGCATCGATATCGAGCCCGCGCGCCATCCTGATAACACCGTGGACGATTACGTTAACCTCCGCCTTTGGATAACACGGGGCGCTGAAGGAAACTCCGTCGGGCCGGGGCAGATTAAAGGTTTCTTAAAGAGAGCAGCCCCAGCCGCCATGCGGGTGACGAATCCGACCTCCGCCGCCGGCGGCGCCAATGAGGAGACGGCGCAGGAGGCGCAGGCCCGCTTCGCGGAAGCGCTGCTTTCGAGGGATCGCATCGTCACACGCGCGGACTTGGCTGCGGCCGTGCGCGCCTTTGACCGGCGCATCGTGAAGGTGGAAGCGTCGCCTGGGCTGCAAAGGTCATCTTTCGGTCTGGAGCGCGTCCAGCGGCTCAGGGTCTGGCTTCCGCGCGATGAATTCCTCGATTACGAAGGCGAATCCGCCGTTCTGCGGAATGAACTGGCGAGCCATCTGGAGCAAAGATTCCTGTACGGAACCGCGCTCAAGATCGACGTGGAATGGAAATGAGCAGCCCGCTTGCGCCGCCCATGCCGGATTTTACGAACTCGTCGCACGGGTTCCATCATACCGTGGATTCGGCCCTCGAGATTCTTTCGCGGCTTGGCGTGCCCGCTTCACGCATTACGATTGAGATGGCGGGCGCGGGGTGGCCCGAGCGATGGGTTGTCAGGCAGGATCCCGCCGCGGGCCAGCCGCTTACTCCGGACGTCAGAATTTCGGTCTCAGTCGCGGGCTTCGGGTTCTTCAACGCGCTGCCGGTGGGCATGTGGGACGCAGGGGGCGAAGCGGAAGCAGGTACGCGCGAGATTCTCGGTCCGGTAGACGATCCGGTAGAGAAGCTCGCGCATTGGATCCGTGGCGGCGCGCGGCTTTTTGACGTCCAGCCGGGCAACCACGACGCCTGCATGCGTTGGATTTCTCTGTTTGGCTTGGCGGCAGAGGATTGGCCGGAGGAGTGCTGGTACAACCTGGCCGTTCTGCTTCCTCATTTGCATCGTTTGGCTGGACGGGAAGAGGGAATCCGCTTAGCGCTGAAACTGATCTTTGGTCTGCCGTTGGTAGAAGTCCGGCGGCGAGGGGCGTTCAACGGCTTCGATGAGAAAGACCTGTCATTGCTGGGGGCCCGGTCGAGCCGCCTGGGAGTGGACCTGATCGTGGGCGATGGCATGGATGACCTCGCGCGGTGGATATTCATCATCGGTCCGGTGCCCTTGGCCCGGTATTATGAGTTTCACGAGGAGGCTTCCGAGCGGCGGCTGGAAGCCATTTTCGACCTCTGCGTGCCGTGCGACCAGAAGTACCGCGTATCCTGGCTTGTGCGCGATCGTGACCGCGCGCCGCGCCTCGGCATCGCGGAAGAGAATTCGCGCCTCGGCATCAACACGCATCTGGGAAAGATGATGGGCGGAACGCCGGAAGGGACGAGGAATGAAACCGGACGACTTGACGTTGAGCAGCGTTAACTGGGAATACGGAATGCTCTTGACGCCGGAAAACTTTGTCCGGCAGGAGAAGTATATCGATTCTGCTTTGCTCTGGATTCTGCGCTATGCGACCGACGGATTCGGGTTGGTAGGCGGCGGCGCGCGGCTCCCCGCAAGCGAGCGGGGCGCAGTGCGTCACGATCCGATTGTGGTGGTTGACGAAGACGATGAGGCCCTTAACATCGCCGTCACGCAATGCCGCGGATTAACGCCGGCGGGATCGATCGTCGAGATTGATCCCGAGCATCCAGTGCGCTGCCGGATTGCACACGGCGATCTCGAAGGCGTGGCCGAATCCGGAGTTTACGTAACATGCGAGCCGCATGACAAAGAGGCTGTTGACGGGACGGTGGACGACTTCAACCCGCAAATGAAGACAGAGCGGCGGCAGCGATACCGCCTCAGCCTGCAGGTCCGGGCGGAGGACGCCGGCTACAGCTTGGCCGTGGCGCGGATTCGCCGGCCGCGCGCCGGCGCCGGCTACGAAAAGGATTCTCAGTTTATTCCTCCCTGCACGTCGATGCTCAGCTGCAGCGAGTTGGCAAGCGCCTGGCGCGAAATTGTGGAGGAGGTCACGTCGCTTTCCGGCCGCTACACCGAGCTCTACCGGGCGATGCAGGAGTTTCTGGTGCTCATGAAGGAGCGCGGGATCGAAACCGATCTGGACCGCGAAACGGCGGACTTCGCCGGCCGAATGGTGGTGGCGATGGAGGCCGTGAGCTATGAGATTCTTGATCCCGTCCAGCCGCCGCAAAGGTTTTTCGCGCACCTGCGGCGCTTCTTCCACAGCACCGCGGTTTACCTCGATCTCAGTCCTCCGGCACAGCAATATTTTCAGACGCTCAAGGAGACTGGGGAAACCGAGTTTATCGCCCTGATCGGCCAACAGAAGCAGGAGCTGCGGGCGAGCCGCACGTTTGAAATCCACGAGGACCTGGCCGTCGAGGTGCGCGCCGCGCTGCAATCACTTAGCGCGCTCCGGCAGCTCGAGCAGGCGCTCGAAGGAAAGTACGTTGACTTCCGCGTGAGCACATCGCTCGAAGGCATGCAATTTGTGTTTGATCGCGGTGGCAAGGTGCTTTACAAGCTGGCGGCAAAACCGGCGCGCGTGCAAGGCTTTGCCGACGAGATGACGATGGTGTTCAGCCAACTTCGCCTCGAAGGGCGCGATAAATACCGCTTGATCCTGATCGGCGAACAGAACGCTACATTCGAAACCGGAACCAAGATCGTGGTCGAGATTCGCCTCAATGAGGGCTCGGGCTTCCGGCGGCAACCCGTGATTCTTTCCAACGAATCGAAGGCGCCGGGCCAAAGGAACTTTGAATTTGACTTCGACGCTCCCGACGTACCTACCATTACGGACATTCGCGTCGGGCTGGAGGCCCATCATCCCATTCGGACCGGACTGCTATTCGTCCGGCAGCGCTTCTACTCCAGCCGCACCGACGAGCCGGCGCGGCCCGTGCAGCCGGCCGGGGGAGAGGAACCCCCGCCGCGTGGGCGCCTGGGCTACCCGGAGGCAGCGCCCGCGGCGCCCCCGCCGCAGCCCCCGCAGGCTGACCCCTACGCTGCGAGGCGGCGCTTCTCCGAGCCTGCACCCGACGACCGGCGTCCTGAACGCCCTGAGCCTGCGCCCGGAGCGGTGAAGCCGCCGCCGTGGGAAACGCTCCGCCGGACGGAGCCTCCGGAGCGCCAGCCCAGCGATCCCCCTCCGCCTCGCCGGCGGCGATTGGAGTAGACGAGCTATGGCTATCAACCTGGATAAGCTGTCGAATGAAATGGAGGACGCGCTCGAGCGCGCGCGCCTGCTGGCGGAGCAGCGCCAGCAAGGGCTGATCACGCCCTTCCACATGCTCTACGTGCTGATGGACGCCGACAGCGGGCTTGCCGCAATGCTCGAACGCGCCGGGGTAGCAACCTCCGGCCTGCTGCAGGCGTTTGCCACGAGGCTCAATAAGCTGGAAGGTGAGCAAAAGCTCGAACCCGGCAAGCGCCCGGTGGCTTCGCGCTCGCTTCGCGACCTGATCGAAAAATGCTTTTTGAAAATGGAGGAGCGCGGCGCGGAGATGGCGGAACCAGTAGACTTTCTGCTCGCTGCCTTGGAATACAGCGAAGACGCTCTCAAGCAGGATCTGCGCGGCGCTGGCGTGACGAAGAGCACCGTTGAAAAGGCTGCGGCGGCGCGGGCGGCGGCGGGCGCGACGCTCGGAGAGAAGAAATCCTCCGATCCCGCAGCGAAGCCCGGTGGGAAGCTGCTCGAACGCTTTGGCCGTGATTTAACGGCGATGGCCGCGGCGCAGGAGCTGATGCCCGTTGTGGGCAGGGATGACGAGATTCGCCGCGTGATTCAAACGCTGCTGCGCAAAACAAAAAACAATCCGGTGGTGGTGGGCGATCCGGGCACTGGAAAAACGGCCATCGCCGAGGGCCTCGCGTTGCGCATCGCCGCCGGCGACGTGCCGGACTCGCTGAAGAAGTGCAAGGTGATCGCTCTCGATCTCACCTCGATGGTGGCGGGCGCGAAGTATCGCGGCGAGTTTGAAGAGCGCATCAAGGGTGTGGTGGACGAGGTGAGGGCGTCGAAGGGCGCGACTATTCTTTTCCTGGACGAGCTGCACACGCTGGTGGGCGCCGGAGGGAGCGAAGGTGGAATGGACGCCGCGAACATCCTCAAGCCCGCCTTGGCGCGCGGCGAACTGCGTTGTGTCGGCGCGACCACCTTTGACGAATACCGCGAGCGGATTGAAAAAGACGGGGCGCTGGCGCGCCGCTTTGAAGTGGTCACGGTGAAGGAGCCCGACGATGACAGCATGATGGTCATTTTGCGCGGAATCCGCGGGCGCTACGAGGCATACCACGGCGTGCGCCTCTCCGACGAATCTTTGCAGGCGTCCGTCAAACTTTCGCGCAGATACATCCGCGACCGCTTTCTGCCCGATAAGGCGATAGATATTATCGACGAGGCGACGGCCCGCATCCGCATGCAAAAGGAGTCGAAACCGAACGCCATTGACGAGCAGGAGCGCCTCCTCGTCCGCAAGCAAGCCGAGCTCGAATCGCTTGAAAAGAGCGGCTCGCCAGTGCAGAAAAAGGCGATGGACGGTTTGCGCAAGGAAATCGCGGAGATGAAGCCCAAGGTTGAGGCGCTGGTCGCGCAATGGAAAACGCAGAAGGACGCTTCCGACAACCTGCAGAAGACGAAGAAGGCCATCGAGGACCAGAACGCCACGCTGGCCGCGGCGGAAGGGAAGGGAGACGTCGCTAAGGCGGCGGAAATCCGCTACGGCTCGCTCAAGTATCTTGAGCAGCAGCGCGAGGACTTGGAGAAGCAACTGGCGGGCATTGCCGCGGGAGGCGGGATGGCGCCGGAGGAAGTCCGCGCCGAGCACATCGCTGAGGTGGTGGCGGAGCGGGTGGGCATCCCCATCCAGCGGATGCTGGAGAGCGAGCGCGAGCGCCTGCTGAAGCTGGAGGAGAGGATCGGCGCCCGGGTTTATGGGCAAGACGAGGCGGTCCACGCGGTCTCTGAGGCCGCACGGAGAATGCGCGCTGACCTTCAGGTGGGGCGCAAGCCCAACTCGTTCTTGTTTGTCGGCCCGACCGGCGTGGGCAAAACGGAGCTGGCGAAGGCGCTTGCCGAAGCGTTGTTTGACGATGATACGGCTCTCATTCGCGTGGACATGGGCGAGTACAAGGATAAGTCGTCAATCGCCGGGCTCATCGGGTCGCGTGCCGGACTTGTGGGCTCGGACGAAGGCGGCTTTCTCACCGAAGCCGTCCGCCGCTCGCCTTATTCGATCGTGTTATTTGACGAAGTAGAGAAGGCGCATCCCGAAGTGCTCGACCTGCTGCTCGGCGTGCTCGATGAAGGCCGCCTCACCGACGCGAAAGGCCGCTTCTGCGATTTCTCGAACACCGTCGTGCTCTTTACATCAAACCTCGGGGTGCGCGAGGCGATGGAATCCACTGAGGACCTGGAGAAGCGCAAGGAGATTATCCTTGAAGTGGTCAAGGCCAGTTTGCGGCCGGAGTTGTATAACCGCATCTCTCAGGTGATCGCGTTCAATTCGCTCACCGAAGCCGAGCTCGAGCGAATCGTGCTCACGCAACTCAACCAATTGCGGAAAAAACTGGCGGACGAGCGCGAGATTGGCTTGGACGTTACGCCGGAAGCTCTTCAGTACCTGGCTAAGCAATCCTACGATCCCGCGTATGGCGCGCGCCCGGTGGGCCGTACCATGCAGCAGGCGGTGTTGTCTCCGGTGGCAACGGCACTGCTCGCCGGAGATGTCGTGCCAAAACAAACCCTCCAGATCGCGTTTGTGGAGAATGAGGGATTAACTTTCGGCGTGATCGAAGGCGCATCCGCGCCGGCGTAAAGTGTTGTCGCGGCGGCCGCCGGCCGCCGGCTTTTCGGCGCGCAGCGAGCGCCTCCCAGACGGGATTTGCCACCGGCCTGGCGATTGGGATAGGAAGGCAGGTGTAAGCGCCTTCCTAAACCACGGTTCCCACTTCATGAAGAATCAAGGCTATGATCGCTAACAGTGGGGGGCATCGGCGCATTTGCGAATGTTCGTATTCATGAAAAGGGCCTCGCCACTCTTGCTCCTTGTGCTCGCGGTGTTAGGCCTCTCAGTCCTCACGCCCGCTCTGGCCTCCACGCCGGCAACCCTCGCTGATGGCACACCCGTTCAGTTGCGGCTGGTGCAAACGATTTACGGTGCGGCGGCCACCACCGGCCAGCCCGTACAATTTCAGGTGGTGAAGGATTTCAAGATAGGCGGTGATGTCATCATCGCCAAAGGCGGCATGGCCTTTGGGGCGGTAAGGGAGGCGCGGCACAAGGGGCTGCTTCACGGGGCGCAGCTTATCGTGGACGTCAATTCCGTCGCGCTCGCCGACGGCGAGAAAGTTCCGCTCCGCGCGCAAGCCACGGCTGAGGCAGCGAATGGCGCCGACCCCAGGCAAGTTGATTTTTCGCAGGGTACGCCTGCTTCCTTGTATCTGAACCATAAAGGCATCACCGTGCTTCAGGGCATTGAGATCACCGCTTACATTGATGGGAATCAACCTCTCGATCTAGATAAATTCAAGAAACCTTCTAACAAGGCGCCGGCTCATCCTTCTATGGGTCAAATGCCGGGCGCTATGATGCCGCAGATGCCTGCCACCCGCCAAGCGCCAACGGCCGCGGCGCCGGAGCGGCCGCCGGTGGAGCAGACAACTCGCCCCCAGGCTCAAGGCGCGGCGGCGGGCGCGGGCCCTTCCGCTGCGCAACAGGCGGAGGTCAGCAAACTGATGGTGAAGGCGCTGAATACCAACGACCCCGCGCAGCAGGTTCAAATTTACGATCAGATTCTGGCCCTTGATCCCAACAACCTCGTGGCGTACAACGCCCGCAAGGACGCCGCGGCAAAACTTCAGGAGCAGCAGGCGGCAGCAACCCAACAGCAAAGCCAGCAGACCCAGCAGACCCAGCAGGCGGAGACCGCTCAGGCGCAGAAGCGCACTGCGCTGGCGGGCGCCCAGCAGGCGTATCTGGCGGGAAACATCCCGTTAGCGATGTCTCAGCTCTCGATCGCGCGGAAGATCGATCCGACGGATCCCGAGGTGCTTCGCCTCAGCTCACTGATCTATAGCCGGCGCCGCACGAGCCGGTTTATCAAGCTGGTTCTGCTCGTCGTGGTGATTGTCATCGTCATATTGGTGATACTGCTGGTTCTGCTCAAGCGAGGAGCCAGCCAGCCTTACCTCGAAGTCATCGACGGGCTTGACCACGGGCAGCGACACAGAATTGACAAAGACGTCATTCATCTCGGCGCTGTGGCTCAAGATGGGGGCAACAAGAATGAGGTCGTGGTTCGCGATCCTGAGCGCACGGTCTCCCGCTTTCACTGCGAGATTTACAAGCAGAAGGGGAAGTTGTATTTATCCGATTGCCAAAGCGCCAATGGCACGTACCTGAACGGTAAGCTCATCGCGCCTGGGAAGCTGCTGCGTTTGAAAAAGGGATCGCGGGTTCGCCTGGCGGAAGGCTGCACGTTGAGGATCGGGTTTGAGAAGGTCAAAAAAGAAGAGGCTTAGTCGCAATACTGTTCACTTAGCGGATTTGTCGCCGCGTGCGAAGATTTTAGCCACATGTCATTCTGAGCAGAGCGAAGAATCTGCTTTTCCGGTTTGATTTAGATGCAGATTCTTTGCGGAGTTTATCCTGAGCGGAAATACTGAGATTCTTCGCTGCGCTCAGAATGACGAGAGAAGGGCTCAGAATGACAGGCACTTACGTCTTTCGCACAATGGCAAGACAAGGAAATCTAAGGTGCCTTTTAACGGCACGGTTAAAACCGTGCCCTCCTGACTGTCGAACCGAACTTTATGAATAATCCGGCTTAGCGACCGCTGCAGGAGCGGCGTGTCTGCGAAATAGCGGGATTGCGTTGCATCGTTTAGCCCCACAGATGTCACTCGAAGAACAAATCAATCTGCTCTTTCAAATAGATGATCCCGCTCGCAGCGCGGAGAACATCAACTTATTAGACGACCTTCGCGGCGCGCTGAACCGGGGCGAAATTCGAGCGGCGGAGCGCGGTCCGAGGGGCTGGAAGGTGAACGCGTGGGTCAGAAAGGGTTTGCTGCTGCACGTGAAGCTCGGTCTGCTGGCGGAAGTTTGCGGCGAAACTCCCGGAGCCGGAGGTAAAGGTTTTGAACTCGACACATTTCCCGCGCGGCGTTTTTCGTTGGACGACGAAGTACGCCTTCCACTGGGAGGGACGTACGTCCGCGACGGGGTTTACCTCGCGCGTGGCGTTACGTGCATGCCGCCGGTGTTTGTGAACATCGGAGCGTCCATTGGCGCGGGCTCCGTGCTCGACTCGAATAGCATGGTGGGCGTTTGCGCTCAGATCGGAGAGCGCGTTCACATCGGGCCGGGGTCGCAAATCGGGGGCGTACTGGTTCCGTTTGAATTGCTACCCGTGATCATCGGGGACGATGTTTCCGTGGGCGGATGCTGCGGAATCTTCGGCAGTGTTGAAATCGGATGCGGCGCCGCGCTCGCCGCCGGGACGATGTTGGCCGCCGGGAGCCCGGTGTACGACGCAACGCGCAAGGAGATCTTGTGCCGCGATGAAAATGGCCTGCTCTCAATCCCACCAGGAGCCGTCGTCATGCCCGGCGCGTGCCCAATGCCCCCGCAGGATGGAGATGCCCCTCCGGTGCTGCTTCAGGCGGCCATCATCACCGCATACCGCGCTTTGTCCAGCAATGCAGCGAACGCGCCACCGCCCGGATTTCCGGATTCTAGCGGCTCCGCAGAAAATCATTAATCGCTTTGGCAGTGTCGAAATAACCCTTCTGCGTGGTCTGCCCGCCGATCATCACCGGCTCTCCTGAACGCAGCATCACTTCCAGCCGCCAGGAACCGGCGTGCATAGGGGCCACGCTGGCCTTGTCGACCTCCTCCATGGGTATTTGCAAGCGCGAATGTTGAATGCCGAAGCGCGCGTGGTCTACGGTCATGGCGCCCGTGTCGCGTGAAAAGGTCACGGTCGTCCGGTTGGTGAGGAGCCATGCCGCTACCACCAGAAACGGTACGGCGAAAAGGACGCCGATCAGTTTGGTTGAGCCCGAAAGATCGGGACCTTTCTGCGGAACAAGCACGGCGGCCACGATGAACAGACCGACCACCAGGAAAATTCCGCCCACCCAGTAATAAGGCGGATTGAGAATCACCAGCTTGGACGGCGTTCGCTCAACGACGTGAAGGGCAGATGAGGGGAACATATGGTCAGGAAGCGAATCTCCATTCCGGCTGCGGGGAGCCCACCAGCCTTCCAGATAAGCGCTCAAAAACAGGTGCGAGCGGGCGCAGGGAGACGATGAGGATCGCCCCGTCTTCGGCGCTCTCGCGAATGTACGCGACGGCCCCGCAGAGCCACGCTTCCAACTGCCCGTTCCCGGCTGCGGCTTCGAGTGATTGTTGGTCGAGCAGCGGAATATAAAACTTGTAATTCCGGAATGCCGGTTCTTCAATGCGTGGAAGAAACCTGCTGCGGGTCTGGTCAAGGAGCGATTGCCTCCCGCCCGCGGTAACAATTTCGACCACGGCGCCAAGACCGAGCATCGTATCACGCGCTTGTCCCGGCATGCCGCCCGGAGCGCGAATCTGGAACACCTTATAATTCATCGGACGCAATTTTTCGCCCGGCTGGAGCTTCTGAAATTCCTCCGTTGTCCAGAGCGTGGGCGGTTCCCGATCCGGCCAGACGCCGAGTCCCAATTTGGGTCTCCAT
>JBOGJT010000147.1:0-3092 GCA_050745065.1 Terriglobia bacterium
AAACGCTGTGTTGTGTTATTCTCGGACAAGTAAAAGCCTCCTTGCGTGCTCCAAAGACTGATTGGACAACATCTTTATAGCACCGGAGGCTTTTCTTGTCTCCAAAAACATGAATTATCCAGGCTAATGCCTTCCACGAATACGGGGGCGGGGCCAGCGTGAGAGCGCCGGCGCACGGCTCGCCGGCAGAAGTACATTGTACGGAGCGTCATAAGGCAGCGACGGGCCTTTGCTCTAGCGGCGCTCTCTGAGCGCCGAAATGACGGCGGCCAGAGGCCACCGCTACAGAGTCGACCGTTGTTGA
Organism: Terriglobia bacterium; assembly: GCA_050745065.1. GTDB lineage: Bacteria > Acidobacteriota > Terriglobia > UBA7540 > UBA7540 > RH2-MAG17b. The sequence goes on from JBOGJT010000147.1 coordinate 305, forward strand.
CTATTGACGTCATGAATAGCTGCCGAAATCAGCTACTTCCGGAGCGGCCCGAGGCCGATAACGCCGCAAAGGATGAGGCCGCTGCGGATGAAGAAGACTCTCGCCAATCTGAGCGGCATCGTGAGCCTGGCTGCGAGTTTGGCTTACTGGGGAGCGGCATACTTTCCCCTTGGCAGCGCGGGACACCTCCGCGTATTAGCTTTCTTCGGGCACGACCCCGCGTTGAAGATCGGCCTCACGATGGGAGCGGCTGCCGCGCTGGGAATCATTGCGGGGATTATCGGTTCCAGGATATGGCTGCTGGTTGGAGCATGGGCGCTGACCAGTCTCGCAATCGGGCCTTCGTTTAAGATATGAAGCCACCCGGAGACGGCAATCCGCAAACAGCGACATCGCATCAGCGGCCTTCCGCTCAATCCGGCGGTTTCGACGCAGTCAGAAATGACGGGCGAAGAAGCCGTTGAGACCTTTACCAGGCTTTGATCCCCACGTCCAATAAAGGCCGAGGTAGGCGTAATTTTCGGATTGGCCAAAGGCGGTGTGTCCGTAGGCGAAGAGCAGTTGAAAGCCGGGATTACGGAAGTAATAGTAGCCGCCCACGTCTACCATGGTTGCCGGTTTCGTTTGTGGTGTTGCGAGGCCTTCCGCGCCGTGGTGAAAAATCTCCGCGCCCAACGTCCATCTCTTGCCGATGTTTCGCTGAAGCAACCATCCTTCGTAAGCAAAATTGTGGTATTGCGATTGCGGGACGATCTGATATCCAGCGCCGCCATAAGTTGTCCACTGTCCCCAATCCTTTTGTAGCCATACGGGCAGCTTGTACCACGGCTTACCCACGCCAAGCCCTTTTGCATAGCTGCCCGTAGGAACTTCCACCATCGTGAACGTGCCGATCATGGGCCGGTACTTCGTTTCTTTGAGCCAGCGGTATTTGGCGCCCAACTCAACATCCGTGAGACCGTAGGCGTTGGGGCCGGTTCCGGCAGGAAGGTACCCGGGGTTGTCTGAAGGCAAGATTGCTCCGAACGGCAGGATGGCGTGAAGTTGAAGGTTGGGTGCCGCGCCCCAGTTAAACTCAACCGCCGGACCCGTGGGATCCGTTTCAACCGGCGTGCCGTCGGAACCGCCAAATAGGTAGAACTCGTAATGCCGATAATCAACCGGCTGCGGGTCGTCGGTTTGAAACGGAGGTCCGGCAAGAATAACGATCGGCGCCAGAGCGAGCACGAGGCCGACAACAAGGGCGAGCACCCGAAGTGCGAAAACCGTTCGCATAGCCGATAGGGAGAGTATAAACGAAGCCGGATCGTTCGATGCTGACGGAGTGCGGCACCGGCGCAATCGGGTGATACGTCATGCTGAGCCCTTCGCCCGTCATTCTGAGCCGATTCGCTCCTCTTCGAATCGCTCTGAGCGAAGCGAGGAGGCTCACGATAAACTCCGCGAAGAATCTCCGTATATCGCTCAGGATAAACTCCGCGAAGCATCTGCTTGTGAATCAGTGGTAAAAGCGGATTCTTCGCTGCGCTCAGGATGACAGTGCCGGGAATCGTGCAAATAAAACGAGCTTTTGCGACCTCGCAGCGCAGACGCGGCGCTATTGGTGGTGTCCGCAATTTGCCGCGTTTATGGCCGAACATTCGGCCCCCCGTATATCGCACAAAGCGCGGTGTGGACGACAAGCCGATCGCTCAATAGCCCAATCACTCAATTGCTCTTGTTTCTCCATTCCTGCTGATGTAATCTTTTGCCGCCATGCAAAAAACCACGCGACTCGTTCTCCTTCTTTGGCTCGTAGCCGGAATCAGCGTAGGCGCGCGGCCCGCCCAATACGCACACGCTCGCCCCGTGAAGTCTGTCCCTAGCGCGCTCGACCGCTCCCAGGGGCGGTCGATGGTTGTTTCCCAGGATGGGATTGTGGCCACCGAGCAGCCATTGGCCTCAGAGGCGGGCGCTGTGATGCTGGCGCGAGGCGGCTCGGCGGCGGACGCGGCTATCGCCGCAAACGCCGTGATGGGCTTGATCGAGCCGATGATGAATGGCGTGGGGGGCGACCTCTTCGCCATCGAGTGGGACGCGAAGACCGGACATCTTACCGGCCTGAATGCGAGCGGCTGGGCGCCGGAGAAATTGACGCCTGCCTTCCTGAATAGCAAGGGATTCACAACGATGCCGTCCCACGGCATTTACTCGGTGACGGTGCCGGGATGCGTCGAGGGTTGGTGGAAGCTCCACCAAAAGTTTGGCCGGCTGCCGTGGGCCGAGCTTTTTCAGCCCGCCATCTATTATGCGATTCACGGCTTCCCTCTGGCCGAGTGGGACAGCGCTTACTGGAAGGCTTACGGGGGCGTGCTTACCCACAATAGAGAAGCCAGCCGTGTCTATTTCCCCGGCGGAAAGACGCCCGGATTGGGAGAGGTGTTTCGCAACCCGGATTACGCCAAGGCGCTGGAGCTGATTGCCCAGCAGGGTGAGAACGCGTTTTATCGCGGAGCCATTGCGCGCGCGATTTTGAAGACGTCAAATGATCTTGGGGGCGTCATGACGGCTGCAGATCTGAGCCGGTACCAGGCGCAATGGGTGCAGCCTATTTCCACCACCTATCGCGGCTGGACGGTCTACGAGCTTCCGCCCAACGGCCAGGGGATGGCGGCGCTCGAGATGCTGAATATCATGGAAAGGTTCCCGCTCGGCAGTTACGGGCCGTTAAGCCCCGAACGTTTCCACATTGAGATGGAGGCGCAGCGGCTCGCCTATGCGGATCTATTCCGCTACCTCGGGGACCCGC
>JBOGJT010000148.1:0-3145 GCA_050745065.1 Terriglobia bacterium
CGCCCCTACGCCCTATTCCCATGCTTTGCCGGCGCCGCAAAGCGGCATGGTAACCCCTCCGAATCACATGCCGGCGGAGTAGTTCATCCACCTCGTGGATGATAACCGGCAGAGCGCTCAAGGCTCCATATTATAGAAATAATTGAACTGCAGCACGAGGTGCTTTCCCGTGAACTGGCGCGGCAAGGGAGGAAAAGGGTTCGAGGCGCGGATGCTGGCTTCGGCGGCGCGATCGAGCGGCGAGCTCCCGGAAGAACCCACCAGCCGCAAGGTGGGCACGGAACCATCCTTGAGAATCTCAAACACGAGGGCCACCCGTCCCTTTTCGCCCAGCCTCGCGGACTCCGGGATCACCGCGTACCAGTTCTGCCGAACGATCATGAGTATCTGCGCGAGATAGGGGCCGAAGTCCACGCCCTGGGTGTCCGAGAGAATAATCGGTCCAGAGGTGCTGAAATTCGGGTTCATGTTATTGAATTGGCTGATCGAGCTGCCCGGCCCCGGGATCTGGCCCCGGCTACGGCCCTGCGCCGCATCCCGCAGTGACTGCTGAATCGCCTGGCCCGGAGTGGCCATTCCCATTTGCTCGGCGAGCAGCGGGTTGGTCTTCGGCGGAGGCTTCACGTCCGAGAGCGTGATCTTGGGTTTTTCGACGGGCTTTGACTTTACAAGCTGCGCTTCCTGCTTTTGCGTCGCCGGGGCGGGTGCGCTGGCGTGTGCGGGCGGCGCGGGGGCAGCGGGCTTCGGAGGAGCTCCACCCGCCAGCTTGGGCAGGTGAGTATTGCCCCGCATATAAGGCGCGGAGAGGCCGTTCGGCTTGACCACCGGTGACGGTCCATGCGCGAGGCGGTTCTTATCGGAAAGGATGTTGGTTTTGGGCTTCCTTCGCAGCTCCCGCTCCAGGTCGGGCGGCATGAGCAGGAAGGTTGTCTGCTGTTTTTGCTCTTCCTGCGCCGCCTCAGCGCGCACCCATTGCGCGTGCCGCTGCATGTAAGCGGAAACATAAAGTAGAAAGAGGATGAAGAGAACTTCTCCCAGCACTGCGGCGAGGAATGCCGTTCGTCGCCGCCACTTCGCGGCTTCGCCGGCTTCTTCGAGAACCAGGTGGAGTATGGGCTCTTCGCTGCTTCGCTGGCCGGGCCCGCGCGGGGGAAACAGAGAAAGCTGGGCTTCGGGCTTCGGGGGGGACGGAATTCGGACCGGCTCTATCACTTTTCTACCTTTGCAGCACCAGTATGTCACATCCCCGGCACGAAGCACACCACCGGCGGCGCGAGAAGGCCAAATATGTTATGACGGAAAATAGCCTGAATTTGTTACGATTCACCACTCTGGCCTGCGGGTTGTGTGAGATGAATGTGTACTTTTGCGGCGTGAGATTGGATGCGATCCATCACTTGCTCCGCCAGGGCCAGCGCGCGCCGGCCCTCCTCACCCCCAACCAGCGGCGGAGTGCGGGTGCGAACGGAGTGCAAAAAGGCCTCGATCTCCGCGCGGAGTGGATCGCCCGCGCCGGTTTCGAGCTTGCGGAAGCCGATCTGCGGAGTTCCTTCGGCCCGGTCAACCTTGACCACCAGAACGTCCCGGCGCGTGAAATCGATGGAGACGTACTCGTCCGGCTGGAAATAGCGGAACTTCCTCACCTTTTCCGTGCTCACCCGGCTGGCCGTGAGATTGGCCACCGCCCCGCTCTCGAATTCGACGCGGGCGTTGGCGATGTCCACTTTGTCCGAGAGCACCGGCAGCCCGACGGCGCGCACCTCGCGCACGGGTGAATCTGCGAGCCAGAGAACCAAGTCAAGGTCATGGATCATGAGATCGTACACCACGTCCACGTCCAGGCTGCGCGGGCTGAAAACGCCCAGACGGTGAACTTCAAAGAAGAGAGGGCGGTGGGTGATCGCTTTGGCAGCAACCGAACCCGGATTGAAGCGCTCCACGTGTCCTACTTGCAGAATGCGGCCGCGTTCGGCGGCCATGCGCACCAATTCGCCGGCTTCTTGTGTGGTTTTCGTGATGGGTTTTTCGACGAGCAGGTCGATGCCGCGCGCGAAGGCCTGGCGGGCTACTTCCGCATGATTTGTGGTGGGGATCACCAGGCTCGCCGCCTGCACGGATCGCCAGACTTCGTCGAGGGAAGCGAAGGCTTTGACGCCGAGTCCGGCGGCGAGAGATTCGCGCCGCTCAGCCCGGATATCATAGACGCCAACCAGTCGCGCGCCGGGAAGGTCCATGTATTGCCGGGCGTGGCGGTTGCCGTGCTCCCCCGCGCCAATCACCGCAACGCGAATCCTGGATTCACTCAACGTCAATCACCTGTTGCACCCTGGCGTTCTGGCACAGGTTCGCGCGAGTCCGGCTCTTCATTCATGCCAAGGATCGAGATGCCCGCTTCCGCGGCTCGCTGCAGCAAACTGCTTCGCTCGAAGAGCAGAGTCTTGCCCGCGTCAACGGCAAGCACACGCGCGTTTGCGCGAGCCATCACGTCGATGGTTTTTACGCCGATCACGGGCACGTCGAACCGCATGTCTTGATTTGGCTTGCTGACTTTCACCACCACGAGCCGCTTACCATTGCTGAGAGTCGCGGCGCGCTCAATCGTGGCGTCGGTCCCTTCCATGGCTTCCACCGCCACGCAGGCGCGGTCCGCCACCACGACGGTCTGCCCGATGTCCAGGCTTGCGATCTGCTTTGCCACCTCGCGCCCGTAGGCGATATCTGCCATGCCGGCGGCGTCCGGCCGCGCGGGCGTGAGGCCGCCAGCGCCGGCGAGGAGCGGTTTCAGGAACAGGGTGGAATCCACCACACTAATGCCGAGCCCTTCCACCATCTGCACAAAGGCGCCGATCAACGCATCCGTGTTCCTGCGGTCGAGGCCCGTGAGTGCGCCCTTCATCGCCGCATCGGGCTTGATCGAGCTGTATAGCTGCGCGTGCTTCACCTGTCCGGCGAGAATGATTTTACCGATCCGCTCCGTGCCCAGCAGATCCATCAGCTTGCCGATCTCGCCCAGGCTCAACCAGTGAACGGACGATGCCTTCCGTGAAAGCTCGGCCGAGGCCTCTTCTTTAATCGCAAAAATGACCGGCTCGATCCCTTGTTCGCGCGCGGCGTCGAGAACCAGGAACGGAAAGCGGCCGTTGCC
>JBOGJT010000149.1:0-5748 GCA_050745065.1 Terriglobia bacterium
CGTTTGAGCTGGGCGAGCGAACCAATGTTGTTGGTCTCTCCCGATTGGGCGGCAACGGTAAAAACATGATTGGGCGAGCTGCCGGTCATCTCAGAGGAGAAGAAGCGATCGCACAGCGTGTAGCGGCGAGCGTAGCTCCAGTAGTTCTGAATATCACGCGCGTCATAATACCCCATGGTGTAGGGCGAGCCTTCTGTCCACACGAACCCATTCATCGTGCCGTTGTTGTAGGCGGCATGGGCGGTCTCCCAGCTATGCTCGAGGTCAAGCAGCGGCTGCCCGGGAGGCATGTGGAAAGGCCTCACGCAAGCCTTGCTGCCGGGCATTTTTGGCAGGCAGGTGGAAGGGGGAATTCCATCGGCGCCGGGAAACGTGCCGAAATAGTTGTCGAAGGAATGATTCTCTTGGATAATCCAAACCACGTGCTGGATTTTCCCGCTGCCAGGAATAGCAGGGTTTCCAGCCGTCTGGGATAGGAATCTTGCAGGGGCGGCCAATGAGGCCATCGCGCACAGCGCAACGCAGAGCCAGAGCACTGGTTTCTGAAACTTTCGTATGAAGGTTTCGCTAAAACCCATGCTGGCTCGTCCTTGAAGGGCACTTAGCGTGGTGGGCCGGCGTTTGCGCGGGCTGCGGTGGATGGGCACGTCGGCCTACTGCGGATTACATGTTATGGTGACGCGAAGCGTTGTAGCCGCGGCCTCTGGCCGTCGACTTTTCGGCGCTCAGAAGCTGTGAAGAAATCGGCCAGCGATGTCATTCCGAGCAAAGCGAGGAATCCCACCCTTTTATTTTCAACTAAAAGCAGATGCTTCGCTACGCTCAGCATGACATATTCGAATTTTTTCACAGCTTCTCAGAGAGCGCCGCTGCAGCAGATACCCGTCCCTGACTTACGACGCTCCCTATAGAAATCACAAATTGGAGAACCAAAACCGGAAATCCAAAATCAGGAGTTCGAAACCAGATGGGCGCATGATCACGGCGCTATGCTGGAACACCCAGCTCTTGGCGATACCACTCGACCGTGCGCCTGAGGCCGTCTTCGTAACGCACGAGGGGCTCGAATCCCAGCACTTTCCGGGCGAGCGAGATGTCTGCGAGAGAATGCTTCACGTCGCCAGGGCGCGGCAGACCAAAGTGAGCCGTTACGTCCCGTCCGATGATTTCGCCCAGCATTGCGACGGTGCGATTCAGGGTGAATTGCTCTCCAACTCCCACGTTGATCACCGTGCCGGCGGCGCCCGGCGCTGTGCAGGCGAGAAGCGTCGCTTGCACGCAGTTGGCCACGTAAGTGAAGTCCCGCGATTGCTCGCCGTCGCCAAAAATCGTTAACGCCTTACCTTGCAAAACCGACGAAATGAAAAGTGTGAGCACGCCGGTGTATGGGGAGTACGGATTCTGCCGCGGGCCGAAGATGTTGAAATAGCGAAGCGCCACGGCTTCAAACCCATAGAGCCGGGTGAAAAGCTGGCAGTAATACTCACCCGTTAGCTTGGCTAACCCGTACGGCGAGAGCGGGCGCGGCGTCTGGGTTTCTACCCGCGGAAACTCAGGACTATCTCCGTAGGCGGCGGCGGAAGCGGCGAACACCAGCCGCTTCACCTTGGCGTCTCGCGCCGCTACGAGCACGTTGAGAGTGCCGCTGATATTTATGGCGTTCGAGGTAATGGGGTCTGCCACGGATCGCGGCACCGAGGTTAGCGCCGCCAAATGGATCACGTAGTCCACGCCCTCGTATGCCGGGCGCATCTTATCGAGTTCCCGAACGTCCCATTCGAAGAACTCGATCCGGTCGCGGACGTGGTCAAGATTCTCCCGGCGTCCGGTCAGGAGATTGTCGAGCACCCGCACGCGGTCGCCGCGCCGCAGCAATTCATCCACGACGTGCGAGCCGATGAAACCGCTGCCGCCGGTTACGAGATACAGAGACACGCGTCAACTCCTCGCAAAATAACCAGTCTAACCCAATTTTGCTGCGGGCGGCGCCCCCCGCGTCCAGTCCTTGCGCCGCCCGCCCAGTCATCACGCGTTAGCTTCGTCTGCGGACGGGCCGTAGATTGCCGGCACCGGAACGTTGTTGAGGCGTAGATAGACGCCCAACTGCGCCCGGTGATGAATGAGGTGGTTAAGCATCATACTGCGGACCACGGCGGCGCGCGGCATGGTGAATAACGTCTTTCCCTCATACACGAGCGACCACGGCTTCATCATGTGGGCGTCGCTCGCGCCCGCAATAGCCGCTCTGGACTCCGAGACCTTCTTGTCAAACGCGTCCAGCACCTGTTGGCGGGTAGTCGCAATCAAGGGCTTGAATTCCCCCTCCGAAAGGTTCAGAGAATCCTTTTCGATGATCGTCGTCGCGAAGCCGGGAAGCTCGGCCACGTGGCCGGCAAGGCGGCCAAGCGGCATCGATTTCTCGTGGGGCTTCCAGGCCAGTTTGTCTTCCGGAATCCGCTCGAGCGTCCTCCTAGTATTGCTCATCTCGTGGTCAAACTCCGGCAGCAGTGCGTCACATATTGTCATATCTCCTCCTTAAATTTATGGGTCATACGCTCCCACGACTGGTAGTGTATCACATTCGCCATTTGTTCGCCTCACTTGAAGCCCGTAATGCCAGGGTTCCGTCAAAGTCGACCGCAGTGGGAAAAGACCCCTCACCCGCCCTCCTTCGTCGGGCACCCTCTCCCCGGGGAGAGGGCCGCGGTCCAGTGCTTGATTCCTACCCTCTCCCGAGGGGAGAGGGTGGACCGCGGCCGGCGCATTCACCACCCAGCGCGGGACGGCTGAGGGGACTTTCCGCGGGCGTCCGATAGATAGCCTTCGGTGTTTTTGCCAACCGCGACTTTGCCGGAACCGTGCCCGTAATGCCTCACAAGCTGTGAAAGAATCTTAATCTGTCATGCTGAGTCCTTCGCGCGTCATTCTGGGTGCAGCGAAGAATCTCAGTATTTCCGCTCAGGATAAACTCCGCGAAGAGTCTGCCTTTCTCGTTTGATTTACACGCAGATGCTTCGCTCCGCTCAGAATGACAGACACCTACTTCTTTCGCACAATGGCAAGTCGCGGCCTAAGTGAACAGTGTTGAGCCTAGCCAGCCGCCGCGTTCCGCGGAACGGCCGGCAATGCGAAGCTCACGGCCCGTCACGATTTCGAAACGTCAAATTCAAAAATCCCATTTCAGACGGCGGCGCGAAAGCGGCGAATCTTGAAAAAATTCCCTTCCCAACTTATCGTATTGTGACATAATTGGAGGTTGTTTTTGTGGACAGCCGGTTGCTTTTGGCAACCGGCGCCCATGTTTGAGATTCGTAATAACCTTGGGCCGCCGCGCGGAGTTTGCATTTCGCCGCATTTGAGCGCTCGTGGGCTTTTGTTTTCGAAACGTCTGTTTTGCGATTTCCGACTAAAAGGGCAATGTCTCATGATCGAAGTACATCAGTTGACCAAGCGTTACGGGCCGGCGCTCGCCGTCTCGGACGTCAGCTTTGACGCGAGAAAGGGCGAGGTGCTGGGGTTCCTCGGGCCGAACGGCGCGGGAAAGACAACCACCATGCGCGTGATCACGGGCTACTTGCCGCCGAGCTCCGGCGTGGTAAAAGTGGCCGGATTCGACGTCGTCGAGGAATCGCTCGAAGCGCGGAAGCGAACGGGCTATCTTCCCGAAAACCCTCCCGTCTATACGGACATGCGGGTGTCGGAGTATCTCGCCTTCGCCGCGCGGATCAAGGGTGTGCCGCGCCGCGAGCTTTCCCGCCGGATCGCCGATGTGAGCGAGAGGTGCGCGATTACCGACGTGACCCGGAGGCCGATCGGTAAGCTCTCCAAAGGCTACCGGCAGCGCGTCGGCCTCGCGCAGGCGCTGATTCACAACCCGGACGTGCTGGTGCTTGATGAACCCACCGCGGGCTTAGATCCTAAGCAAATCATCGAGACGCGCGAATTGATCCGCGGCCTGGCGGGCCAGCACACGGTGATTTTGAGCACGCACATTTTGCCCGAAGTCTCGAAGACCTGCGATCGCGTGGTGGTGATCGACGCGGGCAAGGTTGTCGCCGAGGGCACTCCGGAGGAGCTGACGCGGCGGCAGCAGGGGTTTGAGAGTGTCCTCGTCACCGCGGAGGGGCCCGGCGATCAAATCCGCTCAGCGCTGGAGCGCGTGGAAGGCGTGAGCCTCGTTGAGGCGCGCGGCGCCGAGGGCGGACGCGCCACCTTTGAAGTGCACGCCGTCAAGGATAAGGATGTGCGCGGTGAGCTCGCCCGAGCCGTCGTGGAATCGCAGTGGCGCCTGCTCGAGCTTCGTACCAGCGGCATGAGCCTCGAAGATATCTTCCTGAAGCTCACGACGCACGATGTGGCGAACTAGAAGTCAAAATTCAGAATTCAGAAATCTGAATAATGATTGCTGACGGCCCAAAACCACGCGATTTGAGAGATCGGACCCGGGAGTTTGCCTTGCGGGTTATTAAACTGTACGCCGCGTTACCGAAGCGAGTAGAGTCACAGACCATTGGAAAGTAAATTCTGCGTTCAGGGACAGCAGTCGGCGCAAACTACCGGGAGGGCCTCCGGTCGCGTTCCAAGGCCGAATACGCGGCCAAGCTTAATATCGGACTCATGGAGATCGAGGAAATACTCTACTGGTTAGAGCTTTTGGAAGGATCGGGAACGATTTCCGCTTCGAGACTCACCGCCATGAAGGCGGAAATCTCGGAACTCGCGGCGATTTTTGTAACCCTGATCAAAAAAGCTAAATTACAATCCGGAATCCAGGAGCCTTCCAGCGCTGCGCCGTGAATCACGCGGTTTTTGACTTCTGATTTCTGAGTTTTGAATTCTGATTTGAAAAGGGGTTGATATGCGCAACATTTTGTCGGTCGCGGGAAAGGAGGTGCGCGCGTACTTTCATTCGCCCATCGCCTATCTCGTGCTGGTGATTTACTCGGCGCTGTGCGGCTTCTTTTTCTACAGCTTCGTGGCCACGTACCTGGTTGAAGTGTTTCGCACCATGGAGATGGGCGGCCCTTCGCCGAATCTGAACGAATTTATTATCCGCCCCCTTCTTGAGGGCGTGCTGGCGGTGGTGCTCTTGTTCCTGATTCCTCTCATTACGATGCGCCTCTTTGCCGAGGAGAAGCGGTCGGGGACCATCGAGCTGCTGCTCACTTCTCCGCTGACCGATACCCAGATTATTCTCGGCAAGTTCTTCGGGGCGCTCGTGCTTTACATCGTGATCATCATCCTGACGTTTATTTACGTGGGTATGTTGTTCGTCTACGGCAATCCCAGCGCCCTGCCCTTGCTGGCGAACGCTCTCGGAATGCTGCTTTTTGGCGCCGGGCTGCTGGCCCTTGGCCTCTGGATCTCGAGTTTTACCAAGAACCAGATCATTGCGGGCGCGGTATCCTTCGCCGTTTTTCTGCTGCTCTTTGTTTTCAACTGGGTTGACGCTTATTCGAATGGCATCGTGGGCCGTGTTTTCTCCTACCTATCCCTCACCACCCATTTTGATAATTTTGCCAAGGGCGTGATCGACCTGAGCGACGTGGTGTATTACGTCTCGGTGATTGTGGTGGGCCTTTTCCTCACCTCACGCTCCATCGAAGCTCTTAAGGGGAGGCCGTAAATTATGACAGAGCCGGAACACGGCGCGCAGCACGGACGTGGCCGCGCCGCTTTGCGCGGCGTGAACTTCGCGATTTATACCGCGGTGGTGCTGGCGATCATCGTCCTCTGCAACTGGTTTGT
>JBOGJT010000150.1:0-6571 GCA_050745065.1 Terriglobia bacterium
GCTCGTTATAACGAGCCGCTCATCCGGCAAGACACGGAAATCTAAGGCGTCTTTTACCGGCGCCTCTCTATCCCCGATTTGCGGCGCTCGAAATTCAAGTTAAGGGGTCAGACCATGGCTTCTGCGGTAGCTTCGCCAATCGTCAACTCCGACGCCATGATGCAGTTCGCCCATAAGGTAGTCGGCGACCTGGCTGCCGCGATTTCCGGACCGCTCATCTACGTTGGGGACCGGCTGGGGCTTTTCAAGGCTATAGCCGACGCAGGCCCGATCACCGCCCAGGGGCTGGCTGAAAAAACGGGCCTAAAGGAGCGCTATGTGCGCGAGTGGATTTCAGCGATGGTGGCCGCTGAGTATCTGGATTACAACCCGGAAACCAAGCGGGTTTCACTGCCCGCAGAGCGCGCGATGGTGCTGGCCCAGGAGGAAAGCCCCGTGTTCGTCTGTGGTATGGCCCAGATGATTCCAGACCACTATCGCATCCTACCCGAGATCATGGAAGCGTTTCGTCACGGAGGCGGAGTGCCTTATTCAGCCTATTCGGAAGATACGTTTATCGGAACCGAGCGTCTCTTCCGCCCCGGATACGCGAATTTCATGGCTCAGCAGTGGCTTCCTACCGTGCCCGGCGTGGTGAACAAGTTGCAAGTTGGGGCCAAAGTAGCGGATGTGGGTTGCGGCCGCGGGGCGGCGCTGCTGGCCATCACCCGCGCTTTTCCTAATTCTCATTTCGTCGGCTACGATAACTATGCTCCCGGCATCCAGTACGCGAACGAAAACGCCCGAAAGCATGGCTTATCCGACCGATTGAGTTATGAGGTCCGCAGCGCCACTGATCTGCCCCAAACCGGTGACTTCGACTTGGTCATGACCTGCGACTGCCTACACGACATGGTGACACCCGAGGGTTGCGCCCGATCCATTCACGGCGCGCTCAAGCCCGACGGAACGTGGTTCTGCGTCGAGCCGAATATCGCCGACACCCTGGAGGGTAACATCAATCCTCTGGGCAAGCTGTTCTATTCGATCAGCACGCTGCAATGTATGACCGTTTCGCTCGCTTACAACGGAGCCGCATACGGAGCGTGCATGGGCGCGGCAAACGTCAAGAAAGTGGCTGCGCTTGCGGGATTCCAACACTTCCACAAGCTGCCCATAGAAAATCCCTTCAACCAATTCTTCGAGATCAGGTTGTAACGTCGTCCGGGGCGGAGTCGTGCCGGACCCGGGAGTGCTACGCAAGGAAAGGCCATGGCCCTCACAGATCATTGCGATTTATATGCCGCGGTCAACGAAGATGGGATTAATCTCATCGCGCGGCACATCATGCGCCAGCGGCCGTCGCTTTTCAACTATGCGACGGCTTACGTCGCGAAGATTCCGCGCCTCGCGTGCCAGCCGGTGGATCACACGGCGGACGTGACGGCGTACGGCAATCCGCTCTTCACCATCGAATCTCCCTTGCCGCTGCTCGGCGTGGACGCGCCGCCAGTGGCGCTGAATTACTGCGCGCAACTTGTGAAAGCGCAGATCGATTTTTATCCTGGAAACGCCATCAAGCTTCCGGCCGAGCTTAAACCGCCGCTGCCGGATCAGCATTTTTCGCTTTACGCTCGCGTGTGCGGAGGAATGGATTGCCCGGTTGCGGATTACATCGACGGCATCGAGCCCTGGCCGCCCGGCCAGAAGCCCGGCGCCGGGAACGACCAAACGGGACCCGCTCCGTCCGTTCCGCCCATCGTGCCTCCAACACGCAAGCTGATCTGTTTTTGCCTGGACGCATACCTCATCGGCCATGTCTCAATCGAACCGTTGCTTGGAAAGCTGACGCTGGTGGGTCACGTGGACGCTGTGGATATCGTAGACATCAAGCCGGACGGCCTCGAGGATATTATCAATTGTTACCTTCGCACCACGGTGGAATTGCTGCTCCGCGAGAAGCTGACTCTCCCCATCGCGCATACGTTTTTGTTTGATTTTGATTTTCTCAAGCTGCCCCAGATCACGATCGAGCTCGCGCCAAACCCTCCGATTCCTAATGATCCGGCTATCGAGGATGATCAGTTAAAAATCTTTATCGACATCAAGGTGGGGCCATGAGTCACTTTACGCTTGCCGCTTCGGCAAACACTTTTACGCGAATGTTCACGCTTGTGCGCGACGGTTTGAGCGTGTCGAAATCCGACGGCGGAAGCTGGGGACCGTTCACGTGGAGCTACGACATCCAGTTTCATCTCGAGAAGGGCACGGTGCAGTTGAATGACGATGACACGGTGGAGATCAAACACCTGGACGTGGTGTGGGATAAACTCAAATTCCAAATTTGCTTCAACCTGCCGGGATTCTGCGTTGGCGGCTGGTGCATCATTCCTGATCCGTTTGACAATTGCTGGGTGTCGCTGCCGAAGATCTGCATTGGCGGGCCAATCTGTCTTCCGGTCGATCTGAGTGGCATCGTTTCTGAAGTGGACGATCTCAAAGCCAACCTCGTCGCCAAGTATTTTGTCGACCCCGGCCGGCCGGCGGGCGTTTCCGACCTTACGGCCGAGTTTATCGGTAAGACGAACAAGTGGCAGGTGTTTTTGAACCCCGTGTTTGTGGATGTGCTGCCCATCGACGTGCCCGCGACCATCGAGAATTTGCTTGAGAATGCTTTCAAGCAGGCAATCGAGGATGCGTTTTCCTGGCTCCCCTCGTGGGCGTGGTCGATCCTCTGGGCTGTGCTCGGACCGCTGCTCGATTTGCTGAAAGCTATCCTGGGTATTGCCGAGGACATTCAGAACTGGGTCGAAGACCTGCTCAACAGCATCTTCAACTTGGCGGCTTTGATCGAAACAGCCATCGCCGATTACTTTGCCTCGAAGAACCCGCTCTTCGAGTTCGAGGATCCGTATCAGATTCTTGATGGCGCGCCCTCTCACAATCCCATCCCCGTCAAGATCCCATTTTGCAACCTCGCCGCGCACGTCAACTCAAAAGAAATGACCGTGACGGCCGATATAGGAGCTTAGCCGTGAATGCCGGAGCGCAATCTTATCTTTTCAAGCAAAGCGGGTTCGACAGCGGAGCGCTGACCATGCTGGGGGCCATCATCCACCAGTTTGCCGATCCCGGAGAATACCGCGGCGTCTCGTTGCGCAACGACCAGCGCGACGCGGTTTTTTATCTGAAAGTGGAAGAAGAAAGCGCGGTGAACCAAGTGAACATTGATTTGGCGTCGCTCAGCGGTGGACCGGCTGATGCGTCCGCATGCGGCTGCCAGGGCAAGAGCGGAAGCTCGCAGAGCTTCGTCGTCGGGGCCAAAGGGCGAGCCGTGTTTCACGTCTCCGGCGGAATGGGCGGCTACGCGCTCCACATCGGAAAGTCCTCTCCCGAGCCAGCCGGCAGGGAATTCGATAGCCTTGAGCTGAAGGGAGGCGATCTCTTCGCGGCAACGTTTCTTCGCCCCGGGGTCTATTCAGTCACGAATACCGCTGCGAAAGCGCCAAGCAAGGCCCGCATCGAGATTGACGTTGCGTACCCCCGCGCCGGCAAGACCGCTTTCCAGCCTCCTGCTCCCGTCCGGATTGAGTGCGTCCGCGAGGGCTTTCGTCCGGGTGGGAAGGTTGAATTGCACGCCATGCAAGGGTGCATTTTCGCCTGTCAGGTTGCGGCGCGGATCAAAGCTGAGCTCGTGCGCGCGCATGAGGCGCCCGCCAAAGTTCGCAAGTCTCGATGAGCTGCCCGGTTGAGAATTCCCAGCGCGCCAAACCGCGTGCCGATGGACCCGGCCCCGAAACTGTCCGATGAAATGGCGCTCCGCCGAAGCTAGTCCGAAATGCTCAACCAATATCTCGTAAAAATAATGGGGCCGGAAGCGAGGATAATCGCCCGTCATGGCTCGTTCCTCCAAGGTCCAGGAATCTGTTCGTGGATGAGAACGGCCAGAATAGCACCGGCAGGCGATCGCGTTGCCGCAATCGAGACGATTCGAGATTATGACGGTTTGGCGCAGCTTCCGTCCGACGACCTCTGTTGGAATTTAACCTGCGGGGGCTACCCCTGATGGATTCGCTGGAATTGGTCCAACTTCGCCCGCTGATGGCGCGCAGCGAAGGCCGTCCTGAGGTTGCGGTAGGGCTGATTGATGGACCGGTAACGCTGGGTCATCCCGATCTCGCGGAGGCGAGAATCCGGGACGTTCCGGGAAGCCGCGGCGCGTCATGTTTGCGGGCGGAGAGTGCCGCGTGCACGCACGCTACGTTTGTGGCAGGGATGCTCGTCGCGAGACGGGGTTCCCAGGCGCCGGCGATTTGTCCAGGTTGCACGCTGCTCGTGCGTCCCATTTTCGCGGAGAGCACGAACGGGAACCATCAAATGCCGAGCGCCGCCCCCGAAGGGCTGGCTGAGGCGTTGATCGATTCGGTGGACGCCGGGGCGCGCGTCATCAACCTCAGCGCCGCCCTGGTTCACTCGGCGGCGAAGGGAGAACGGCAATTGGAGCGAGCGCTCGATTATTCGGCGAGGCGCGGGGTTATCGTTGTGGCAGCGGCGGGAAATCAGGCAAGTGTGGGCAGTTCCGCCATCACTCGTCATCCTTGGGTGATTCCTGTTGTCGGCTGCGATCTCGAGGGCAGGCCGACCAAAGAATCGAACCTCGGCCGTTCCATCGGCGGGCGAGGCCTGAGAGCGCCCGGAGAAAACATTACGAGCCTTGGGACTGACGGTAAACCTCAGACATTTGGCGGGACCAGCGCCGCAGCGCCTTTCGTGACCGGCGCCATCGCGCTGCTGTGGTCGGAGTTTCCCACGGCGACCGCAGGTGAAGTGAAGCTGGCAGTCACGCGCTCGAGTGGCTGGTCGCGCACTCGCTTGGTACCACCGCTGCTCGACGCTTGGGCGGCCTGTCAGGCGATGGTCTCGGCTGGTTGGAGATTGGGGTAAGTGAAATGCGCCAGAAGCCTGCGGACAGGAATGAGAGCGGACGCCCGCGCCAGCCGCACCAGATACGGCTGCCCGGCTTCCTTGTTGATGAGGAAATCGGCCTTGGCGACGCCATCAAGCGAATGACCTACGCGACGGGGATCAAAGCGTGCGGGGGATGCGAGAAGCGCGCCCAGGCGCTGAATCGCTGGATGCGTTTCTCGCGCTAGCCAGGAAGCAAGCACGGCAATCTACCTACCAGGAGGTGAAGGCTCATGGAGCAAGCCGAAGTAAAAGAGCAAACATCGGGTGTAGTCAATGCCGGGAACAGCGCCCAGACGGCAGCGTTCGCCGAAAATTCTGCCGTGAGAGCCGTTTCGCCCCAGGCATGTCCTACATGCGGCGCCGCACCGGCCGCCAACGGCGGAAACGCCGCTGCGACTCCTACTTATGTCTACGCCGTCGGCAGGATAGAGCCGCGCTTCCCGCGTCCTTCGGTGGAGAAGGAATTCGCACAGGTTACCGGGAAGGCTGGAACGGCGGGACTAACGGACCGGCAAGCGGTTCAGAAGGTGCTTTCGCAGCGCCAGAATCGTTATCTTGCCCGCCAGTTGTGCTGGGTGATGACGATTGAAGGTCTCGAGACCTACGTCCTCGTGCCGCACGATCCTTCGGACCTCGACCTATTGGTGGAAGCGATCCGTGCGAATCCGACCCCCATGGATCTCGACGTCGTCGTCGGGATGAAAGGGCCAGTAGCTTCGCCGGACGTCTGCAACGGGCTGATGGTACCGATTGTGGTGTTCGA
The DNA here is from genome assembly GCA_050745065.1 of Terriglobia bacterium. Classification (GTDB taxonomy): domain Bacteria; phylum Acidobacteriota; class Terriglobia; order UBA7540; family UBA7540; genus RH2-MAG17b. The sequence continues at coordinate 5,711 of JBOGJT010000150.1, forward strand.
CCAAGTCTATTCCTTTGACCGGGACTCACTGATTAAGGCCATTCCCCGTCCGGAGAAAACCCCGGCGAAGGAGTTCGGAGCCGCGGCCGAGGAATTGTTCGACCGCATCATGCACATTGCGGATAACGCAGGCGCAACGGATGAGCACCGCGCGTTGAATTACCTGGCGGTTCGCTACCAAGCCATCTATGCCAACGCTGCCGAAGCCTTCGGACGCAACGCTTCGCTGAGCGCCGTGGAAGTTCGTCCATCCGCTCTCTCCGGCGCGCGAAATGTGAAGGAAGTGATCTTCTCTTACACCGATCGGGCAACCGACGTCACGGAGAAGTTTTTTGTACGTGTTGACGTGACGGAGGAATTTCCGTTCCTGGTCACCAAGCTGTCGCCGTATTACGACCGTTAGCTAGGTTGAAGGAGGTACAAATGAAAGGCCTGAAATTGCCCGGTTTTACAGCGGAGGCGTCGATTGACCACGCCAGCCGGTTGTCTTTCGCAGTCGGCGGTAACGCTGCACTTCTCGCAAGGAGATGCGAAGTGTTACCACAACTTCCGCGAGGTGGTGGCGGTCCCTCTCCAAGCTGCGAATCGCAATGCTTTCTGGCCGGGGGAAGCCCCCTGGCGTGCTGGCTTGTCTGCGATCCGTACCGTCCTCCACAATGGGTGTTTGTTTGAGCGGACAGGCAGAGTTTTATCGTTACTGGAACTCTGCGGCGTTCGAGGTCCAACACGCGAGTACACCGATCCGCCCTTGAGAGCCGGAAAGGAGAGATGAAATGTCCGCATCACCAGCGACTCTGCGAGCAACTGCACTTAGCCATGGGCTGGAAATCGAGTACAAAGCTTTTGCACGTTCTTTTGCCG
>JBOGJT010000151.1:0-5596 GCA_050745065.1 Terriglobia bacterium
TGGTAGCCGCAGGCAGTGCGGGGTCGCGATCGGAGGGTTTGGAGATTGCCGGTGCGAACCGCCAATTCGTGCGCGCGGACGCCGTTATCGACGGCGATACCGTGGTGGTGAGGAGCGACTCGGTCTCAAACCCAGTTGCCGTACGCTACGCCTGGCAAAGCTACCCGATATGCAATCTCTATAACGAGGCGGGATTGCCGGCGTCTCCCTTCCGTACCGATGACTGGGAGCAATTAGCGGTTTTCTGACAGCATCGTATGAATCCCCTGGCGACCATCGGTCTCTTAACGATAACGTTGTCGCTGCTCTCCGCGCCTTCGCTAGGCGGTCCGGTTCATGCCAACCGCCGGCCGACCAAATCAACTATGGTGACAGAGGAGATTGAGTGGACGTGGGCGGAACGCCCACCGACGACTGACCTCAGGCTGCCGAACGTCCTTTTGTTGGGAGACTCGATTACGCGAGCTTACTATCCCGATGTCGCGCGGGAATTGCGTGGCCGCGCGAACTGCTACCTGTTTGCTACGTCCGCATCTTCGGGCGATCCCCGACTGGCTCTACAACTCCAGAGCTATTTCAACATGGTGAGAGTCAGCTTCAGCATTATCCACTTTAATAACGGGATGCACGGATGGGGGTATTCCGAAGCGCAGTATGCGGACGGCCTGCCAGAACTCGTGGCCGAGCTGCGGAAAAATGCACCGGGTGCGAAGCTGATTTGGGCCAATACAACGCCGGTGCGAAAGGACTCAAAGAGCGGCGGCGCAAGCAATGCGCGTGTGGAAGCGCGAAATGCGTTGGCGGCAAAGCTGATGCGCGCGGATCATATTCCGACCGATGATCAGTATACGCTCATGGCAGCACACGCGGACCTGCACAGCGATGACGTACACTACACAGGGGCTGGCTGCGCGTTGCAAGCGAAGCAAGTGGTGAGGTTGATTGCTCCTAGTCTCCCGCAGCCACGCTAAGCAACACGAAGAAGTCAGGTTGCAGACGGGGGTCGGAACGTCTGTGGGCTGCCGCCAGGGCGTAGCGGCACTAACCAACCACGACCAGCGATACCGAAGACGGCGCCGAGCCTAAGCAGCCGCAGAATCCAGTCCAGGTTGCTATTGCCTGCTGGCACGAGCATTGGATGAATCGACGGGAATTCATTACCGCAACGGTCGGGTGCGTCACCACGGTTGTGACGGATGCTGCTGATGGCGAGCTCTCGACAAGGGGGGGGCGACGTTTTTCCCTCGATACCCCAGAACAGATCAATCACCTTCCTGAAGAAAACTTGCAGGAAGCCGAACCGCGCCAATCCGAATGGCTTGTGGTCCCTGTGACGCGCCGGACGTGCGTCTATAGGACCGGCCACCCCTATGAAATCAGTATGAGCAACGGCTTAATTCGCCGGTCGTGGCGACTGCGGCCGAACTGCGCGACGGTCGCCTTTGACAATCTCATGACGGGGTCATCGATCCTGCGGGCTGTCAAGCCAGAAGCTTATGTGAAGCTGAACTGGCAGGCTGAAACGCCGATCGGGGGTCTGACGGGCCAGCCGAACGGGGCATATCTCAAACCCGAATGGCTGGATCAGATGTCCGCCGATCCGAGGGCGTTTCGATGTATCGGTTTCAACATCGGCGAAACACGAGCCCGGTTTGCATGGAAGCGGACGCGGTTTTCTGGTAACCAGCTCTGGCCTCCGCCGGGCGTCTCAATCGAGTTCCATTATCGTGACGCAGAGACTGCTTCGGCAAGCGCGAGCGTCACCGTGCATTACGAGATGTACGATGGAATTCCTCTGCTCTCGAAGTGGCTCACCATTCACAACGGAACCACGCGCCGCATCCGGATTAACACCTTCACGAACGAAATCCTGGCCGCCGTTGAATACGAGTCGTCAGTTAACAGCGGGAAGTGGCATTCGCCGAACATGCACGTCGAAAGCGATTACGAGTTCGGAGGAGACATCACTTCGGAGAGCTGTAATCACACCGTGCACTGGGTGCCTGACCCCGATTACACTACCCAGGTTAATTACAAGCTCGAGACGCCGTGTCTGCTCCACGTCCATCCGCCTCTTGGGCCGGAAGTAGACATACCGCCCGGCGGGGCTTTCGAGACCTATCGAACTTATGAACTCATCTACGACAGCACCGAGAGAGAACGCAATGGACTTGCGCTGCGACGAATGTATCGAACGATAGCGCCGTGGATTACGGAGAATCCCATTTTCATGCACGTCACCAGTGCAAAGCCCGAGGCCGTCAGGTCCGCGATTGATCAGGCGGCTGAAGTCGGATTTGAGATGGTAATCATCTCATTTGGAGCGGAGTTCGATCCGGAAAACCAGGACTCGGAGTTCATTGCGCAAATGAAAGGACTGGCTGATTACGGCATAAAGAAAGGGGTTGTGCTGGGGGGGTACTCGTTATTGGCGAGCCGGAATATCAGCCCCGAAGATGATGTGATTAACCCGAAGACGGGGACCATCGAGGGAGCCATCTTCGGGTATTCACCGTGCCTGGGCAGCCGGTGGGGAATCGAGTATTTCAAGAAGTTGCGCTCCTTCTTTGAAATGACGGGAATCGGAGCCCTTGAGAACGACGGGTCGTATCCGGGAGACGTTTGCGCTTCCCTCCATCACCCGGGACACCGGGGACTGCTGGACTCCCAGTGGACGCAGTGGAAGGAGATTACCGACTTTTATCGGTGGTGCCGCGGGCACGGCATTTATTTGAATGTGCCGGACTGGTACTTTCTGAACGGCGCAAGCAAGACCGGGATGGGCTACCGTGAGACGGACTGGTCCTTGCCGCGCGCGCAGCAGGTCATTATCGCGAGACAGAACATATTTGATGGCACTTGGCAGAAGACCCCCAGTATGGGCTGGATGTTTGTTCCTCTTGTGCAATACCACGGCGGCGGCACGGCGGCTACGATCGAACCCCTGCGCGACCACCTGCACACCTACGGGCAGATTCTGGCTCAGAATTTCGGAAGCGGAGTCCAGGCCGCCTATCGCGGCTATGAGCTTTTCGATACGGACGAGACGAGGGCAGTGATCAAGAAGTGGGTCGAATTTTATCAATCCCATCGGCCTATTCTGGAATCTGACATTATTCATGTCCGCCGCGCCGACGGACGGGACATCGATGTCATTCTGCACGTTAATCCGCAATTGCGAGAAAAGGGGTTTGCGATGATTTACAACCCGTTAGATGTTCAAATTCGCCGAACGTTGACACTGCCACTTTACTACACCGGAATCACCCGAACCGCTAGGATCCGCGAGCGTGAAGGAGAAGCGCGCGATTACCATGTAAATGACCGCAACGAAGTGACCGTTACGCTGTTGCTTGCTCCTTCTGCGTTGAGTTGGCTGAGCATCGAGTAGTTGGGCTGCCTAACCAACTACGCCGCCGATGTGACCGTGGGAGCTTTCGGCATCCTTGGATGACTTGAACTGACCGACACCGCTAGTGCTCCAGGTCCATCAGCCGCTGCCGCACGGCGGTACCGCGAGGAGAAGGACGTGGTCGAGCGAGCGAATCAGCGTCGGGACGAATGCTTGAGGTCCCGGCAGCGAGGGCGCGTTATTCCGATATCGGAATAACGCACGGTATTGGAGGGCAGCAGGAACCCGGCGCTCCCACCGGGTTCCCGCTGCTCTCTCTAGAACCGTGCAGAAGCACCTATACTCTCGTGATCTGATATTCATGCCCAGGCTCAGTTGGGAACGTGAACACACCTTTTTCCTCGTGAACGGGGATTGGCTTGCCGCCACTCCGGCGCGTGACGCGAATCCCGTGTCCAGTCCACGGCCGGGCGATCCGGACTTCCCGGCCTTTTTCGCTCAAGATTCTTATAGATGTCACCTGTTCGCCGTTATGACTTGCGGTCACCAGGAACGCTCCAGCGGTACGCAAGTTCTGGAATCGGGCTGGCCCAAGATTACGCGTGTTCGGAAACAGGCGGATCGTCCCGGTGTAGCTTTGCAGCATGCACTCGTTCAGGACGCCGGGAAGAGATAGGTTCTCCGTCCACACTCCCATGCGCATCATAAAGTCAAAGTTCGTCGAATCGTTATATCGCCCCCCTATTTGGCGGATGCGATCATTGGCGATTCGGTCGGGAAGAATGCAATAACGAACCTGCTGCTTGAACCACTGAAGATCAAGCATGCCCAGCCGGGCGCGGATCATGGGTTGAAAGACAAGGTCGTTGCCGCCTTCGAGGCGAAGCAAGCGGGCCGTCCTCCGCGCGATCTCCCCCTGGTCCTCGTTATGTCCAATGCCTACCTGTTCAGCAGGGAAAACCGGGGCTAGCGTGATTGGGACGTTGTAAATCCATTCCACCGGCGCGTTCTTTACATCCAGCCACACCTCGCCATACGGCCCTTGAGCTTTGGGATAAGGCGCCAGGTTTTCCATGACTTCCTTCCATTGCTTGCGCTCGACCTCATCCTCAGCAAGCGCAGACGATCCCTGAATCACTGCATCCAGCAGGAATTGGGTGAGCGCGAGGTCCAGAATGCAGTCTTGGTTCAGGCGGAAATCGACGGTAAAGCCCCAATTTTCCGAAGAGACGGTGGGAATGAAGTGATATTTCCCATCGTCTCCCTTCTTCACGTAGGCCGCGACGAACCGCGCCGCGGCACGCAAGATAGGGTAGGCTTTGCGCAGGTAATCCAGATCCTGGGTGTATAAGTATTGCCACCACAAGCTTTGCACTGTCCAAGGAGTCTCACTGATTTGGTAGCCCCAGGGCGGGACGGGATACGGTACCATCTGGCTGGGCGCGGGATAAGCCGAGTGCGGAAAGTAGGCTCCAGGTAAGCCGAACTTCTCCTTGGCATACTTCTCCGACATCGCCATCAGATTTTGGCACAACTCAACATACGGCAGGTGTTGCTCCACGTGATTGCTTGAAAAAACGCCCCAGTACACCTGCTGGCAGTTGTAATCCATATGGTAGTCGCTGTGCCAGGCTGTGCCGATTCGTCCTGTGGACCAATTGCCGAACAGACCAGGCGCCATCTTGCGCTCCCGCAGGCAACAGGCTAGAAAATACTGATTGTGATACCAGATTCTTTCAAGCTCCATATCCTCAAATGCCACCGCCGAATGCGACCAGAAATTCCGCCAATTCGCTTCAGAATCACTACGGATTTGGGCGAGAGGCGTGCGGGCAAGACGGCGCACCTGATTGCCGGCGTAAGATTTCGTATCGAGATCTCCGGGGCTGTAGGCATGATCCTGGCTGATAATGATCCAGGGATTGTGATCCCCGGCAGCGGCGGCCTCCCGCTCCAAACGGTCGAGCAAGCTATCCCGTGGGGTAGCCAGCTTAAGATCGAGGCGCAAAGTTTGCGAACCTTGGCTCGCAAGATAAATTCCCGGAGCTTTTGCATAGTGCGTGAAAGTCTCTTCGGACCGGTTTGTCTTTTTCAACCGGGCCTGGCTTTCTCCGAGGCCCGCGAATGACCATTTGCCAGCGATTCGCCCGTACAGACAACAATTCCGGTCCTTGTCTGACCGTGGCGGAGACGGGATCTCCTCTGTGGGTCCGGTTGCGGGGAAATACTGGAAGCTGGAGAATT
>JBOGJT010000152.1:0-3486 GCA_050745065.1 Terriglobia bacterium
GCCGGCGTGGCGAACTCAACCGGCGCGGCCTGGGGAACAAGCTATGGTGTCGGGACGGCCGCGAATGACCTGGTACAGCTAGACTCCAGCGGGCGGCTCCCTGCGGTGAGCGCAGTAAATCTGACGAACTTCCCCACGCTGAATCAGGACACCACTGGAAACGCTGCATCCGTTGGCGGTATCACAGTGACGGGAACCCCGTCAACTGGGCAAGTGCTGACCGCGACCGGCGCCACAGCGGGAGACTGGCAGACTTCGGCGAGCGGCCCTGCGGTGGAATTGAACGCGCGCTATTCTGGCGGGCAGGCACCTGGCGCCGTCTATACCGCCGCAGCGGAGACAGCCGGCGTCTACCGGGTCAGCGTCGCCTTCGTGAACGAAAGCGCGAGCAGCGTAACGCCGTACCTGGTGGCGCAAGTCCCTCTGTCCGGCAACAACGGGGAATACACCGTGTCCACTACCCCGAATACGGCGGTGGGGTCATTTGCCGCCAGCTATGCGGTCACTTTTTTCTACGCCTTGGCTGGGACCGAAGCCTTCACCGTGACTTTTGCGAGCAACACGATTCCAGCCGATTGCTACTATGCCGTCTATAGTGAACGCATGTTCTGATTTGGTGGCGCCCCAGCTCGCCGCGCCGCAGTTTTTGGGACAACCCGTCGGGGCGGTGCCTCCGCCTCGCGTCTGGCGCCTGGCGAGGCCACTGCAATGAATATTCCCAGGAATTCAATACGACGGCAGTGGACTGCCGCCGAAATCAAGCAGCTCCACCGATCGCGGCAACTCGGCACGCCGTGGAGTGAGATCGCCAGGCGCTACGGGGTGACACCCACGCAAGCGCGTGCCGCCGCAGGGGTGTTCCAGAAAAGCGGTGCAGCCCGCCCTCCCTCGGAGCCAGAGCAATGACGCGCGAGCAGGCCAAGCATATTCAGCAAATCCAGCGAGACTTTAATCTTGAAGTCAGCCCCAAATACGCCCGCGGCGCCGATTCCCATGGCGGGAACCTGTGGAGCTTGACGCCCCTGGAACTGGTTGATGAGGCGATGGCTGAAGCCCTCGATCAATACGTTTATCTTCACACACTGCGGGAAGCACTGCGAGGGCGCGCCACCAGCGCGGCGGCACAAAAACGGCTGCGCGGAAATCCCGTGCGCCGGCGACCCTCCTAGCCCGTTGATTTTCCGAGCCAAGCGCCGCGACCGGCAGGTGCGCGGAAACCAAGTGATTTTCGGACGCAGGCCCGCATCTTTCCCGGCGATGGACAGGCTATCGCGGCCGCTCCAATGCCGCTTTACCCTCCGGGCTATTTTCCCAGGCGTCGGGTGGCGGCTTTCCCGGGTCGAACCAACAGAGTCGGGTTGCGCCCTTCCAAGAAGTGAATTCCTCGTGGCAATTAAATCGTGTTATTCGATTAAATTCGTCCACCGCTGCCTGCCCCACCTCGGCGTATTGCGGAATTTTGTCGTGGTGCGAGATTATGAGCAAATGTTGCGGCGTTAGCGGGAGCCTCACCTCGATTCCCCGTTGGGCGAGCCCTGGGCTCCGGTAGATCGGTGGCATCTTATAAGCCTCCGGGTTAAGCCACACGCAGGGGGTGTCGGAGGTGATGAACCCCACTTCGTCGTCGGTCACCATTACGCTCATCGCCATTTGAAACAGCAACGGCGGCTGGAAACCCAGGCTTTCGGCAAGGAACATTTGAGGCGCGGTTGCAACCAGAGGCTCTAGGTCACGCGAAGCGGAGGGCTCAGCGCCATGCGCTTGTTCGAGCCGTGCGACGTTGGCTTTTACCGACTGCATCGTGGACCTCCAGTGCTCCCCCATCGCGATGGGCCGTGCGTGCATTGCGGCGGCGAATACGCACAGGCGAGCCCGATCTTTAGGTTCCAGTGGCTCTCGACGCCGGACACGAGCGAGCACCCGCACAAAATCGCTCTCCAGCTTCGAAAGGGTCTCCTCGATTATCAGGTCGCGACCACCGTTGGGCAATTTGATCGTATAGCGGTCAGCCGCGGTGAATGACTTCTCTGGCGATCTCTTTTGTTTTTTAGACCCGTCCCGCGTGATACGCCAGAGGTACGGCGCCTGGCCTCTGGGTGTCAAGGGATCACACCAAGCCCGGAGGTAGCATTTGGGAATTACGTGCTGCTTTCTGTGCTTGGGCACCAAAGTGAGTATGCCACCCGGTCGGGAGCGGTGGCAGCACACGTCATCCACGCCCTCCTGCGGTGCACCTGTCGGAACTGACTCCGCGCACCGCCGCCGCCCTCACTCAAGACGTGCCTGCGCCGTGCCGGTTCTTTTTCTCCCGCAGAAGAGCGCTCACCCCATACGCTGCGGGAAAATCACTTGGTTTCGGTACATTGTCGGCGGCTGACGAAAGCCCAGCGAAATCAGCGGCCGACGGCTTGCCCCGCGCCGGGGGTTTCCACCCGCCTGGCCGCCGTCGCGTCGGCACCCCCAAACATCCGGCCGCCCGGCCCCGCAGCCGGGCAATTTTCGCATCCGAAACACCCTCGGAAAACTGTGCCCTTTTTTGTGCCCACCCTAAAGCAAAAACGGGCAAAAACGGGCGCAACCGAGCGTTCGCCAATATCGGGATAAACGCTGAAGAATCAGTGCTATACGTGGCTGTGTTGCGCTATCTTGTGATGGACTGGCTACAGTTCGTAATCAGCAGGTCCGCGGTTCAAGCCCGCGCGTCGGCTCCAGTTCAGGTCGTTGCAAGCTCAAGCGTTAGCCAACACTGGCGGCAACGCCTCAACCACCGCACAATCCGTCTGGTAACCAGTCGCGGGGTCGCGCCGCTTTGCACCGTGGGCAAAATCGGCGCGAAAGGCTGCGAAATTCGGCACGAGGGCTGCGGCTGCCAGCCACAGTCGTTTTCCCAGAACGACGGCGACCGGATGTGGACTAGCGGGGAGTGGGATGGTCAAAATGGTTCCTTATAAACAGCAAGTCACGTCGCCCGGCCCGATTGCAGTCAAGCTCGGCCAAACCAGGGTACATGCTCCGGAGCACTTGACATTGGGCTTCGTGACTTGCGACGTCTGTCCGGAGAAGTTTGCCATCGGACCAAACCGCCTTTTCGGTTCGAAGCACGATGAGGCTAGCTGCGTGGCTGAGCTCAAGCGAATACTGGCCGACGACCACGGGGCTGCGCGGGCCCACCTCGACCACTATGAAGTCTTGGATTGAATTTAACCCGCCAAAAGTCCGGCCCTGAATTTGGGAGAGAACGCATGCAAAGTCGATGGCCGTCCGCTCTTGCATTCCTTCTAATCGCACCGGCCCCGGTCGCACGGCCGCAAACTCCATCGCAATTGGCGCAGGACGGAGTGCGGGCTACCGGCAGCGATTCGGACGGACAACGGCCCCGGGTTCGCAGGCCGTGCCCTGGACCAGTGGGCCTATGAGAGGGGCGTGCGGCTGGAGTTCATCCAGCCGGGCAAGCCCATGCAGAATGGCTATATCGAGAGCTTTAAC
>JBOGJT010000153.1:0-8301 GCA_050745065.1 Terriglobia bacterium
ACGTGGGCTCGGGCAAGACGATTGTCGCGCTCGAGGCTGCCGTGGTGGCCATGCAAAATGGTTATCAAGTGGCGTTGATGGCGCCTACGGAAATTCTGGCCGCGCAGCACTACCTCTATTGCAAACGCCTTCTCGCGCCACTTGGATTTGACGTGGAGCTGCTTATCGGCGGCCGGGCGGCGAAAGATAAGGCGGAAATCAAGAAGCGCCTCTCGACGGGAGCGGTACTTTTGTTGGTGGGGACGCACGCGCTGATCGAGCCGGACGTCGAATTCGCAAGGCTGGCGCTGGTGATCGTGGATGAACAGCACCGCTTCGGCGTGATGCAGCGCTACGATCTGATTCGCAAGGGGCGCGCTCCCCACGTTCTGGTGATGACGGCGACCCCTATTCCGCGAACCTGCGCACTGGCCGCCTACGGTGATCTCGATTTCTCCGTGATTGACGAGATGCCGCCGAACCGCACGCCCATTATCACCTGCATCTATGCGGAGCGAGACCGCGGCCAGGCGTTCGAGTTCATCCGCCGCAGAGTGGAGGCCGGCGAGCAGGCCTACGCGGTGTATCCGATCATCGAAGAATCGAAGAAACTCGATCTCAGGCCCGCCGTCGAGATGTACGAGCATCTTTCAAAAAATGTTTATCCGCGGTTCCGAGTGGGGCTGCTGCACGGACGGCTGCCTGCCGAGGAAAAGGAAAGCGTGATGCGGCGCTTCCGCGACGGCGAAATACAGGTGTTGGTATCGACCACGGTGATCGAGGTGGGCGTGGATGTGCCGAATGCGACCGTGATGCTGGTCGAGCACGCCGAGCGATTCGGCTTGGCGCAACTGCACCAATTGCGGGGCCGTATAGGGCGGGGAACCGGAGAATCCACCTGTCTGCTGCTTGCGGGTGAGCCGCGAAGCCAGGTGGCGGACGAGCGTCTGCGCGTGCTGGCGGAAACCAACGACGGTTTCAAGATCGCTGACACGGATTTGAAGCTTCGCGGGCCGGGCGAGTTTCTGGGCACCCGTCAATGGGGCATACCGGCTTTCCGTATCGCCAGCCTTCTGCGCGACGTGGAGATCTTGGAATGGGCCAAGCGCGAGGCGTTTGAATTCGTAGAGCGCCCGGCGTCTCCGTCAGAATTTGCCGAATTCACTCGCTCCCTCAGCGCGCGCTGGCCGGAACGCTACCGTCTGGCGACGGTGGGGTGATAACATCGACTCATTGCGTCATTGAGTCATTGGTTCACTGAATCCGCTGCCGTTGCCGGTTCTTCGCCCCGACCAGCGGCGGATCACTGAATCTAGTGGAATTGAATCAATGACCTGATGCCTCAATAAATCCATCGTCCGATTCCCATGCGTATTATTTCAGGCACTTACGGCGGGTTGCGATTGAAGACGCTGAAGGGCGGCCAACTGCGTCCCACCTCAGATCAGACGCGCGAAACCCTCTTCAACATTCTGGGCGAAAGCGTCCGCCAAGCGCGGTTTCTCGACGCGTACGCGGGAACCGGCGCGGCCGGCATTGAGGCTATAAGCCGCGGCGCGGCGGATGTGGTTTTTGTTGAACACCATCGCCAGGCGGCGGTGCTGATCCACGAAAACCTCAGAGCGCTCGGAGTGCGTGGAGGGTTCCACGTGATGGTGCGGCCCGTGTGGACGGCGCTCGAGCGGTTGGAGCGCGAAGGAAGCCGGTTCGAAATCGTTTTTCTGGATCCCCCCTACGCGGAGATCCGCGAATATCACCGCACCCTGCGTGAATTGGCGCGGTCGCGAATCCTGCTGCCTACGTCGGTCGTCATCGCGGAGCATTCGCGCCAATGTATGTTGGAGGAGAAATATGGCAGCTTGAGCCAAACGCGCCTGCTGCGGCACGGGGAATCGCAACTGGCGTTCTACCGGAAGGACGGCGCCTCGACCAGCGCCTAATACTTCGATGTTAAGTAGTTCTTGCATTTCTCTTCAGGAAATTTAGCTTTGATCAATCCCCAGCGGGTGTAGCTGACCTCACAGGGCCCCGTGAAGCCGGTGGATGTTCCATCTCGATGTGCTCTCTGAAGCAGCGGTATAGTTCGATGACGGCTTCCTTCGGAGTGAGATCGTCGGACAGTGGGAATTCCAATCGGCACCAGGAACAGCGGTATGAGAGACGATCCAGTTTGCTGGAGCCTTCGACAATAAGTTCTGGTTTTGGGGTCATAGTTTTCAGTGCGTCCTTAAATTTTGATTCAATACGCTCGTGCATGTAGGCCTCGCATAGCTTCGATTCTTTGCGCGAAGAACGGAGTATAGCGTGGCCGGCGACGATACCTATGGCGATGCCCGCGGAAAGCAGACCGAAATTCATCAACATGCGTTTTTGTGTTCTCCCGTTAATGTTGCCCAAGAAGCCGTGCTTTTCAGCGCCGCGATAACCGGCCTCAGCCGGTTAACCTCTTCTTTCAGGGCGCGGGCTGCTGGATGGCTTCCATCCGCTTCCCCGTCGCGCGCTGACATTTCCATCGTCATGGCGGCCTCCTAAACTCGTTTTGCGGAAAGATATCGCGCCCTGCTCTTATGCGGTGCGCCCCTCTCTGCACTGCTCGAAGGTCAGCGCCGAAGAGCTCGGGGCATGCGACGGGAATTTCCGTTTGTCCCTCCATGTTTGCGCTCTTTACATTCGGGTCTTCGCTGGAACAAATGTTGTGGTCTGGCGTGTGGCCGCCTGCCTGTTTCATCGAGCTCGCCGCAGCCTTCGTCAGGCCAGTCCTTTTTTTTCTGAAGAATCGCAAATCACATCCCGCAGCACTTGGACGACTTTTTCGATTTCTGTTGACTTGTCAAAAAAGAAACGAGCTCCAATCTGCAAGCATCTTTTCCGGTATTGGGAGTAACTATAGTTCGTGAGCACGATCACCATCGGAGATTCACCGCCCCTCTCCATGCAGCCCAAGACATCAAGGCCGGTTCCTCCCGGCATGCTGATGTCAAGAATCACGCAATCGGGCCTCAAGTCGCTGATGGCGCGCAGAGCCTCCGAACCGCTCTTCGCCCGGCAGACAATATCCACCCCGCCCATGTCGCTTAGCAAGGTACCAAGGCGTTGAACGAAGACGTCTGAATCGTCGGCGATCAGCAGTCTTATTCTTCCCACACAGTTATTGTCGGGTTTAGATCGAAATAGATATATCGAAGGGAGTCTGATTCTTGTGTAGTATTATGCGCGGGGTGAAGCGTCATGGTTCGTACTACGCGGCCTTGCGGCGCGCACTCATAAGTAACCTGGCCAAGGCAAAACCCATCGGATGGTGAAGAGTAAAATCACTTGTGTTTTATTCCACAAGCTGGTTACGCAATGCGTAGCGTATCAACTCTGCGCTGCTGGCCATGTTCATCTTTTCCAAAACGCGCGCGCGGTAGGTGCTGACGGTAGCCACACTCAAATGGAGTGCTTCCGCGATTTTTGAGACTGATTTGCCCGAGGCGATCATTCGCAATACTTCAAATTCCCGGTCGGACAACTTTTCATGGGCTGGCCTGTCCACTTCCTCGTTCAAATCCAGCGCCAGCTTCTCTGCCAATAGCGGGCTTACGTAGCGGCCGCCTGCCAACACCTTGCGAACCGCTCCAATGAGTTCCTCTGGGGCGCTTTCTTTATTCATGTAGCCGGACGCTCCGGCTCGGAGCATCCGCTTGCCATACTGGTCTTCGGCATGCATACTCAAGACCAACACTGGAAGCTTTGGCGACGTCCGCTTCAGATCCCTGAGCACGTCAACGCCGCTTCGCCCTGGCATACTGACGTCAAGAATGACTAAGTCCCAATCGTGGCTTCGAGCCTGGACTAGAGCTTCTTGCGCATTCGCAGCTTCACCACATACCGCGCCCTTGAATTCGCGCACCAGGATTTCTCTTAGCCCTCTGCGCAGGATGGAATGATCGTCCGCAATGAGGATCCTCACCATGGGTCCGACTCCTGCTTACGCGCGAAGGGTTTCTGGGATCCGCACGGTGACCGTCGTACCGCTTCCTGGAGCGCCCCGGAACACAAGGTTGCCTCCGAGGAGCGCCGCGCGCTCTCGCATTCCTAGAATGCCCAGCGACTTGCCTGCGGAGAGTTGCTCTCCGCTGACGCCTTTGCCGTTATCGTGAACCTCCAGCAGCAGGTCACCAGCTTCTTCGACAAGCTTGACGTCGACCCGGGTCGCGGCTGCGTGCCGCGCCACGTTGGTCAAAGTTTCCTGGAAGATGCGGAAAATTGCCGTGGCATGCCCCGGATCGATTACGATTTGATCGTTGGGCACGTGCAGCTTGCACTCGGTCCCGGTGCGGAGAGTGAATTCCTCTGCCGCCCATTCAACAGCGGCCACCAGCCCAAGGTCATCCAGGATTCCTGGCCGCAGCTCCGCTGCGATTCTGCGCACGGACTGAATCGTATCGTCCACAAGCTTACAGAGGGACTCGGTTTTCGCAGCATACGTCTTTGCGCCTCCTGGCACGTCACGCATTAGGGAGGTCAAGTCGATCTTGACCGCTGTTAGAGCCTGGCCCAGTTCATCGTGAATCTCACGCGCCACTCTTTTCCTTTCCTCTTCCCGGATAGTCTGCAGCCTGCCAGCAAGCGCCCGCAATTGTTCAAAGGAGCGCTGCACCTCTTCTTGCGCTCGCTTACGTTCGGTGTTGTCTTCCACCATGCCAATGGCGTAGTCCGGTTCGCCATTCCTGTCCTTGACGAGCGAAACGGTTACGCGAGCCCACATGATCTGGCCGCCCTTCTTGATATAGCGCTTTTCTAACGTGTATTTGTCGCATTGCCCTGCCACAAGATCGCGGTAGAGTTTCCAACTCAACTCCCGATCGGGCGGATAGGTAAACTCGGTGAACGCCATGCCGCACAGCTCCGCCGCGCTATAGCCGAGCGTTTTCTGAAGGGTGGGATTAGACTGAATCGGATATCCCCGCAAATTCATAAGGGCTATGCCAATCCCCGCATTCTCAAAGGTTGTGCGAAAACGCACTTCGCTCTCGCGCAGCGAATCCTCTGCCTGCTTGAGTTCGGTGACGTCACAGGTTATCCCCCACGCGCGCACCAACATTCCGTTCTCGATAATCGGGATTTCCGTCCTCAGAAAGTGCTTGGTGTTGCCCGTCCTGTCGAGACCTCGAAACTCCACGGTGCGGCTTCGAAATCCGCTGCCCACCGCCGATCGGAATGCTTCCGTCCTTCCCTCGTCTAAATCAGGCGGGGGAACCACGTCCCGATAGCGTTTCCCGACTACCTCTTCCGCTGAAGAAAACCCCAGGTTGCGTGCCTGCGCCAGGTTGCATTCCGCAAAGTAAGCGTCTCGCAGAAGCCGCTGGACGCTCTCTTCCGCCGGCAGGTCAATGGGTAGAGGCTGTTTTAACTCCACGCGCCACACCCCCTCATTGCTATGGGAGATGAAATCCTTGTATCGCCGGTCACTCTGGCAAAGGGCGTCTTCTACGCTTTTTTGTTGCGTGACGTCCCGAGCGGCTGCATAAATCAAATTGCCGGCTGGCGCCGCCCGCCATTGCAGCCAGCGATACGTCCCGTTTTTGCAGCGGTAACGGTTCATGAAGTCAATCGCTTTGCGTTGGGAGGCCAGCCCGAAGAGTACGTCGAGGGAAAATGCGATGTCGTCAGGGTGGACGAATTCCACGAAACGTTTGTTGTGGAGCTCGTCGATACGGTAACCGAGGGTTGTTTCCCACTCGGGGTTCAAGCGCAGGAAATAGCCGTCCATATTTGCTATGCACAATAAATCGAGTGAGACAGTGAAGAAAGGGTCCAGTTCTTCGGGCTTGCCCGCTAAGGAATGCAGCTGCATCGGGTTAGCTCCTCGCTTGTTCGCTCGTCGCAACGTTTCTGAAAAGACGGTGGCGCCGGCCTGGCCGGTGTAATCAATTTTCGCTTGGGCGCCGATGAAACGCAACATAGCAAAACCGCGCATCCCATACGAGGCGTTTGCCTGCTCGGGGCGTTGCTTGCGCCGGAGAATCGGAGATGGCTGGACGTGAGCCGGCCGCTCGCCGCCGGGCGTATAGGGGAAGCCACCGTAACCCACGCGGCGGGCCCTGAATTTGTACTTCTCGTTTCGATCTTGGAGCGTTCCCCTGTGCTCGTGTCCGCGGTACCACGCGCCGACGCTGTCGCCGTCAGGAAATGGCTTCACCAGTCGAGGTTGTGGTCACTGACGGATGAGTGGCGGCGCCGGTGGGCAGAGGGTTTTATCTGCAGGAGAGTTGGACCTGGAAGAAGGAACGCTGCGCGGCCGCGGGAGTGTCCGACGTCTCTGCGCTCCGCAGAAACTCGGTGGCTAATGAGGATTACGTATTATGATGACACCAAATGTTGTAACGGCGGCCTCTGGCCGCCGTCATTCCGGCGTTCAGAGAGCGCCGCTACAGCAAAGACCCACCGATGACCTATGACGCTCCGTATCGTATCGAAGGGGAGTTCCGGTTTGTTTTTGGCGATACCCGGAGATCTGGATGCGCGTCGCGGGTTTGCCATGTGACGCGCCGCAGGTGCGCAGCGAGCCATGCGCCAAAATGAGTGGGCGCAGCAAGCGGTGGCCCGGTGGAACCTTGCGCAGGAAGTCAAAATTTCAAAATTTGATAATCCAGTTTCCCATTTCTGATCTACTGCTTGCCGCGTTCTGCCTTTCGCGCTTCCTGTTCCAGTTTTGAGATCTTCTCCTGCGCCTGCTCGATGGCTTGAGCCGCGGCGCTCAATTGATCTTGTTTTGCTGAGACGCTCGAAGCGAGATTCGCCTGCACGTTCGGGTCGAGGGAGCGCAGTTGCTGAAGTTTCAGCAGACTGAGTTCATTTTTTTCCAGGCTCTGCTCCTCCTTGGCGGTGGAGAGCTGTTCGCGCGCGGCCTGAATCCTCGCCTCCCAATACTCAGGCGTTCCCGGTTTGATGCCGGGCGGCAACGCCACTCGAGAGGCGCTAGAGGCCGCCTGCGCGGCGGCATTCACCCAGCCAAACCGGGCTTCGTCGCGCTGTAACTGATCGGTAAGGTTTGCAACGTCTTGCTGATTCTGAGCGATCTGCTGTTGCTTATCGCTGATTTGACTGGCAAGGTTCGAAATGTTCCCCCTGGAGTATTCCTGCATCAGGGTTTGACTGGGATTCGGATACCACTGCATCTTGCTCTGGCTGATTTGCTGCTGGAGCGCGGCGAGCTCGCGCTGGTGCAATTGCAAGTGTGTCTGAGCTTCGCTCAGCTTGCGGCGGAGATAGGCAATTTCCTTCCCTGCGGTGGGATTCGCGCCGGCCGCGGCAGTGTTCATTTCCGCCGGGGCGCTTGGCGAAATGGAAGGGCCGAACACGCTGAGGCCCCCGCCCTTGGGTAAATTATCATTCGTAAAAAGGGGAACGTTCTTCACCTCCAACTGAGACCGCTGGGCCGAGACTTCACGCGCAATCTCTCCAAGCGACGGTTGGGAAATCACTCCCTGACTTGGAACGCCCCGAGCCTCGTCCTGTGAGCGAACGGGCGGCGCGCCGGACCCTGCCGCGGCTGTCCCGAGACCCACAGCCACCAGCAACGCAGCCATCGCTGCGCTCCGGGAGCGTAACTTGTTAGGTAATGTCATAATGCACCTCTTCCCCTAATCTAGGCGCGTTCGGGCGGAAAATCAAGACGCATAGGCCGGGCGGCCTGCTCCGGCCGTTGATGAGAAGCCCGGGCTGTTTTATCCGTGGTTATTACCACAAGAGTTGTGGAAAGTTGCCCCGCTTCCGAATTTGCTTCTCAATGCCGGGAGTGTTCGCAAACGCAGTGTGTGAGTACTGGATCGGCAAAAGGCCACGACGCGCTGCCGTAGACGGTTTAGTCCGGATCATTCATGAAGTTCGGTTCGACAGTGAGGAGGGCACGGCCGGTTTTTAAGATTCGGCCGTGCCGTTAAAGGGCACCTTAGATTTCCTTTTCTTGCCGGATGAGCGGCTCGTTATATCGAGCCGCTCTTCCGGCAAGACAACGGGAATAGGACGACGCAAGCTTTCGGCGGGGTTAAAACCCCGCCCTCCTAACCATTCATGAATAATCCCGTTTAGTCCCAACACTGTTCACTTAGCGGATTTTTCGCCGCGCGCGAAAATTTTAGCCACATGTCATTCTGAGCGGAGCGAAGAATCTGCATCTAAATCAAACGGGAAAAGCAGATGCTTCGCTCCGCTCAGTCTGTCATGTCGCTTCGCGACACCCCGAAGGATGAAAATAGGGTGTAGGGGCGCTGCTTGCCGCGCCGACCGTCTAAAGGGCGCAGCAATCAGCGCCCCTACGAAGAACCCCACAACCCA
>JBOGJT010000154.1:0-3327 GCA_050745065.1 Terriglobia bacterium
TTCGATCCAGCATTTTACGCCGCCATGCGATGGCGACAGGTAGGGCCATTTCGAGGCGGACGGGTATCCGCAGTCGCCGGGGTGATCGGACAGCCGGTTACCTACTACATGGGCACAGCAGGGGGCGGCGTCTGGAAAACGACGGACGCCGGCGTCGTCTGGCGACCACTCTTCGACCAGGCGCACGTTGCGTCGATCGGTGCGCTCGCCGTCGCGCCTTCGAATGACCAGATCATTTATGTGGGTACCGGCGATTTCGGTATCGCCAGCAACTCCTGGGGAGCGGCAAACCAGGGAGACGGAGTCTGGCGCTCGGATGACGGCGGACGCGCCTGGCATCATATTGGCCTTTCCGATACCGCGCATATCGGGGCAATCCTTGTTGACCCGAACAATCCCAATGTAGTTCTGGTGGCGGCGCTCGGGAACGCTTATGCGGCCGATCCTCATCGCGGCGTCTACTTGACCACAGACGCCGGCCGGACGTGGATCAGGACTCTTTACAAGGATGATACGACGGGTGCCATTTCACTGGCGTATGATGCCGCTCGCCGCGGGGTGGTGTATGCAGCGCTCTGGCATCATCAAGCCGCTCTGCCGCCTGCACCGCCTGATAGCGATCAAGCCGGCGGGGCTAT
This sequence comes from Terriglobia bacterium, assembly GCA_050745065.1. Taxonomy (GTDB): domain Bacteria; phylum Acidobacteriota; class Terriglobia; order UBA7540; family UBA7540; genus RH2-MAG17b. The sequence continues at coordinate 639 of JBOGJT010000154.1, forward strand.
TTACAAGTCGATCGACGGAGGAAGAACTTGGCAGGCCTTATCCGGCCATGGACTTCCCGCCTGGCCGATGGGGCGTATCGGGTTGGCGGCCGACGGCGGGCGCGTGCTCGCAATTATTGCAAGGGCCCAGAGCACCAATAGCCACCTTCAAGGTGGGTTGTTTCGCTCCGACGATGGCGGAGGGAACTGGCGGCGGATAACGCAAGATCCACGGTTAGCTCCCGGCGGGCGCTCCGGCTATTTCAATCGTGTTTGGATGGATCCCCAAAACCGCAATGTTCTCTATGTAGTTCAGACCTCCTTTTATCGCTCGACTGATGGCGGGAAGACGTTCGAGGTCTTGAAGGGGGCACCGGGCGGCGACGACTATCACAACCTCTGGATAAACCCCAAAAGCGCGTGCCTACCCATGGGTGGTGGCAACGGCTGTCTCAGCAGCGAAATGATGTTGGGTGCCGACCAGGGCGCGAGCGTAAGCCTGAACGGGGGCAGAACGTGGAGCACGTGGTACAACCAGCCAACGGGGCAGATGTACCACGTCGCAACGGATGATCAGTTTCCCTTCCGTATTTACGGCCCACAGCAAGACAGCGGCTCGGTCGAGGTGCGTAGCCGGGGAGCCTTCGGTGATATCAGCTTCCTTGACTGGCGGCCTTCGATGGGTGCCTATGAATACGGGTATGTTGAGCCGGATCCAGCGCATCCGCAGTGGATATTTTCGAGCGACGGTGGCCCGGCGATCCACCGCAGGAGTCGAGGCACTTGGCTAACCCTCGACGTGTCACCCCACATAGGCGCCGGAGGGCCGTACCGCTACGCGTTCGGACCGTGGTGGGGTACCGTCGAACCCCCGTTCGTATTCTCGCCCGCAAACGGCAACATCTTATATTACGGCGCGCAATTTCTCCTCGAAACTTCCGACGCGGGTCTCCATTGGCAGCGCATCAGTCCCGACCTTACGGTTCGAGCCGATATGCCGGTCCGCCGTCTGCCGCACGGCAAAACTAGCCGCGATTGGGCCGCAATCTCGGCGATTGGTCCCTCACCTCTGAGCGCCGGCGTGATCTGGGTGGGCACTGACGACGGTCTCATGCAGGTTACGCGCGACGGAGGCAAGCATTGGCAGCGAGCGACGATCCCGGCATTGAAGCCGCTGGATACGGTGAGCATGATTGAAGCCTCGCCCTTCAACCCGGCGGCGGCTTTTGTTGTGATGGACCGGCACGTGTGGGGTGATTTTCAGCCTTACATTTACCGCACTGCCGACTACGGACGCACTTGGACCGCAATCACCACTGGCATTCCGAACGGCAGCTTCGTTCGGGTGGTTCGAGCAGACCCGAAACGGCAGGGGCTTCTTTACGCCGGCACGGAAAATGGCGTCTTTGTGTCTTTTGATGATGGCGAGGAGTGGCAATCGCTGCAACTTAATCTACCAACGGCTTCTGTGCGGGATTTGGCGGTCCAGGATGGCGATTTAGTGGCGGCGACGTTTGGGCGGGCGTTCTGGGTTTTGGACGACCTGAGCCCACTGCGCCAGCTCGATGTCCAGGTCGCCGCCGCCTCTGCTCACCTGTTCCAGCCTGCGAAAGCGTTCCGAGTGCGCAGAGACGTCAACTCTGACACCCCCATGCCGCCGGAAATCCCGGCGGGGACTAATCCGCCAGCCGGCGCGATTCTTGACTACACATTGCGGACTGTGCCGTCGCAGCCGATCAAATTGGTTATCTATGATGCAAACGGAAATGCGGTGCGCCGGTTCAGCAGTGCTCCAATTCCGGAAAGTGTAAGAAGACCAGTGCGGTGGCCTACAATTGCAGACTACTGGATGGCGAACCCGCAACCCTTGCCTGCCTACGTAGGAATGAACCGGTTTATCTGGGATCTCCGCTATTCGGCACCGCCGTCGGTACGACACTCTTACCCCATGTCCGCAATCCCGCACGAGACCCCGGCTGGCCCGGAGGGGCCGCTCGTTGTCCCTGGAAAGTACATTATCAAGCTGACCGTGGCCGATCAAATCTACACCCAGTCCCTGACGGTCCTGCGCGACCCACGCGAGACTACGCCCGCTTCTGCCTTTGCCGCCCAATTCTCAGTGGAACAAAAACTCATGGCCGCGATGGGCGCAAGTTATCAAGGCTATCAGGCGGCAAAACAGCATGGCGATGCATCCGCTGCCCGCGAATTTGCTGATCTGAACGGCATCCTGGCTGGTTTGGCCACCAACTTAGAGGGTGCCGACGCCGCACCGACGGACGCACTGCATGCGGCGGTACGCCGCGAATTGGAGCAACTTGCGAAGGATCGAGCGACATTGAAATTTTGAGAGCCCTAGGCGGGATTGCTGCTCTCGAGAGACTGTGACCTCTATCACTATCTGGCCGCACAGCGGATAGTCGGTCGCTGGAGTCACGTTTTCCGGCCAAGTGTCGAAAACGATGACCCGATCTGGTATTTGGTGACGGCGCAGATTTCGGTAAGGAACGTGCTGGAGAGCAGCAGGAACCCGGCTGTCACGCAGCTTTCGCTTGGATTCGAAACAGCGGGTACCATTGCCGCAACACTTCCTCCAGTTCGTCATTGAGAACCTTCGTCCGCGTTTGCAAAAGCAGATGTGCCCCGCGGAGGGTCCAATGCATCTGTTGCCGCTTGGCGAAGCGCCGGCTCACAACTTGGTTAATCGTCG
>JBOGJT010000155.1:0-8653 GCA_050745065.1 Terriglobia bacterium
GACCGTAGGAGCCTGGGACCGTGGCCGAACCTTGCCCTGTAGGGCTGTAATTTCTGATACGTGAGGGACTCTCCCTGCCTGTGGCGGCAAGATGCCCCGCACAAGGAACCCTTCGCCGGAATCCCGAACTGCTTGCACTTTTTTGCAGCAAAAAGTGTAAAGGATTTTTTATGCCTACCTCAAAATCGGGCCAAAAAACGATCAACGGAGCATAAGGGCGCCGTTATGACAATCCAATTAAGTTCTCAAGATCGAGCAAGATATCGCAATTCTGATAATTTGGTAGGTTATTGATTGCATTACTGTTAGCCGAAGGGTTGCAGGTTCGAGTCCTGCCCGAGGAGCCATTCTTTTCAATAGTTCGCAGCCAAAACCTAAAATCCGCGAGTACAAGTTGGTACCAGTTACTTGCTGCTCTTTCCCAACACCGCCCTGACCACGCCGCTGTTCGCCTCACGGTGCGCCGGCGCGACATCCGGCTCAATACCGTAAATTTCAAGAGTCGTCTTCAAGTTGGAATCGCGAATTAGCTCTTTCTGAATTTCTGCTGGGGCGCCAAATCTCTTTAGCCATGCGCGGTAGCTGTGGCGGAAAGTGTGCCAGCCAACCTTGCCGACCCCGGCTTTGTCGGCGGCAGGTTGAATATAGTTCTTCAGGATCATCCCTTGCCAGCGTGGCTTGCCGGACTCCCCGACAAACACAAAATCAGAATCGCGGGCGTAGGGAGCCTGCCTGCGCCAATTCAACAACAGGTTGCCAGCTCAGGGTCCAGAGGCAACGGCTTGGGTGGAGTCCACGGTCAAGGAGGCCATCGCTAAACGGATGGTCAAGGAGCCGCAAATGCGCTGGAACCGCTTCACCGTTCAGCCGTTTCTTGCGGTGCGAGTCCACGTCCTGAATGGTATCCTTGAACAAGTCTTCCGCACATGGCCCCCAAACTTTCACCCATTAATTGCGGCGTGAGCACCCCACACTTCTTCATAGTCTCCGCGTCGTCAGCGGCTGATCCGGATCCCAAGAGAACGCCGCGTTGCTTTTCGCCGGGTGTATCTACCACTGAGCATCAATGGTAAGGCAGCGTGCGCAATGTTTCCTGCTGTGCAGGCGTGGGGTGGATTAACTGCGACGGGGGTTGGTGGGAAAAGATGGCCTGCGCAATGCCTATCAGAATGCCGGCAGTGGGAAGGCTTGAGTGTTCGCTGCTGATCTGTTCGATGAACGTGCCCCCCGGCTGATCGAGCGGCGTGAGATAAGTCGTCGCGCGCCACGGAAGCAAGGAATACGCCAGGCGTGCTGCGAGTGCAGTGCGGAGCGTTGCCAGCGTTTCGCGCCGGGCAGGGTCAGCCGCAAGGTTGTTTTTTTCTCCCGGATCCTTCTCTACGTTGAAAAGCTCGGCTCGGCCGCCGGAATTGACGATGAAGTGCCACTCGGGGGTGGTCAGGCTCAGCGATGCGGGGTCGGTCCCGCGGCTGTAAATATCGAGCTCGGAGATCGCGGCGTCGCTCATTGCGGAAGCGGTTGGTGATGATGCCGCCACAGCGGCCCGCGCCAAACCCGAGGGCTCGACAGACGGCTCCCAATAGCGCCGAAGACTGGTGCGCTCAACCGGGCCCTTCAATCCAAGGGCGAGATCGAGCACGGTGGAAAAAAGCTGACGGCTGGGAACCACGGCCTGCACGTGTATCCCAGACGGGATTCCGGTTCCGGCGGCGATCAACGGTACGTGAAGCACTTCGCGATAAAGATTCCAGCCGTGGTCGTAGGCGCCATGCTCGCCGAATCCTTCGCCGTGGTCCGAAGTGACAATGAAAATTGTCTGGCTGCCGCCCGGCTGCCGGATGATGAAATTGATCAACCGGCCCACCTGGCCATCAAGATAAGCCAAGCTGTTATCGTAGCCGTCGACGAGCTCCGTCCGCTCCTCCGCCGAATAGGGCGTTCGCGGACGGCCATTATTCAACGGCTCGCCGACGCGCGCCAGCAAGCTGCTCGGGATACGCCCAAAGCGGCGGTCAAAGAGCGGCGGCGGAAGATAAGGGCGGTGCGCGTCCATATAGTTGATGAACAGAAAGTAAGGCTGTGACGGGTCTCGATGGCGCGCCCAGTGCATCACGTCGCGGTTCACGTCCGCCGCGCTGCGGCGATCAAATTGGTTGTAGCGGATCAGATGATCGTAGAGATAACGCACGACGGATTGCCCCACAAACGTCACCGCCAGGTTGTGGCGCAGCGCGTAGCTGTCATCTTCATAGACCTCGAAGCCCGCTGCCAGCCGCCATCCGGCCAGGCCGTAAAAAGGGTTTGCATTGAAACCGGCGGTCTCGTACCCCTTCGAGCTCAGAATGCGGGCCAGCTCCCATGGCGACGCGTCCGGTGGATGGCCCCAGTCCGCGCCCGTCTGGTGAGGCATTAAGCCGGTAAAAATGGAGGTGATTGAAGGTAAAGTCCATGAGGAAGGCGCGATGGCGTTTTCGAAGAGCACGCCACGCGCCGCAAGCGCGCAAATATCGGGCGTGGTGGGGCGGGAATAGCCGTAGCAGGAAAGATGGTCGGCGCGCACCGTGTCGAGCACGATTAACACAACGTTGGGGCGTTGAATTGCCGCAGGAGAGAATACCGCCTGCCGCGCTCCGCTCCTGCGGCCCGCATCGGCAAACGGGCGGTGCGTGGCGTAGAAAACCACCCCGCCAGCAAGCACGGCCAGCACAATCAAATTGAAGGCAAGCCAACTGCGATGACGCGATAAACGCCGAGGCCGGGAGACGCTTCGCCTTCGCAAGAGCGAGAGCAGAACTAGGGCGGCGATCAAAACGATGACGAAGGCTTCGACTGCTGTTTGCGCCTCTAGGCGGCGCGGAAAGACCACACCCACCCCAATGCGGAACCAATCAAGCAGCCAAGCCGCGTATGCGCCCGCAAGGCCCACCCCGATAGCAGCAAAGATCACCGCGCTTACGGCGCTGTTCTTTCGCAGCGACGCCAGGACGCCGAGAACAAAACCCAGCAAAGCGCCCGCGATCAGATCCACCATCGGCGCCAAAAACCAGATCACGTAGGAAACGTCCGGCCGGATCAATCCCGTAGCGCGCGGGATGAAGTAGAGCAAGCCCGCCTCGAGAACGCCCACCAGGAATCCGAGCGTTGCGCCCGCCAGCGCGAACCGGTAAATCAGGACCCATCGCGATGCCGTTGGGACTACTCGGGATGAAGATGCGCTCTCAAGGGTCAACGGTTATCGTTCCTTCTATTTTCGTTTTTTGCTGACGTCGCAAAACCACATCACCGGCCGCGCTTGCTGCGCCGATCCATCCGGCGTAGGATCTCCGAAGCTGCGAAAGATTCGGCCGGGGATGTCATTCCGAGCAAAGCGAGGAATCCAACCCTGTTATTGTCATCAAGGAGCAGATGCTTCGCTGCGCTCAGCATGACAGGGTCGAATTCTTTCACACCGTTTCACCGGTACTCGTGCGAAGACGGAACTCTGAACGCAAATGACGCCACCATCGACGTAGCCACCGGCTTGCCGCCCAGCGTCGCGGGCTTGAATGTCCATTTGCGCACCGCTGCTTCCGCGGGTCCGGTGAGTGACGGAATGTCGTGGAGCGGCTTGACGCTTGTAATTGCCCCTGTTTCATCTACCATCACCTGCAGTACCACCGTGCCTGCGCCGTGGCTGAAAAGCGGATACACCGGTGCCGCCTGAGTGAGCACTTTTATCGGTGTAAAGAAGCCGGCGGACTGTCCCTCTGTCTTTTCTTGCGGTCTCACCGTGCCAAACACATTCGCGAGCGGCCACGTGTTATAGGTGAAGGGCGCGGTGATGGATGTCGTCACGGGTTTGCCATCGAGCATGGCTGGCTCGTATTTCCATTCGCGCACGGCCTTCTCCGCGCCTTGGGTGAGCGACGGTATACCGTAAATCACTTTTACGTTTTCGAGTTTGCCGGAAGCGCCAATCGTCACGCGCAAGACCAGCGTTCCGTTCCCGACGCTACTGATCGGATAAGCCGCCTCCGTTGCGGAAACCACCTTGATCGGCTCGAAGCTCGGGGTTGGCACTCGCTCCGGCTCCGCGGACCACGCGCACCCCGCGAAAACGAAAATCATTGCTGCCCAAGCGACGCTTCGCCTCATCGTTTATCCTTTGCGGTGGACGTTCGCTACGGTATGAGATTCTCGTTTCTTACTGTGAGTTGCAGAGGCGTACACCGAATCCATTACCGCGAAAGCGGGAATGCATAACGCCTCCCAAACGCAGCGCACGAATGCCGGCTTTTCGTCGTGTACACCGTTTGCAACGGTCGCACACATCGCAACATGCGCGATGTATGCGCCACCCATTGCAGCGGAGGAATCCCCGAACAATTATGGACGTTCCGCTACGCAACCGCCATAAACGCATTGATTTCCCCTTCCCTGAAGCCGGCAAGCTCGGGCTCAATGGCCACGCGAACGCCCGTTTGTGTGAAAAGCGTCTGCCGGACGTTCCGCGCGAGCGCAAGCACGTCGCGCGCGGTGGCGCCGCCTTGATTCAACAAGACCAACGGCTGCGTTTCGTTCACTTGCGCGCTACCCATTTGCAGACCGTTGAGGTCGCAAATCTCCATCAGAAAGGCGGTGGGGATTCGAATGCCATTCACCGTGCTCGACCGGCCTCGCAATGCGTGCAAACGATCCCTCGCGGCGGCGCCAAAATGGTTCTCAATGCGCCGGTCGAGCGCGGCATATTCGTCCTTGCTAAGTGTCACGTTCTTGAAAAACGATCCGGCGTTGCCGCCCTTCTCCGCGGCAGGATATGGGAACTTCCGGTCTCGGATCGCCACAATGGCTTGGCGAATTTCACCGATTGAAGGTCCGTTGATTCGGCTCGCTTCGAACCAGGCCTTCACGTCCGGATAAGTTAGATGCGGTTGAGGGGTGCGGGAAAGACGGAGCGTGATGCTCAGGATGAGAAACCGGCCCTTGTGGGACGTGTTGAAGGCGCTCCGCCGGTAGCCCAAGGCGCACTCATCGCCGGCGAGTGAACGCACGCTTCCAGTCGCCAGATCCGCGACTTCGGCGCTTTCAAACACACTGCTCAATTGCTGGCCGTAGGCGCCAATATTTTGGACCAACGCCGCGCCCGCCTGTCCGGGGATGTGGGACAGGTTTTCGATGCCCCACCAGTGGTTTGCCACAGCACGCGCCACGAGGCGGTCCCAAGGCTCGCCCGCGTCCGCTCGAATGAGGACGCTATCGTCCGTCGCCTCCACCTGCGTAATTCCCTGGCGCACGGGATGAAGGACGAGCGCGTTCAGGCCGGCGTCGCTCACCAGGAGGTTGCTGCCGCCGCCCAGCACAAAAATCGGGACGCGATGCGAGGCTGCGAATTCGGTGGCCTGCGGAACTTCAGCGGAATCTGACAACCGGGCAAAGTAAGTTGCCGGGCCACCGATTTTGAAGGTGGTGTAAGGCTTGAGCGGCACGTTGGTGAGGAAGTCCATAAGAAAGCTATCAGCAGATTCTTCGCTTTGCTCAGAACGGCGCGCTTTCGGAGTTTTTCAGCAACCCGCCAAGTCTGCCAGCGGGGCGGTTCATTGCGAGTTTCTATTCTCGATCTCCATAATGCACCGCCCGCTGAAAGCTGATAGCTGACAACCGAGCGCTGCATTAATGCACTTGCCGGTCGCGGCCCGCCCAGTATGGCACACGCAACAGGCGCTTGAGGATTTTTCCCGTGCCGCCCTTGGGCAGCGAGTCACGGAACTCAACCGAATGTGGAATCTTAAACGCGGCGAGGTGACTACGGCAATGATCGAGTATTTCCGTTTCTGTTGCCGTCAAGCCGGGGCGGAGCGTCACCAGGGCTTTCGGGACTTCGCCCCAGCGTTCGTCGGGAACAGCAATCACGGCGCATTCGAGAACCGCGGGATGTTGATAGATCACCCGCTCTATCTCGGCGGTAGCCACGTTTTCGCCGCCACTCAGGACCATATCTTTCAAGCGATCCACGATCAGGATATAACCCTCTTCATCAAGGGTGGCAACGTCGCCGGTGTGCAGCCATCCGCCGGCGAGCGCGCGAGCCGTCTCTTCCGGCTGGTTCCAATACCCTTGCATGACGTTATCGCCGCGAACCAGCAGTTCGCCCGTGCTTTTGCCGTCCGACGGAACGCGGCTGCCATCGGGAGCCACGACACGCGCTTCAACTCCAACGATCGCACACCCGGCCGTGGCCTGGCGCCGGAGCCGAACGTCCGCCGGGTCCGCCTTCAGGTGCTCTTTGAGATACGCAATGGTGACGACTGGAGAGGTTTCCGTCAGCCCGTAGCCTCCGGCGGCGACGGCCCCTGGAAATTTCATCTCAAGCTCGCGGATCAGCGCTGTGTTTGCCGGCGCGCCGCCGATCATCACTTCCTTCACGCTCGAAACGTCGTGCCGCGCGAATTCAGCGTGATTGATCAGCGCAATGGCCATTGCGGGAACCATCTGCAGGCGCGTGATGCGTTCCTTCTGAACCGACTCCAGAAGAGCGAGAGGATCAAACCGGCGCAGGATCACGTGCCGTGCGCCGCTCAGCGTAAGCGCGTGTGGCGCGCCCCAGGAGTTGACGTGAAAAAGGGGAACGGCATAGGTGCACACGTCATCCTCCCACGTTCGCTGCGCCATGGCCACGTAGAGCGCGTGGAGATAGAGATTGCGATGCGTCAGGCAGACACCTTTCGGGTAGGCCGTGGTGCCGCTGGTGTAGAAAAGCTCGGCGATGGAATTCTCGTCGACTGCCGTCCAATCAACCGGCCTGGGCTCGGAGGAGTCCAGCAACTGGTCGTAGGTTTGCGGATGAGTCCAGTCCGGTTTTGGATCGCTCAGGCAGATGACGCGCTCCATTGAAGGGCTAGCTTTGCGAATCTCGTCGGCGACGGCGGCGAACTCCGGGTCAAAGAAAAGCACACGCGGGCTCGCGTCCTTCAGGACCACGGCGAGTTCTTCCGCGCTGAGCCGTACGTTAAGCGGAAGGAGGATGGCGGCGGCTTGCGGCACGCCGTAGTAAGCCTCGAGCAGACGGTGGCAATTGAAACTCAGGAAGGCAACGCGATCCCCGGCCTTGACCCCCAGCCGCAACAAGGCGGCCGTCAAGCGGTCACAGCGCTCATCAAACTCGCGATAGGTAAAGCGCTGCTTACCACAGACAATGCCCGTCTTGCGGCCAAAGATCTCCGCCGCGTGCCGCTTAAACCGTAGTGGGGTTAAGGGAAGATTCATCGGCGTGGTGAACGGCATCGCGTTTCGGCGGTGGTCTTGCCTGCCCCAAAAGGCCGCGGCGCGCCCGGTTTCATCACCGATAACCCGGCGGTGGGACCGCCCCGACAGCGCCCCTAATTATAACCCGTCCGGGCCAATCCCCGCGCGGACGCGGCCGCAACTAATACCGTGCTGATGGGTTTATCCCGATGGCCGGGTCCTTTCGAGAATCTATTCTGCCGATAGATTACCCGAAGAGAGGACGCGCGCGTTCAAGGATTTGCCCGTATGCGCCAGAGTTTGAACAGGGTGGCGGCTAACGCCGTTCTCGGCGTGATGATCGCGTCCTTAGCGGCGCTCCCGGTCAGGGCCGGGGACAGCACGACCTCGCCCGCGTCGCAAGCGAGATCTGTACAAGATCCGAACTCGAGAGCGGCGCTGACGCGGCAGGAGGAAATAGAGTTGTTACTTGATAGGATCACCTTTGGACCCCGGCCAGGCGACATTGGGCGCGTGAAGCAGATGGGATTGAATAAGTTCCTCGATCAACAACTCCATCCCGATAGGTTGGATGACGCCGCCATGGAAGCGAGGCTCGCGGGCCTCAAAACCCTGACCACTCCCACGTCCGAGCTTGCGGAGGACGTGCAGCAGGCCCGGCGGGAACAAAGGCAGCGCCGCTTGGCTGCGCTCAGCCGGAACGGGGCGGCGATGGCAGCGGGTTCCTCCGCGTCCGGGGACCCACCGCCTGCGATTTCCCCCCAGCCTTTACGGCCGGGTTTTCACCGCTTCGGCCAGATGTCCGACGCGGCCAGCGGCGAAAATAAAGAAGTGCCGACCGGTTCGATGGTCTCATCCCGCGCGGACGCTTCCGCAGCGGCCAGCCAGCGCTCCATAATGGCGCGCTCCGCCGGACTCAGGATGCCGCGTGAAATCCTTACCCAGCTTGGCGAGGAAGAATTACTGCGCGCCGTATACAGCCAGCGCCAGTTGCAGGAAGTGATGGTGCAGTTCTGGATGAACCACTTCAACGTTTTCTGGAACAAGGGGGCAGACCAGTACTATCTGACCTCGTTTGAAGAGAACGTCATCCGGCCGCACGCTCTGGGAAACTTCGAGGACCTGCTGGTAGCGACCGCAGAGAGTCCCGCGATGCTGTTCTATCTGGATAACTGGATGAGCGTCGCCCCCAACCGACAGAACCAACCGCGCCCGCTGATGGCGGGCCCGGGGATGTTGCGCCCGTTCGGCCCGTTCGGTACCCGCCGCCTTGGGCAGCTCCCGCAAAGCCGGAAACCCAAGAACCGCCGAGGACTGAACGAAAATTACGGCCGCGAGTTAATGGAGCTGCACACCATCGGGCTGCACTACACACAGAAGGATGTGATTGAGGTTGCACGCTGCTTCACCGGCTGGACGATCGAGCAGCCTG
>JBOGJT010000156.1:0-4425 GCA_050745065.1 Terriglobia bacterium
GGAATGAAGCTTCACCTAGCAGAAGGGCTGGTAGCCGGAGTGTTGTGGCAAGTTATCGGTTGCTCATACGCCCATCACCGGGCGAAGAAGCTGGTGGCTCCTCACGCGGTCCAACCTTCGACCCTCCGGGTGGCTTTCCTTGAACCGAGCGGCGCCAAGCTTCCGGGCGGATGGTCTGTTCAGTCCGGCCCGTTTGCCATCCTTCTGTTCACTGGAATTTATTTGCACGCGCACTGGGCACAAATTCCCGAGCGATTCCCTGTCCACTGGGATTTGCAAGGTCATGCGAACGGTTGGAGCAGCAAAAGCTTCCCCGGAGTCTATGGGCTTCTCTTGGGCGTAGCTGGTGTTGTAGCCGTGCTCTTATTCCTTACTCATGAGGTTGGCCGCCATACGCAGCATGAGGGCGCGGTCGGGCACGAGCGCCGTTTCCGGCGTTCCAATCTATGGTCTCTAACAATATGCAGTTATTTTCTGTCGCTGATTGCTGCAACGGCGGCATTGACTCCCCTTCACCCGGCCCCGAACGCCGGCGTCGTCTTTGCCGTGACCGCGATCATTCTAGTTCTCACAATGCTGGTTATTTTGGTGTGGTACCGGATGAACGACATGACGGATAAATCGGGCGTTCTGGCTGGCGCGGCATCCGCTCCTATAGGTGACCGGACGGAAGATCGTTACTGGAAATGGGGCTTTTACATCAATCCCTATGATTCGGCTCTTTTGGTTGAAAAACGCGTGGGGATCGGATTCACATTCAACATGGCGAATCCAAAGGCGTGGGTCATTTTCGCCTTGATCGTGGGCGCGTCACTGCTGATGCCTGTTCTGCATTTATTTCATCACGTCCGTTAAGCCGTTTCGGCTCCGCGTCTCACCGTTTCGCCAAGGATGGCCGTAAAGCCACCCGGCGACATCACGCGGCGACATCTGCTAACATCATCAGGATGTCTGACGCTATCGTGTCCGTTGTGGAGAACCGGCCTCTCACCGGCGGGCACTTCCTTCTAAGCCTCCACTCCCCTTGTCAGGCAAGTGCCACGCGCCCTGGGCAATTCGCCATGGTACGGCTGCTTGGCCGCTCGGACGTGCTCCTGCGGCGGCCCATGAGCATTTATGACGTGAAGCCCGCCGCCTCCAATGGTAAGTCCTCCTCAACGTCTTCGGCCTCTCCGGCTATCCTTGAGCTTCTCTACAAGGTTGTGGGCCACGGCACCGGGTTGATGGCGAAGCTGAAACCGGGGGACGAGGTGGGCTTGCTCGCGCCACTCGGCCACGGCTTTTTCGAGGAAGAATACCTCGACCGCGCGCTGCAGGCGGACCAGGTTTTGCACGTGGCGGGGGGCATCGGAATTGCGGCGCTGCTACTGCCCGCGAAATCCCTTGCCCTGAATGGTGTCCGTCAGCGGCTCTTCTTCGGCGGCCGCACGCAGTGGGATTTGGTGGGCGTTGAAGATTTTGAGCCGTTCGCTTCGGAACCCGTTCTTGCGACGGAGGACGGCTCGCGCGGCCATCGGGGGTACGTGACGCGGCCTCTCGAGCAGCACCTCGCGGCGAATCGCGACAAGAAATTTCTGATCATGGTCTGCGGTCCGTGGGCCATGCTACAGGCGACGGTAGAGCTTGCCGGCCGTTACGGCCACGCGTGCCTCGTCTCGATGGAGAACCGCATGGGATGCGGCCTTGGCGTGTGCCTCGGCTGCTGCATCCGTGTGCAGGGCGAGGGGCACGGCACCTATCAGCGCGTTTGCACCGAAGGGCCGGTCTTCTGGTCCGAGCGCGTGGTGTGGGAAAAGGAAGAAATCCCGAAGACGTAATGACGAGTGATGAGTGAAAAGTGACGAGAAAAATCGGACTGCGCTGGTTCCGGCGGCCGCGCCGTCCGCGGAAGAGACGTTTGTCCCGCAGATTGATACCTACGTTGCCGGAATTCGTTTCCAAAATCCCGTCCTCACTGCCAGCGGGACCTTCGGGTATGGCCTCGAGTTCGCCGGGATTATCGACCTGAACCAACTCGGCGGGATCGCGGTGAAGGGCATTTCCGCGGAGCCGATGCCGGGCAATCCTCCGCCCAGAATTTACGAGACGGAATCCGGGATGCTCAACGCCATCGGCCTGCAAAACGTGGGCGCGCGCCGGTTTCTGGAAGAAAAGCTCCCCTTCTTGCGCACGCTCAAGGCGCGCTGCGTTGTGAATGTGTTTGGTTACTCGACGGAGGATTATGTCCGCTGCATCGAAATCCTGAACGAAGGCGAGGGAATAGACGGATACGAGCTGAATATTTCCTGCCCGAATACACACTGCGGCGGCATGTTCTACGGCAGCGATCCCAAGCTCACGGAGGAAGTGGTGGCGGCTTCGAAGCGCGTGGCGCGGCGACCGCTGCTGGTGAAGCTCTCGCCGAATGTGACGGATATTACCGTATTTGCGCGCGCGGCAGAGAACGCGGGCGCGGACGGCTTGACGCTGGTCAACACTTTCGTGGGCATGGCGATTGACGTTGAAACCCGCACGCCGCGAATCTCAAACGTGACGGCCGGCCTATCGGGCCCCGCCATCAAGCCCCTGGCCGTGCGCATGGTTCATCAGGCTTACGGCGCGGTGAAGATTCCCATCATCGGCATTGGCGGAATCGCCAGCACAGATGATGCGCTCGAATTTATTCTCGCGGGAGCGCGCGCCATTCAAGTGGGCACGGCCAACTTCTACGCTCCCGAAACCTCCGTCAAGATCGTGCAAGGTCTCCGCGCTTATTGCGCGCGCCATCGCGCGCATCTCTCAGACCTCATCGGCGCCCTCCGCCTGCCCGGCCGGACATAACGGGGAGGGTAGCACAGACCTCCGTCCCTGAGGTCTGCGCCCTTTCCTGGTGATCGCGCCTCCGGCGCTGTATGCTGGCGCTATGCCGCTGGCCCGCGGCCCTGTTCTTTCCGAGCGATATTTCTTGCCCGCCGTAAGCCGCAAAACAAACCGCAGACCTTAAAGGCGCAGATCCACGCTACTCGCTGCAAGGCAGGAGCTAGCGGGCCGCCCGGTCCGTGGTGGCCTCATCCTTCGCCGCGGGGACAACGTCCGGTCCTCCACGAAAAATGAGTTTTCCCCAACGCTCCGCCATTTCGACTTCCTGGAGCGATCCCGGAGATTCCCTCAGAAGCAACAGGGCGTCGCACAGCTCGAGCCACGGAGCGTCCCATCGCAGGACGTATTCTTCCCACGAGACATGTGTGCCCAATTGCCGGGCTCTCGCCTCGATCTGGTGCGTGAGGTGCGGGACAAACGGAATATGGCCTTTCGCGTACAAGGCCAAGGCGGCATCAATCGCGCGCGCGACGTTTGCACAGACCTCCTCTTCGGTCGGCGCGGAGTAAGGCCCGGCAACGTACACTCTAAGAGGCCGCATTGTTCGATGTCCCTTCAGAGAACCAGTGCGCGGGTACAAGCCGGTACCCAATGGTCAAGACAATGGATGCAAAGACGATCGCGAACCCGCGCGCCTGGGACGCCGGTTGGCTTCCCTGGGATTCCAGGGCCCACAGTACGAAAAACAAGCCGCTTCCCACGAGCGACACGACCCAATGTGCGCCTCCCCACTCGCCGTAACTCACAAGGTCCCATAGCAGATACCACACATAGATTACGGCGATCTGCAAAAGCACGAAATTCAGATCATCGAAGCGTTTCAATATCCTTGCGTATTCGAAAAGCAGGCAGATGTCGATGCAAAAACGAAAGAACTGCCGTCGACCCGTGATACCGCGTCCTAATTCCCTCATCGCGATGTGGTATCCAAGCCAGCTACCAATAACAACCATGCCCGCGAGAACGAACGTCCAAAAGGCGAGCCGCGCAAAGCCGTGATAGTCTTTGAGCCAAGGCTCCGTCACGATAGCTTCGATCCCGATGCCCAGAACAATTGCAAAGAGGATGTCGATGAAGCTGACTTCGTCAGTAGAATCCTCGCGCCGCGGCATGACCGCCGTCGTCTCCCTTCCCAGCCGTCGGGTGTGGTACGCCACACAGACTATCATGCCCGCGACCATAGGCGCAATGCGCTGTATTCGTCCAGTGGATGCGTGCCACAACCGCGCAGTTGGATCTGCCGTGCACGGGCGAATGTCCAGGCGGAATTACCATCGTTTGACCCCAACATTTTTTCCGTTCCAGCCCTTTCAATCCACGACCATTGCCGACTTCGCCGCTACCGTGAACCGGTCCGACTCCCGGCCGGAGCCGCCCCCGGGTTTTGGTGTCTCCTCGGTCTGCCGCTTTCACACCGGAAAGACCACGGGCACGCTGTGCCGGGCGCGAGCGGCTTGGTAGATGGCCTGCATTACAGCCACATCCCGCAGCCCTTGAATGCCGTCCGGCGCCGGGTCTTCCTGGTTCACGATGCACTCGGCAAACGCATCGAGCTCGAGGGCGAAC
>JBOGJT010000157.1:0-11947 GCA_050745065.1 Terriglobia bacterium
GGAATATGAAGGACATCGGCAACTGGTGGCTGGTGATGCTCGGGCGGCTTAAGCCCGGTGTGCGTCTCAGTCAGGCGCAGGCGGCGGCCAGCTTGCTGTTCCGCGATGAGATGCTGCACGGCGCAAAGCCCCTCTTGAAGCCACAGGATGACCCCGCCATTACGCTCGTGCCCGCGCAAGAAGGTCTGACCGGCAGACGGGGTTTCTTTTCAACCCCCCTCTATGTCTTGATGGCTGCGGTTGGCATCATTCTCCTGATTGCCTGCGCGAACATCGCGGGGCTGCTGCTCGCGCGCGCGATGTCGCGCCACAAAGAAATAGCGGTGCGTCTGGCCGTAGGCGCGGGGCGCGCGAGAATTTTCCGCCAGCTTCTTACTGAAAGCGTTATGCTCTCGGTCGCCGGAGGCGCGCTTGGGATTATTTTCGCCTATTGGGGTGTTCACGCAATCACCGCGCTGATGTCGACGCCTTGGGGCGACGCATTTCCCTTCGTCGTCACCCCTGATTGGCGCGTCCTTCTATTTACGCTCGCGGCTTCACTTCTCACTGGAATTCTGTTTGGCCTCGCGCCTGCGCTTCGTAGCACGCGGGTCGATTTGACGCCGGCGCTGAAGGAGAGCGCCTCGGCAGCGCCGGAATCAGCCCGCAGAGGGCGGTTTCAGCCTGGCAGCGCGTTAGTTGTCGCGCAGGTTGGGCTTTCGGTCTTGGTGCTCGTGGGAGCTGGTCTGCTGGTGCGGACGCTTGAAAACCTCCGCTCGATCAATCCCGGCTTCAATACGCGCAACGTTTTGCTCTTCGGCGTAAATCCAACGTTGGCCGGCTATAAAGACGCGCAGATCCAGAATCTCTATCGGACCATGCAAGCCCGGCTCGCCGCGCTGCCAGGAGTCATTTCCGCCAGCTACTCCTCCAATGCGCTTTTTAGCGGCAACGTTTCGGCCCGCGGCGTCCACCTCGAAGGTCAACCAAAAAGCAAGGCGCTTCTCGTTGATTTGCTCTCTACAGGGCCCGGTTTTTTCAGCACCCTTCGCATCCCGTTATTGGAGGGCCGGACGCTCACTGCCGTGGATTTTAAACAGGCGGCGGAAGCAAGCGCCTCGATGAAAGCTGCTGAGCAAGCTTCTGAGAAGGCCGCAAACTCCGCTACCCCGCGAAGTGGCCCAACGCCATCGGCTCGCGCCGCCGCACTCATCCCAGTGCTCGTCAACCGCACTTTTGTTCGGACCTACCTTCCGAATCAGAATCCGCTGGGAAAACGCATCGGCATGGGCGGGGGGGCAGCTGAGAAGTCGTCGCCCCCCGTTTGGCAAATCGTTGGCGTTGTCGGCGATGCGAAGTATGACGACCTGCAACGGGCCATCAGTCCGACGGTATATGCCCCTGTTACAGGCGGCGGAACGCATTTTGAGCTGCGCACGGCTGGAAATCCTACGGCCCTCATTCCCTCTGTCCGCAGGGCCGCCAGCCGCGTGGACAGCCACATTCCACTGTCTGACATTCACACGCAGTCGCAGGAAATCGACCTGTTGCTAGTGTCTCAGCGCTCCATGGCGCACCTCGCGAGCTTGTTCGGCGCGCTGGCGGCACTGCTCGCGTGCGTCGGACTCTATGGCCTGCTTTCTTACGAAGTCACGCGCCGCACGCGCGAAGTGGGCATTCGCATGGCGCTTGGGGCACAAAAGGACGATGTGCTACGCCTTGTAATGGGTCAAGGAATGATTCTCGCCTTGATTGGGGTGGGAATCGGGATAGCTGGCGCGTTGGGCCTGACGCGCTTCTTGTCCAGCCTGCTTTACGGCGTGAAGCCGACTGACCCGCTGACGTTTATCGCTGTCTCGCTGATTTTGATCGCCGTGGCGTTGCTGGCGTGCTATATTCCCGCGCGGCGGGCGACGAAAATCGACCCGATGGTGGCGCTGCGGTACGAGTGAGAAAATATCCCATTTGCGGCCAGTGGAGAGGGGCCATTGGTTTCCGGGAATTTGATGGCCCCGCGCCGGAGACCGCGCGAGATCAAGTTCATGAACTTGCCTTTTGTCCCGGAAATCAAAACCGGGGACAACCGATTCCGACGAGCGAGGTTTTCGTTTTCCTTCTTAGCAATTCAGCCGCAAACCAGCCGGCCCACTCTGGGACAACCGGGAGGCCAAAACGTTCTGATAGCCCATAGAGCACAAACACGGGAGCAGCGTCACAAAGAATCTTGCGGTTGCTGACGGTGGCTGCTCCAAGACGCGTGCCTGCGAGCTCAGTGGATACGGCTACAAGGTGACGCATCGGGCGCTTCACGCCGGGGCCGTCAATATCGCTCAGGGGCTGCGTGCCCGCGCGCGCAATTCCCGCCGGGCCTTGCGACTGCTCGGTCTCGCCCTGAGCTAGGCGCCTTTCCACTCCACCTCGCCCACACCCTGATCTCCAGGATTTTCCCCCCGTCTGCCTTCAACTTACGATCTACACTTCAGCGGCCTGATCCTCGCCGCGTATATCCTCTCCTGAAACCCCCTTGCGGTCCGTTTTCACTTCCCACCACCACCGCTCACCGCCAGCCCGACCAACTTTGATGTGAACGTGGGTTTGGCTCGAGTAGCTGGCTCGTGGCAGACCCTGCGGCTATGTCATAAGAATCGCTATTGACATTGCGGAAAGGCTCGCGCTAAACTACCTACCGAACGGTCGGTTATGGCCAGAAGCGCATTCCTCTCGACGAGGCCGAATATGGAAAGCCCGGTTACTGGGTCTGAGATTTTGCTGGAAAGCCTGAAGCGCGAGAAGGTTGAGGTGGTTTTCGGGCTGCCTGGCGGCGCCGTCCTACCGCTTTATGACGCGCTGTACAGTGCCGGCATCCGCCACCTTCTGGTTCGCCACGAACAGGCGGCCGGGTTTGCGGCGGATGGGTACGCGCGCGTCACGGGGAAGCCTGGCGTGTGCCTGGTAACATCTGGGCCGGGTGCGACTAACGTCATCACCGCGTTGACCTCGGCGGCAATGGATTCTATTCCCATCGTTGTCCTCACAGGGCAGGTGGCGGCTTCGATGATCGGCAAGGATGCGTTTCAGGAGGCGGATACTATCGGCATCAGCCTTCCCGTAACCAAGCACTCGTTCCAGCCTCGCCGGGCAGCGGACATTCCGGCGGTGATCCACGAGGCTTTCAAGATCGCCGTTTCCGGGAGACCGGGACCGGTGTTGGTGGATCTTCCGAAAAGCACGCTTTTGGAAAAGGCCACGCCCCAATATGCACCGGACGAGCCGGATGCGCGCCCTCTCCGCAGACGGGAGTGGAGCGCGAAGGATATTGACGCGGCGGCGGCGATGTTCCTCGAGAGCCGCCGGGCGGTGCTTTACGTGGGCGGCGGCGTGATTCACTCGGAGGCGTGGGACGAGCTCCGCGAGTTAGCCGAGCTGCTGCATATTCCGGTCACAACCACCTTGATGGGCCTTGGGGCATTTCCTTCCAGCCACCCTCTTTCTCTGGGCATGCCGGGGATGCACGGCTCGTATGCGACGAACATGGCGATTTCCGAGTGTGACCTGCTGGTAGCGGTGGGAGCGCGCTTTGACGACCGCGTGACCGGCCGGCTCGACGGCTTTTCCACCAAGTCGCGAAAAATTCACATGGACGTTGATCCCTCCGAGATCAACAAGAACGTGCGCGTTGACCTTTCGTTGGTGGGCGACGCGCGCGAGACGCTTCGCGCCTTGACCGCCGTTCTGAAAGGACGGGGCAGGGAAGCACAGCCAACCTCCCGCACCGCCTGGCTTGACCGGATTGAAGCGTGGCGCACGGAGCACCCCCTCGGGTACGACGAGGCCTCGCCGGGCATCAAGCCCGAATACGTGATCGAGATGCTGTCCCGTTACGCGAACGAAGACGCCATCGTCGCGGTTGACGTGGGACAGCATCAGATGTGGGCTGCGCAGTACTACGATTTCTATCAGGCGCGCACCTGGCTTTCGTCGAGCGGCCTCGGCACCATGGGCTACGGCTTCCCGGCGGCGATGGGCGCGCAATCGGCGTTCCCGGACCGCCAGGTGATCGCCATCGTCGGCGATGGCGGCTTTCAGATGACGCTCAACGACTTGGCCACCATCGCGCAATATCGCGTGCCGGTGAAGATTGTCATTTTGAATAACCGCTCGCTGGGCATGGTGCGGCAATGGCAGGAGATGTTCTTTGAGAAGCGCTACTGTGATATTGACCTGAACTACGCGCCGGACTTCGCCAAGCTTGCCGAATCTTACGGTATTCGCGGCACGCGCGTGGATCACAAGGCCAACGTGAAGGACGTGGTGCGCGCCATGCTGAGCCATCGCGAGCCGTGCTTGGTGGACTTCTGGGTTGATCCGGCGGAAAATGTGTATCCGATCGTCCCGCCGGGCGCCTCGCTCGCAGAAATGATCGTGGAGCCGCCCCGCGCCGTGGTGGAAGAGGAAGTCGTCGACGATCTCTGGGCGGTGTAGCGAAATTGGACTGGAGCAGCGGCGTCTAGCCGCGGGTCTTTACTCATGAGAACCGGCGGCCAGAGGCCGCCGTTACAGCAGCAGAGCAGGAGCGTGCGTGAAGTACCTACTGACCATCGAAACGCGCGACGATCTGATCGTCGTGTGCCGTCTGCTGAACATGCTGCGGCGCAAGGGAGCGCGCGTGCTGATGCTGGTGATGTCGCTCGCACCGGACGGCTACTGCCTGATGGCGCTGGCCGAGATTAAGGAATCTGAAGCTGAGCACCTGTTTCATTTTCTGCGCCGGGCCGAGGGCGTTCGCCACGTGACGTATTACCGCCATGAGATCGAGTCCGAAGCGGCGTTTGTGCTTGTGGACGGGCAAGGAGAATCCACGGATGCGGCGCGCTGGGCTACGCTCCTTCCCGGCGCCAAAGTGATTTTCTCTGCCCACGGCAAGACCTTCTTGGAAGCTCCTTCGAACGGGGCGGCGCATCCGCCGGGCGCCATGCCTTTTGCCCGCGTCCGTTCGACCCGCAGCGACGCGGCGTCCATCCCAGGCGAAGGACTTGATTTGTAAACGGGCGCTGAATAACTCAGTTTGGCTGTTATTCTGTCAAGGAAATGGGGAAAGGCAACATTGAAAACAAATGGCTTACGACGCTCACCGTAGGGGCGCTGCTTGCAGCGCCCTTGGGACGGTGGGCGCGGCAAGCAGCGCCCCTACACCTTATTTTCATCCTTCGGGGTGTCGCGAAGCAACGTGAGAACGTCTCAGCATGACAGGACCGGGGTGTTCAGCGCCGCTGTGACCAACACAAAAATCATCGGAGGAAATGATGGCCAAGGTTTACTACGAGAAGGACGCGGATTTAAAACACCTGAAAGACAAAACGATTGCAGTGATTGGCTATGGCAGCCAAGGGCACGCGCACGCGCTGAACCTGCGTGATAGCGGCCAGAAGGTGATTGTGGGATTGCCGGCATCGAGCGCCTCGCGCTCGAAGGCTCAGGCGGCGAAGCTTGAAGTCTACGATCCGGCGGAGGCCGCAAAGCGCGGCGACGTGATCGTGATGCTGATTCCCGACCACATTCAGCAGAAGGTCTACCGCGAGTCGATTGCGCCTCACCTCGGCCGCAGCAAGACGCTCCTTTTCGCACACGGGTTCAGCATCCACTTCAAATCCATCGTACCTCCTCCCGAGGTCGACGTGGTGATGATCGCCCCAAAGTCTCCCGGCCATCGCATGCGTGAGCTCTTTTTGGAAGGAGTCGGCGTACCGGGATTACTGGCGGTCGAGCAGGACGCCTCAGGCCGTGCCGAGCAGACGGCGCTCGCATATGCCCTGGGCGTGGGATGCCTCAAGGCCGGCGTTATCCGCACGACGTTCAAAGAGGAAACTGAAACCGACTTGTTCGGCGAGCAGACGGTGCTGTGCGGCGGCGTTTCGGCGCTGATTGCCGCGGGCTTTGAAACGCTGGTGGCCGCGGGCTACCAGCCGGAGATTGCCTACTTCGAGTGCCTGCACGAGCTGAAGCTGATTGTGGACCTCATCTATCAGGGGGGCATCAAATACATGCGTTATTCGGTGAGTGACACCGCCGAATACGGAGACTACACGCGTGGGCCCGCGGTGATCGACCAGCACGTGCGCGATTCCATGCAGAAGGTGCTCGCGGATATCCAGAGCGGCGCCTTCGCCAAAGAGTGGATTAACGAGAACAACGCGGACGGCCGCAAGAACTTTCTGGCCATGCGCTCGAAGGAACAAGGCCAGTTGATCGAGAAGGTGGGCGTTGAACTCCGCAAGATGATGGCCTGGAATAAACCCGCCGGTGAGGAGGCCACGGCCGCGCAGGCGCAAGCGATGCGGTAAAGGGTGGAGAGCAGAAATTGGAAATCGTAAATCTGACATTGCGTTGCCGAATGCACTTCCACGAATAGGATCCACACCCTCAAATGAAAACGAAGACAGACCTTGCGGCGCCCGCCGCAGCGGAAAAAAACGCGCATCTTCAATTGAAGAAACTGGCGGTGATTGGCGCCGGCAAGCTCGGCGAAGGGCTTCTTTCAGGAGTCCTGGGGTCGCAGCTCGCGCCGGTCGGCCACGTGGTGGCGACGGTGGCGCATCAACCCCGCGCCGATTTCCTGGCGGAAAAATATGGCATTCGCACGGGCACGAACAATCGCGAAGCCGTCAAGGGCGCGGATCTGGTGCTCATTTGCCTGAAGCCGCAGCAAGTGAAGGGATTCCTGCAGGACGTAAAAAAGAGCCTGCGGAAAGACGCGCTGGTGATTTCGGCCGCGGCATCGGTGACAACCGCCCTCATCGAGCGCGAGCTGCCGTATCCCGCCCGCGTGGTGCGCGCCATGCCCAACACCCCTTGCCTCATCCGCCACGGCATGACTGCGATTGCGCGCGGCAGGCATTCAACCGAGGCAGACCTGAAGATTGCGAATCGCGTTTTTGGCTCCATGGGCCGCACCGTATCCGTGGACGAAAAGCACATGGACGCCATCACCGGCCTTTCCGCCTCCGGACCCGCCTACGTCTACACCATTATCGAATCGCTCGCCGAGGCCGGGGTGAAGCTCGGCCTCCCGCGCGAGCTCTCCACCCAGCTTTCCGCCCAAACGCTGCTCGGTGCATCGGCGCTGGTGCTGCAAAGCGGCGAGCATCCGGCCAAACTGAAGGACATGGTTACAACCCCGGCTGGGTGCACCATCGACGGGCTGCTCGAGCTCGAAGAGGGCGGCTTGCGCGTGACCCTGATCAAGGCGGTGGTACGCGCCGCCGAGCGCGCCAAGCAGCTTGTGGAAAGCCAGGGCTCGTAAGTTTGAATCATGAGCTCGTTGAATCTTTGAGCCGCTTCTGCGTTGCCCGAAGTTGATTTTTTCAGCCACTTGATGGCTTAATGAATCAACGGGTCGATGTAGCCGTGACTCAATCTACTCTGCGGGAGGCATTCGAATGGCATTGAACGTTGGAGACGTGGCGCCGGATTTCAAACTGGGATCGACGACGGGAGAGAACCAAGGTGAGTTTCAGCTTTCGGCGCATAAGGGCAAGCACGTCGTGATTCTCTTCTATCCACTCGATTTCACGCCAGTGTGCCAGAGCGAGATTGGCGCCTTTGAGAATGAAATTGCGAAATTCAGCGGCGCGGGCGCTCACGTGGTGGCGATTTCGACCGACTCCATTTTTACTCACAAGGCGTTTCAGAAGGAAATTGGCGGCGTGAGCTACCCGATCGCTACGGATCGCTGGCCCTACGCAAAGACGGCGGAAGCCTACGGCGTGTTTCCTCCCACCAAGCACAGCATTCCCTTTGTCAACGACCGCGCCATTTTTGTGGTCGGCAAGGATGGCAAGATCGCCTGGTCCAAGGTGTATGAAATTGGCACGATGCCCGAGCCGCGCGAAGTGCTCGACGTGCTGAAAAAGCTGCCATAGTAGTGAGTAACCTCTGGGATGGCCCATCCATGGCGTCGAGGCGCTGTTTGCTGCGCCCGGCATCGGCGGGCGCGGCAAGCAGCGCCCCTACGGCCGATATCTAAGGCGTGTCATTCTGCAGAGCCGAAGGCGGCGCAGAATCTCGCAACTCATCGATTTGAAACAACCGCAGCTTCTTCGCTTCGCTCGGAATGACAGCCCAATAGAGCCCTTCAGTAACTGTTGGCCGATAGCTGACCGCTGATAGCTCCTTCCCTATGATTATCCCCTGCATAGACCTGATGGGCGGCAAAGTGGTGCAGCTCGTTCAGGGCCGCGAGAATTCCAAGGTCCTGGAACTGCCGGACGCTTGCGCGGTGCTCGAGCGCTTTCGCTCCTTCCCCCAAGTGCAAGTGATTGACCTCGACGCCGCGATGGGCCGCGAGCCGCAAGCGGAGATCATCAGCCAACTTGCCGGGCGCAAGCCGTGCCGCGTGGGCGGCGGCGTACGAAGCGTCGCGCGTGCGCTGGAAGTGGCGCAGCAGGGCGCCGTGAAGGTCATCGTGGGCAGCGCGGCCTTTACGCGCAGCGCGGTGAATCACGATTTCCTTGCCAACCTCGCCGCGGCGCTGCCGTGGGAGAAGATCATGATTTCCGTCGATTGCCTCGATGATCGCGTGGCCGTTCACGGCTGGAAGGACGTGCTGCCGCTAACGTCCGGCGAGGCCATACCGCAGCTTGAGCGCTACTGTTCGGAGTTTTTGTGCACTTGCATCGATGTGGAGGGGAAATACGAGGGTACTCGCCTCGATTGGTTCCGCAAGCTGCGTGAGACTACTTCATTACCCATTACCGCGGCTGGGGGCATTACGACGGACGAGGAAATCCGCTCGCTTGAAGCGATCGGCATGCACGCCGCGCTGGGCGTGGCCATCTACCGCAGACTATTTCCTGAGTTGTTCGTTCACGCCGAAGCCCGCTTGACGGAAGGCTGACGCCGCCGGGCAGCGCCCTCCTACGAACCCTCTACGTAAATTCTTGGCACGCGCTTGCCCACGGAGCAGAGCACTTCGTACGGGATTGTTCCGAGCTGGCGCGCGACGCCCTCGGCGGTGATGGAGCAACCCCCTGACGCGCCGATCAGCGTAACCTCGTCTCCTACCGAAACGCCGGGGATATCCGTCACATCGATCAGCGTAAGATCCATGCTGATGTTTCCTGCGATGCGCGCCAACCTGCCGCGCACGATGACCTCGCCGCGATTGGAAAGCGCGCGGTTAAGGCCGTCAGCGTAGCCCACCGGAAGCGTCGCGATACGAGACGGACGCCTCGTGAAGAACGAGCCGCCGTATCCCAGCGGCGTGCCGGCCAGATGGTCCTTCAGAAACACCACGCGCGATTTGAACGTTAGAGCGGGCTCGAAAGCGGGCAGCAGCGGTTTTTTTACGCCAGGCGGAAAAGCGAGTGGAAGGCAGAAGCCGTAGAGCAAAGCGCCCACGCGGACGAGATTTTCTGTGACATCCGCGCGAGCGGCGAGCGCCGCGCTGTTTGAGATGTGAACCCACGGGGCATCCACTCCGAGCGCGCGTAAGCGGGCGAGCGCGGCCTTGAAGCTTGCTAACTGCTCATCCGTCTGTGTGGAAATGCAATCCTCGGCGGAGGCCAGGTGAGTGAAGACGCCGGTGAGCCGCAGCACGCGGCCGGCGCCGCCGTCGAGCTCGCGCCAGTGCTCAACGAATGCGTCGATCAGGCCGGGTGGCATCCCCAGGCGTCCCATGCCCGTGTCAATCTTCAAGTGGAAATCGATGGCTTTGCCGTAGCGCCGGGCGCAAGCGGCAATCGTATCGAGGCGCGAAGTGGAAGAGACGGTCGGAGTGAGGGTGTGCTCCACCAGCGCCGCCGGGTCACCCATATAAATCCCGCCCAAAAGCAAAATGGGTTGCGTGACGCCAGCCTCTCGCAGCTCGATGGCTTCTTCGATCGTGGCCACGCCGAACCAATCCACGCCTTGCGCTCCGAGAATGTTGGCCGCTGTTGCGGCGCCGTGGCCATAAGCGTCCGCCTTGACCACGGCCATCAGCCGGCGGTCATTGGCCAGATCGCGAGCGCGGTCGCAATTACGGCGCAGCGCGCCGCAGGAAATTTCCGCCCATGTGGGACGAAGGAGTTTGTCAGTGTGTGAGATCACGGGTTCTGCTTGCAATCCCTGGAGGGGCCGGAAGGCGCGATCACAGTTCTCCGTCATCGCCGTCCGACGAGGTGTAATTCTCGAATCGTGTGTAAGGCTTGATGAACACGAGCTTGAAGAGCCCGGTGGGTCCGTTTCTCTGTTTGCCAATGTTGAGTTCTGTGACCACGCCCGGATCATCCATGCCGGGATCGGGCGCGCTGCGATGGATGAAGATCACCATATCAGCGTCCTGCTCGATCGAGCCCGAATCGCGCAGATCGGAGAGCTGCGGATCGCGCCCCTTCCCGGCTTCGGGCGCGCGGCTGAGCTGCGAGAGCGCCACCACGGGCACGCTTAGCTCTTTGGCAATGGCTTTCAGACCGCGAGATATGTAACTCACTTCCTGGTTGCGGCTTTCGAACCGCCCGTGTCCCGTAACCAGCTGGAGATAGTCGACGATGACAAGATCGAGACCGCGCTCGGCCTTCAGCCGCCTCGCCTTGGCGCGAATCTGCATGATGCTGAGCGCGGGAGTATCGTCAATAAATAGCGGCGCATCGTTGAGGCGTCCGAGGGCCTTGGTCATCTTGCCCCAGTCGTCGTGGCTGGCGAATCCGGTGCGCAGCTTGTGGCTATCAATCCGCCCTTCCGAGCAAAGCAAGCGAATGAGCAGAGACTCCTTGCTCATTTCAAGGGAGAAGATGGCGGATGCCTTGCGCTGAGCGGTCGCGGCGTGCGCGGCAATGTTCAGCGCCAGCGCCGTTTTACCGACGGAGGGCCGGGCGGCGATGATGGTCAGCTCGCCGGGCTGGAGTCCGGAGGTCATGCTGTCAAGCACCTCGAAGCCCGTCGCGATGCCGGTTACACCCTGTTGCCGGTCGAAGAGTACGTCCAGGGTGCCGAAGCTCGCTTTCACGATGTCCGCGACGCGGAAGAATCCGGATTGAACGTCTTTGCCGGCAATCTCGAAGATCTGGCTCTGCGCGAGGTCAATGAGCGTTTCGGGATCTTCCGCGGAATCGAAACAGTGGGCAATAATATTGTTCGAAGCGTTGATCAGGCTGCGGACCAGGGATTTATCGCGGATAATTCTCGCGTATTCGGAAATATTGGCCGTCGAGCCAAGCGGCACGCCGTCGGTGAGCGACGCCAGATACGCCGCGCCGCCGGCCTTCTCGAGTAAGCCCTCTCTGGCCAGTTCCTCCGAAAGCGTAACAAGCTCTGCGGCGCGGCTCTTCTCCGAGAGATCAACCATCTTTTGGAAAGTCATGCGGTGCGCTTCGGAGTAGAAATCGGCCGATTTCACCACTTCGAGCGCAACGTTAAGCACGGTGTTGTCGAGGAGAATGGACCCGAGCAGGGCCCGTTCGGCATCGAGATTATGCGGGAAGGTTTTTCCGGCTACCGGACTTGCGGACATGAATTCAACCGTGCCATTTTCAGGCGGAAAGGTCAAGGGAAGCGGCGCGGGTTGCCGCGATGGATCGCAGACCTGAAGAGTCGCGCGATCATTGCGGCTGTAGCGGTGGCCTCTGGCCGCCGGTTTTAAGGAGTAACAACCGGCGGCCCGAGGCTGCCGCTGCAATGCAAATCGGCGGTTGTCACCCAGGTTCTGAAGGTCTGTGCCAGTCTATGAATGCCCGCTTACGATTTTTCACTTTTGGCAGGCGCTGCCTCCGCCTTGGCGTCTGCAGGCGCAACTGGAGGCTCACCCTCGGCCTCAACCGCCACTTTCAGCGCGGCCGTCACGTCATGATGCAGCTTCACCGGAACGTCGTGGACGCCGATGGCTTTTAAGGGGCTGGAAAGCTGAATTTTTCTGCGGTCGATATTATAACCTTGGATGACGAGCTGCTCAGCGATGTCCATGGCCGTGACGGAGCCGAAGATGGCTCCGTGC
>JBOGJT010000158.1:0-28910 GCA_050745065.1 Terriglobia bacterium
AGACTTTGGTGCCTCGATTCGAAATCAGTTTCAAGCGGAAGGGCGTCTCCATGGCGAGTTTTTCAAGCTCCGGGCCCAATTGCGCGGCGTCTTGCGGCGATTCCACAAAAACGTCCACGCCGATGACCCGACGCGCGCCGGACGCCACGAGGTCAGGCCGTGGCGCCACGTTCGGCAAGCGTACGGGCCGATGAGTTCGCACGCGGGATTTCGCCGCCGTGCGCCCCATATTCGAGATGATCGTATCGGTGTAGGCAGAAGTGGAGACCCCGTGATCGTACCCCACCACGTCACCCGTCCTCGCCTTACCGTCCTCGAGCGTGACGAGAACCGCGTGCTCAATCTTCGCTGCCGCTTCAAATTCGCCGAGATGCAGCAGCATCATGACGGACGATAGAATCAGCGCGGTGGGGTTAATCACGTTCTTACCCGCGTATTTGGGGGCCGAGCCGTGCACCGCCTCGAAAACCGCCGCATCGTTGCCGATGTTGGCCGAGGGCGCGAAACCCAGGCCGCCCACCAGAGCCGAAGAAAGGTCGCTGATGATGTCGCCATTCATATTGGTCGTGACGATCACGTCAAACTGCTCGGGCCGTTTCACCAACTGATGAGCGCAGTTGTCGATGATGATATGGGACGCCTGCAGGTCAGGGTACTCCGCGGCAATCTCCTCGAAGGTCCGCTTCATCATGCCTTCGGTGAGCTTCATGATGTTCGCCTTGGTGGCGCAGTGCACGCGGGTGCGTCCTTCGGCGCGCGCAAACTCAAACGCCAGCCGTACGATCTTCTCGCATCCCTTGCGGGAAATCAGCTTAAGTCCTTCGGCCACGCCGGGAGTTTGCATGTATTCGATGCCGGCGTAAAGGTCTTCGATGTTCTCTCGCACCACAACCAAGTCAACGCCGCGCCCGCTGAACGGCGTGGTTACACCGGGCATCTCGCGCACGGGACGAATATTTCCGTAGGTTTCGAACAGCTTGCGCAATGTGACGTTGGCGCTTTTTTCACCGAAGCCTACCGGCGTCGCTAGCGGCCCTTTAAGCGCCACGCGGGTCTTGCGAACCGACTCAATCGTTTCCTGTGGGACCCCGGAAGACAGCCCGCGCTTGAACACTTCGGCGCCCGCCTCGCGCTTCTCCCACTCGATGGCAGCGCCGGCGGCCTCGATGATCCTGACTGCGGCCTGCGTGACCTCCGGGCCGACTCCGTCTCCTGGAATGAGCGTAACGAGTTTTTTGCCGGATGGGGTGATGTGAAAATCCACGATGCTTGCTCCTTGAGCTACTGAGTATTACATATTATAGCGACAGCTATCGCTGTGCCGGCGCTCTCCGAGCGCCGAAAAACCGGCGGCCAGAGGCCGCCGTTACAACAGTGGTGTCACGATAATATGTAATCCTCATTAATTAAGGCGGTAGATTGGCAATTGCAATAGTCTGACTCGGGCCGCCGCGATCAGCTCGCGTCATGAACTAGGGGCGTATTCCGCAGAACGCCGACCCAACGCAACCTTTGAACAACCGCCTAACGCGGAAAGGGATACATAATCCAGCCGAGCAGAATGGCAATACCCATGAAAAGGACGAAAGACTTGATCCCGTAAATGATTCGCTCCCTTGCCGCATTCTTCCCCAGCAGCCCAAACACGACTGAGGCAAAAAAAGCAAAGAGCGCCATGGCTGCGAAGTGATGGATAATCATCTTAAAAATAATGATGCGAGAGCGGCGATGAGGGACAGGTTAAAAACCCGGTGCGCATCCCGCTCGTTGGCACTCACCTCTCGCGTCTCATCAGGGTTTGTGCCCCAGCGCGATATCGTAGGCGTCAAGCACGGTAAGCACGTTAAGCATGCCCGCAGAAATCAAGTACGCCGTGCCGTAATCAGCGCTGATAAAAAATGGATTCCCACCGCCGTACCCGAAAAATTTTGTTACGGGCATGGCCGCCCCAGCGCACAGCTCGGCAAGATAGCCGAGCCTCTCGAGATAGGACGCCGACGCTAACGCAAAGAACTGGCCGTCCATCAAAACGCCGAAGACGAACATGCCGATGATGGCCAGAAACAATATCAGAGCGCGCCATTTGCGCTGGAGAAGCCAATGGCCGAGACCGGGTATCAGCCAGGATGCAATGCAAAGCGTGAGCAGCCGGCCCACGTCCGGTGGACGTGATCCTGTAGCCCCCCGAGCCGCAGTGGCGACCGCGCTCCGCGGCGTGCTCTTTTTTTCTGCTCCACTGGGCATCCGAATTCCGGCCTTAAATGAAATCGCCTTTCGCCTGTCATTCCGAGCGTCGCGAAGAAGCGGCTCGTCATGTTCGGCGGCCCCGCCAGGCGCTTCGCGCAATCTAACTCCAGCCCGATTACTGAGGATTACGTTGTGCGAGTGACAGTTTTCGCTCTAGAGCCGCCCTCCGAGCGCCGAAAATCCGGCCGCTGGAGGCCGCCTCTACAACCTTGGGCGTCACGATAATCTGGAATCCTCATTTGATCCTTCGCTCCGCTCTGAATGGCCGGCGAAGGGCTCAGTATGATGCGTCTCCCGCAACATTCTGGCAGGAACCCTGAAGCGGGGATGGCAAGGGCCGCTCACCTCGCCGCCGTCTTTTCTTCTCCGGAATTCCGAGGGACGCGACGCCGCCTCCGCAGCACCGTATGCCGTGCTCGGCCGCGAGGGATAAAGCTCAACTTAACATATCTCCCTACGGCGCGACAAGAATCGGCACGATCGCCTGCTGCATTTCACCCGTGACGCGGACGCCACGATCTTCAACGTAGACGTCCACCTCGCTGCGAACTCCGAAGTCCGGCAGGTAAATGCCCGGCTCGATCGAAAAGCACGTTCCTGGAATCAACCGGCGGTCGTCGTGCGTCTCGAAGTTATCCATGTTCGCTCCTGCGCCGTGAACTTCCTGTCCGATGGAATGGCCGGTGCGATGAACGAACAGATCGCCGTAACCGTGGCGGCTGATCACCCGCCGCACCGCGTCGTCCACCTCGTAGCCGTATACCGGGCGCCCGAAGCCGAGAGCTGTTTCGACCAGTTCAATGCCCGTGTCACGTGCCTGGCGGACCACGGCGAAAATCTCAGCGTGGCGGCGGGGGACTTCATCACCCACGAAGCCGGTCCAGGTGATATCAAAGTAAACGGCGCCGGGTGCGCGGCGCTTGGCCCAGATGTCCAATAAAACGAAATCGCCCCGTCCGACGGGAAGGGAAGAGGCGGGCCGGGGAGAGTAGTGCGGATCGCCGCTGTGCGCATTCACGGCAACGATTGGAGGCTCAGCCGACTCGAGGCCATGCTCGTCAAACAGCCGGAGGATTTCCTCCTGCAATCCAACCTCGTCCAGTTTTTCCCCCTCGGCGGCGGCGCGCCGGATCATGCGGAACGATTCGCGCACAATTTTATGAACGGCGCCCGCGGCCTCGAGATGCAGCGCCAAAGCTTCCGCGGACCATCGCGCCTCAAATTCCTGCACCAGGTCCGCCGAGGAAAGCACTTCGGCGCCGCACTGCCGGACCAGCTCCACCGTTCCGGCGTCCACGAGGCCGATGTAGGGTATGGCGTTCAGCGGCGAATATTGCATGGCCACGCGCTTGCGGCCTTGCAGGATCGTTCGCAGCCGGCCAAGCTGCTCGGACCATGAGGCGTACACGTGCTCGTGCCCCGGCAGCCCGGAGAGGCTTGCCCGCTCAATACGATGGACGAGTTTTTCTGGCTGGCCGCTTGAGGGGATGATATAGTACCACCGGCGCGTACACATGGGCGGATCGATGCCAAGGATCCGGTAGGCGACAGGGTCGCGATGATGATGGTCGTAGAAAAGCCACGCATCCAGGCGCGCGCGCCTCAAACTCTCTTGAATGGCCGGAATGTCTGGAATGTGTTTCACATCCATAACGGTTAACCTTCGCTTAGGTTCTGGGGCCTGAATCCTCCGGAAAGCGTGATGTGGCCCGACGCGGCCATTGCGCGATTCAGAGCGCTGAGGATTCGCGGCGATGTAAAATACCTTTTGTGCCTTTCGCGCCCTGTTTCCGGCAATTCGCCAGACCGCCCACTGTAACATAGTTTAAGCGAAGCGGCCGCCGTGGCGAGGACTGGCGTCACGCGGGGTGTAAAGCCGTGTCCTTGAATCCAGCGCCGCGTCCGCGGTCGCATGCCGGAAGGAGGATCATGAACGGGTCGAATCACACCGGCTACAAGCGCAGCCTCGAAGACCTCCTCAATTTGCGCCGGTCTATGTGGGCCAATTATCTCCGCGAAGCTCAGCTCACAAGCTTCTCCTGGCAGCAGGCAAAGAAGCCGTTCAGCCACCAGCTGAAAGTAACGATCAACACCATCATTTGGATTCTCATCTACCTCAAGCATCGCTTCGGACTCAGATATCCCTTCCAGGATTACACTCACGACAAGAGCCGCGGCGTATATCCGTTGACGGCTGTTTTCCCGTTGAATGGCGAGCGCCCCTCTGCCGGCCAGGTTCGCGTGAGCCTGGCCGGGGATTGGGGCACCGGGGCGCCTGAGTCCAACTCGGTGGCGAGCCGCATCCGTGAATTCAATCCCCATTACACCATCCACCTGGGCGATATATATTTTGTGGGGGACGCCATCGAGGTTGAGGAGAATTGTTTGGGAAATCCGCACCGCAAGAACATTCACGCCGTCGCGTGGCCGATCGGCTCGCGGGGAAGCTTTGCGCTCAACGGCAACCACGAAATGTACGCCAATGGACGAGGGTACTTTAAGACGTTCCTACCGCGGCTCGGCATGAGGCCAGGCCCTAAACTCCTGCCGGGCGGGCAGAAGGCGAGCTTCTTTGCGCTTGCCAATGATCATTGGCTGATCGTGGCCGTGGATACCGGCTACAATTCCGTTGGGCTGCCCATTCTAGAATGGGTTCCGCAGATCCGGAAGATTCCCCACGTGGGCGGCGATTGCAGCCTCCCGCCTGCGGTGGTGCGCTGGCTGCGGGAGACCGTGCGGCCGGAGACCGATGGCCGCGGTGTCATTCTGCTGAGCCATCATCAATATTGGTCCTCCTTCGAGCATCACTTTTCCAAAGCGGGCGAGCAACTTGTGGGCTTGATCGGCAAGCCCGTGCTTTGGTTCTGGGGGAACGAGCACCGCATGGCGATTTACGCTCCGCATCGCGTAAAGAACGGCATTGAGGCCTTCGGGCGCTGCCTCGGTCACGGTGGCATGCCGGCCACCGTTCATGCAAAACCGCGCCACAAACCGGGCGAAGGGCCGCTCGTCATTTACGACGATCGCGAGTACCGGAAGGTCTCCGGCATTGCGGTAGGCTTTAACGGCTATGCCAATCTCATCTTCGACGGGCCGCGCCTGAGGATTGAGTACCGCGACCTCCGGCAGCGGGATAACCTGCTGCTGACGGAAGAATGGGAAACCCGCGGCGGATTGCTCGTAGGCAAGGATATCCGCCTCAGAACCGCCTCCAGAGATTTCCGGCAGTATCACCCGGACCTGCGAGCGGCCATCACCCCCGCGGAACAGACATCAGAGGATTCACCACGCGTAGTCCGGGAAAGCGTGTAAAATCACGGTCGGTCGTAGCCAGCACAACTCCATGCTCGATGGCAAGCGCCGCCAAATCTGCGTGCATAATCAGCGCCCCTTTCGCCTGGCCCTCGGCGGCGAGTTTTTGCAGAATGGCCCAATGGCGCTCCGTGGGATTGAGAAGCGTGGCGGCGGAGCGCTCGAGCCATGAGGCAACGGCCGCCATGGCTTGGGCCGGTGACAAGGGATGACGCACGGCATGGGCGTGAGTACTAATTCGCAGGAAGGCCAGAATTGGTCCCCATGCGAATCCCACCGGTTCCGGTTTGCTGAGAATACTTTCGAGCCAGCGCCGGGCTTCGCCGTGATGGGGCGACGAAGCATCGTAAGCGTAAAGCAGAACGTTCGCGTCAATCAGAATCAAGAGTGAAGGGGTCCTTCGAGCTGGTCGATAAGATCGGCGATATTGTCATAACTCAAGCCGGCCCTCAAGCCAAGCGACCGTGCGTGGACCCTGAACGGCTGCGCCTCCACAGAGGGTTGACGCCTTAGAAGGCCGACGCGCAGAAAATGATTCACCACCGCCTTGAACGGCTGCCCGGAGCGGCGAGCTTCCGATTGGAGCTTTATGGCAACGTCTTCATCGAGGGTGATCGTCGTTCGCACATCATGATGCTATCTTCAAGGCGTCAAGATGTCAAGCGCACGCCGCACCGGCTGGCGTCTTCCGCCCCAGGCGGCGGTCCGTTATGAGCGTGGACAAGATGCCAAGTTCGGCGTGCCTGGCGGCCGCGCGCAGAGTGCTGGAGATTGAGGCGGAAACGATCCGCGAGCTTGCAGGCCGCTTGGATGCCAGCTTCGAGCGGGCCGTGGAGGTGGCGCTTGCGTGCCGTGGCCGCGTGGTCGTCGCCGGAATGGGGAAATCCGGGCTGATCGGCCAGAAAATCTCGGCCACCTTATCGAGCACTGGTACGCCGTCATATTTCCTCCATCCGGCCGAGGCGTTGCACGGCGATCTGGGCCGCCTGATGAAGGGCGACGTGCTGCTCGCGCTCTCGACCAGCGGTGAGACCGCCGAGCTGTTGCGGCTGCTGAACACGGTTGAGCGGCTGGCGATTCCACTCATCACCCTTACTGGGAATCCCGCCTCCTCGCTCGCT
Source organism: Terriglobia bacterium (assembly GCA_050745065.1). Lineage (GTDB taxonomy): Bacteria > Acidobacteriota > Terriglobia > UBA7540 > UBA7540 > RH2-MAG17b. Next base: position 6,681 of record JBOGJT010000158.1, read on the forward strand.
CACGCCAGCCGAGTGGTCATCGACGCGAGCGTTCCGCAGGAAGCGTGCCCCCTCGGGCTTGCTCCGACCGCTTCGACCACGGCGATGCTCGCGCTCGGCGACGCGCTGGCTATGGCATTGCTCGAACAGAGGGGATTCAGCGCGGACGAGTACGCTGATTTGCACCCGGCAGGGGGACTGGGCCTGAAGTTGCGCCGGGTCGAAAGCATCATGCACACAGGCGCCAGCATCCCGCGCGTTGAGCCCGAGACGGCGCTGCCCGACGTGATTTATGAAATGAGCCGCAAGGGCATGGGCCACGCCGTCGTGGCCGCGCCCGATGGACGGCTGGCCGGCTTCATCTCAGACGGCGATCTTCGCCGGCTCTTCCAGAGGGAGGGCCAACGGGCGCTCTTACTTACCGCCGGCGACTGCATGACTCCCTCGCCCGTCACGATCGGGCGAAAGGAGTTCGCGGCCGGCGCGCTCGCAGTGATGGAGTCTCGCAGGATCACCGCCTTGCCTGTCGTGGATTTTCAAGGAAAACTTGAGGGCGTGCTGCATATCCACGATATCTTGAGTAATTAGAGTACAGATTGATTCATTGAATCATTAGTTCATTGGATCATTCAAATTATCCTCTCGCCCGCCACGCGGTTTTCAAATGATCCAATGAACCCATCATTCAATTTCTCGGACTGAGAGAAAACATGCCAATCTCAACGCGTGATGTTCGAAGGCGGGCAAGCAAAATTCAATTACTGCTGATGGACGTGGACGGCGTTCTCACGGACGGACGCATATTTTACGTGCCCCGCCCCGGTGGCGGACTTGTCGAGACGAAGACGTTCAATTCGCGCGACGGACTTGGCATCCGTTTCGCTCACGAGGCAGGCTTGAGAACGGGCGTCATCTCCGGCCGGCGCTCGCCCATCGTCGAGCATCGTATCAAGGAATTGGGAATCCGTTATCTGAGGCAAGGGGTGCTCGACAAGCTCGAACCTTTTCGCGCCATCCTGCGAGCCGCACGGCTCGAAGCTGGTGCAGTGTGTTACGTGGGCGACGATCTGGTGGATTTGCCGCTGCTCAAGCGGGTGGGTCTCGCGGTCGGTGTGGCCGACGGGCACAGTTTGCTGCGCCGGCACGTGCACTATTGCACAAAAAGCCCGGGCGGAATGGGCGCCATCCGGGAGGTGGTGGAGATAATTCTTGCCGCGCAAGGAAAATTTGACCACGTGATGGAATATTATCTGGCGGAAGGCTGAGAACGTGGTGTGGAGGCGGCTGGACGACAAGCGTTTCCACGTTACGTCCCGCACCGCTGAATGCCACCGGCGGCTTCGCCGGGTGGCGTTGCGTAAGGGCGCTGCTTGCTGCACCCGAAGCTGGAGGGCGCAGCAACCAGCGCTCCTATGTGCGTGAGCCCTCCATGGCGCGATCAAGATTTGAAGCCGCGCTGATCAAGCCCAGGTGAGTGAAAGCCTGGGGAAAGTTGCCGAGCGCCTCGCCGCATGGTCCAGTTTCTTCCGAAAACAATCCGAGGTGGTTGCCTTGCTTCAACGCTCGTTCAAAGAGCAGGCGCGCCCGGCCGAGCTGCTTCGCGTCGTGGCTGCCGGCGCGCGTCAGAGCTTCCACGTACCAAAAGCCGCACATGTTGAAGCTGCCTTCGCCCCCGGTGAGGCCGTCTTGTGTTTCGCGGAGGTTGTAGCGCAGGATGGCGCCGTCGGAGAGTAAGCCGCCTTGCTCGGGCGGGCAGCCAATGGCGTCAAGCGTGCTCAACATGCGCGGGTCGTTGGGAGACATGAAGAAGACCATCGGCATCATGAGCGCCGAAGCGTCCAAGGCGTGCCCGCCGTAACGCTGCACAAAAGCGCGGCGCTTCTCGCTCCAGCCCTGGGTCATGATTTCTAAGTAGAGCGCGTCCCGGCATTTCATCCAGAGCGCAACGTCCGCCGGGAACGAGCGCTTCACGGCCAGGCGGATGCCGCGGTCGAGCGCCACCCAGCACATGAGCTTGGAGTAGACGAACGGCTGGGTTCCGCCGCGCACTTCCCAGATGCCGCTATCCGGCCGGGTGTAATTCGCCGCGACCCAATCCACCAGGCGCCGCAGATTTTTCCACATGTCAAACGAGATCGGGTATACGTACTTGTTGAAGAGATAAACCGAGTCCATCAGCTCGCCGTAAATATCCAATTGAAGCTGATCGCTGGCGGCGTTGCCCACCCGCACCGGCCGCGAGCCTCGGTAGCCGTCGAGATGGTCAAGCGTTTCCTCTGTCAGCTTGCGGCGGCCGTCAATTCCATAGACCGTCTGGAGCGTTCCGCCGTCGCCCAATTCACGGCAGCGGGATTCAATCCAGCCCATGAAGCGCACTGCCTCATCGGTGAGGCCTACGCGCAGGAGGCCATACACCGTGAACGCGGAGTCGCGGATCCAACTGCAACGGTAGTCCCAGTTGCGCGCCCCGCCAACCCATTCTGGAAGACTTGTGGTGGGCGCAGCCACGACGGCGCCTGTCGGCTCGTAAGCCAACAGCTCCAGCGCCAGGGCGGACCGGTGCACCCACTCTCGCCAGCGACCCCGATATGATGATTTCGCCAGCCATTGCTGCCAATACGCTACCGTTTGTTCCATCAGTTCGAGCGCCTGCTTCACCGCGAGCGCCGGCGGCTCCAGCGGCTCAGAATACCCCTGGAGCGAAAACGCCGCCGTCTCACCCGTGCGGAGATCAAACTCCGCTGTGGCGCCATTGGCCGCGACGTTGAGCTCGACGGTGGAAGCGAGGGTCAGGGTTAAATCAGGCGTACGAAACGTGGCGCCGCCCGTGGCCGCGGCGGTTTCATGCGCCGCCCGCGCATAATCAAAGGCGGGAAGACACTCAAGGCGAAAACGCAGGCAGCCCCGCGTCCCCCGCGCCACGCGCAACAGCGGGCGTCCCTCATCCTGGCTGACATCATCCGGCAGATGCATGGGCATGAAATCGATCACTTCGCCCGCCGCGCCCGCGCCTAAAAAACGCGTGATCAGCACGTTCGTGTCCGGCCAGTAAAGCTGCTTCGTCGTGAAACCATTCGCAGATGGCGCAATGCGGAAGCGGCCACCCTTCTCGTCATCGAGAAGGGCGGCAAAAACACTGGGTGAATCAAAACGGGGAAGGCACAGCCAATCGACCGACCCCGCCGTGCTCACCAAGGCCGCGGTGTGAAGGTTGCCGACGATGCCGTAATTGGCGATAGGTTGATACATGAGATCCGCCGCGCGCGCAAGCCCGCAGGTCCGATGGCTGCGCCGTATTAAGACGACGGCAGCGGGAAGGTGAGGAGCAATTGAGTACAGTCCCACCTGCGACCCTTGCCCTCCGATTCCAGCCGCCAAGCTGGCGCGAAGCCCCGACCAGAGTAGCACAAAAATTTACACGCTCTGCGGCGCTTCACACCGTGCGCCTTCGTTGCCGCCGCCAACATCGTGGCTCACGCGCGCCGCGCCGCAATCAAACCGCCGCCTACCTACTCGGGAAACAGGCGACCCGCTCTCTCGCTGCGATCGGAGACAGGCGGGGAAGTGATCTCTGCCAGCTGCGGATAGTGTTCAATGAGGGGTGCCGGCGCCTGAACGGCTTTGCCGGAAATCAGGTTTTCCAACTGGAACGCGTTTACGATGGCCTTCGCGTCCGGGTGATTATTGGCGATCACGTAGACGATGGCCGTTTTTTGCGCGATTTCCTCAATCCTTTTGGCCCAGGGCAGCAGTTCGTCTGTGCTGTAGAGATAATCATAGCGTTCACCGGCATTCGCGTTCTTGGCAAACCAGCGTTCAACATTCCTTCCGTGAAGGCGCACGTATCCGATGGCGCTGGTCGCCTGGACGGCGGGGCGCAAGGACTTTCCGATGAGCGGCTGGTCGATGCCGCACATCCCTACGTGCTGCTCGCGAAGCCAGGCAAAGATTTCGGCTTCATTCCACGACGCGTGCCGGACCTCAACGACCAGGGGGAAATCGCCGAAGCGTTGGATGAGGTTCGCCAGGTATGCGCGGTCGTCCGGCGTGTTCTTGAAAGACCATGGGAATTGCAGAAGCAAAGCGCCGAGCCGGCGTTCCGCAGCGAGCGGTGAGAGGCCTTGCCTGAAGACGCGCTCATCTTCAGCCGTGGCGTTTCTTTCGTGCGTGAATCCCTGCCAAAGTTTGGCGGTGAAGCGGAAATCCGGGTGGCGCTCGACCTGGCCGATCCACTTCTTCACCCACTCGGCGCGCGGCGGGCGATAAAACGACGAGTTGATCTCTACCACGCTGAAAAACCGCGCGATGTAGGCCAGCGCCTGAAAACCGCGAGGACGGGGCTTGGGATAAAAAACGCCATTCCAGTCCGGGTATGACCATCCGGCAAAGCCAATGCGAATTGCGCCTTGGCGCGAAGGCGGCGTGCCCATGGCTTGACATTGCCATCGGCGCGAGGGTGTGTCAATAGCCTTGGGGCTGTTAGCCATCAGCTTTCAGCAGTCAGGTGTCAGCCTTCAATCTTCGGTAACGAGACGCATATCGGCTCTAATTGCTGATAGCTGATCGCTGCCGGCTCGTCAGTGAAAATCGTGCGAGGAAATCCGGGGATTCGCGCCCGCGAGCGGCACGATGCGCTCCGCCTTCACCGAGATCGCGTGGTCCTGGTTCTGCAGCGTCCCTTCGATCAGTAGAAAAGGTTGCTGGATGAGAGTCACGCACTCGCGCTCAAAAAGGTCCGGCGTGACGATGGCGTTTGCAATGCCGGTTTCATCTTCGACGGAGAGGAACGCAAAGCCTTTGGCGGTGCCGGGCCGCTGCCTGCAAATGACGCATCCGGCAATGCGCACGTGCTGGCCGTGCGGCGTCCGGCTGAGGTCCGCGGCCGTGCGCACACCAAGGGCTTTCATTTCCGTGCGACGCCAAGCCATGGGATGCCGGCCCACGGTCAGCCCGGTGTTACGAAAATCTGCCATCAGGCGATCTTCCGGAGTCATGGGGGCAAGCGGAGAAGCTGGCGCGAACTCTTCAAGTGTTTCTAGTAAAGGCCCTGCTGGCCTCACGGCGCGCTGCGTCTGCCACAGAGCGGCCCGGCGATGGAAAGCCATTTCCTTGGGGCGGGGCTGCTCAGCAGCGAGCGAGCCGCCGAGCGGGTTCAGCGCTCCAATTTCCGCCAGCTTGAAAACTTCCGCCTGGGTGAGCTTTGGGACGCGCCGGACGAGATCGTCGATGGACCTGAAAGGACTGCGAGACCGCTCTACCACGAGCGCCCGGGCTGCCTCTTCCCTCATGCCTTTTACATAGCGCATCCCGAGGCGTACCGCCCAGGCTTCGCCTTCTTTTTCCAGCGCGCACGGCCAATCAGAGTGCGTCACATCAACGCATTTCACTTTCAAGCCATGCCGCTGCGCGTCTTTCACCAGGGTGGCGGGAGCATAGAAGCCCATCGGCTGGTTATTCAGCAAAGCTGCGGTAAAGGCCGCTAAATGGTGGCACTTGAGATAAGCGCTGGCATAAGCCAGCAGCGCAAAACTTGCGGCGTGGGACTCGGGGAAGCCGTATAAGGCGAATGAAGTGATAGACGAAACGATCTCATCCTGCGCCTTGCCGGTGATGCCCTTATTCTCCATGCCGCGGCGCAGTTTCTTCTCAATTTCCAGCATCCGCCGTTCGGAGCGTTTATGGCTCATCGCGCGCCGCAGTTCTTCGGCCTCGCCTCCGCTGAAACCAGCCGCAATCATCGCCATTTTCAACAACTGCTCCTGGAAGAGCGGCACGCCGAGCGTGCGTTCGAGCGCGGGCCTGAGCGCAGGATGCGGATAAGTTACGGGCTCTCGCTTCTGGCGACGCCTCAGATACGGGTGCATCATGTTCCCTACGATGGGTCCGGGGCGGATGATGGCCACTTGCACCACGATGTCGTAGAACCGCTCCGGCTTGAGGCGCGGCAGGCACGACATTTGGGCGCGGCTTTCGATCTGAAACATGCCCACCGTATCCGCCTTCTGCAAAGTTTTGTAAACCTGCGCATCGTCTTGCGGCAAGTGCGCCAAATCAACCTGCTCTCCGCCGTGGTGGTGAATAATCTGTAAGGTATCTTCAAGGACTGCCATCATGCCCAGCCCCAGAAGATCAACCTTGATGATGCCCATATCCGCGCAATCGTCTTTGTCCCACTGAGCCACCACCCGGCCCGGCATGGTGGCAGGCTCAAGCGGCACAACGGAATCGAGCCGGCCCTGACAAACGATCATGCCGCCCGAGTGTTGGCCCAGGTGGCGTGGCAGGTCTTGGATGCCCGTGCAAAGGTCGAGGAATTTGCGCGTGCGGGGATGAGTAACGTCCAAGCCGCTTTGCCGGAAATGGCCTTCCAGCGTGTCGCGCGCGTCTTTATATTCCCAGCTCCCCACCAGTCCTGAAAGGCGGTCGAGCGTTTCGCTGTCAAAGCCCAGGACCTTGCCCATCTCGCGCGCGGCGGAGCGGCCGCGGTACGTGATGACGTTCGCCGTCATCGCCGCGCCCCTTGGACTGTATTTTTCATAGACGTACTGAATGGCGCGCTCGCGCTGGTCGCCCGACGGCAAATCCAGGTCGATATCCGGCCATTCGCCCCGCTCCTCCGAAAGAAAGCGCTCGAAGAGCAAGTCCATCCCGACCGGATCAACCGACGTGATCCCGAGCGCATAGCACACCGCGCTGTTCGCCGCCGATCCGCGCCCTTGCGCCAGAATCTTGTGCTCGCGACAAAAGCGCACCATGTCCCAAACGATCAGAAAATAGCCTTCCAGCTTGAGCTTCTCAATCAGAGCCAGCTCACGCTCCATCTGCTTCCAGGCAGCTCTGTGATCCCGCCCGTAGCGGCCAAGCATTCCTTCTTCGGTCCGCCGGCGCAGAAAGGACGCCATGGTCTCGCCCGGCGGAACGGGAAAGCGCGGGAATTCATAGCCCAGGTTTTCAACAGTAAATTCGAGCCGCGCGGATAACTCTTGCGTGTTGCCCAGCGCTTCCGGCAGATCGGCAAAGATTTTACCCATTTCCTCGGGCGCTTTGAGGTAGCTTTCGGAATTGCGCGAGAGCAACCGCCCGGCGGTTTCGAGCGTCCGGTGGTGGCGGAGGCAGGTGAAGACGTCGAAAACCTCTCTCTCCGCCGGCGTTGCGTAGCAAACGCCATTGGTAGCGACCAACGGCATGCGCTGGCTGCGGGCAAGCGCCACGGCAGCCTGGTTGCGTACTTCTTCGGCCCGGTCAAAGTGACGTTGTAATTCGACATAGACTCCGCGCACTCCGAAAGTCTGACGCAACCGTTCAAGACACTGGCGCCCGCCCTCGATGCCACCCCTGGCGATCGCCGCGGATAAAGGCCCTTCTTCGCCGCCCGTGAGGCAAATAAGACCTTCCGCAAATTCTGTTAATTCCTCCGGGATAGCGGCGCCTTCGCCCTTCTTTGCTCGAAGCTTCATGCGTGTTATCAAACGGCAAAGGTTTTGGTAACCGGTACGCGTTTCAACAAGCAGCGAGTAGCGGAAGCCATTCTTTGAGCTGATCTCTGCCCCAACGTGGGCGCAGACTCCGAGCTTTTTGGCGGCCATATGAAGGCGCGGCGCGCCGTAGACACCGTCGCGGTCGAGCAGTGCGATGGCGGACATCTTGAGGTCCGCCGAACGCCGGGCCAAATCTTCAGGCAAAGATGCGCCGGCAAGAAAACTGAACGCGGAGCGGGCGTGAAGCTCAATATACATCGCTTCATTCATCCATTGAGTCATTGGATCATTGAGGGATTGGTTGTGCTCCCGGCCCATTCGCGGCGAGTGTTGTACCCTGCGGACTGCGAACAATCCTGCCATGATTCAATGACTAAATGACTCAATAGCTCTTCAGTCGTACTCTCCCTGTAAGTACCATTTGCCATCGGCGAGGTTATGGTAAATGGAATACAAGACCGCTTTTTCCCCCGTTCGAATTTCAATGTCCCATTCTTCCCGATCCCACTTTTCCTCTTCCCACCAGCCTCCTGACCTGCGCCATGGCCCAACCGCAAAGGCAATTTTTCCGACAGCCTGGCAAGAGAAGAGTCGTGACGGAGCCCCTTGGTTCAGCTCGACGCGAGCGGCTATAGGTGGGCGGAAAAGGCGGATAGCCATCATAGGCTGCACTTCATTTTCCAAAGCCCGCGGCTGGCCCATACATTGAGTGCCAGGGTTGCTGCCGCGGCGGTGCGTTGTATCCTCACCCACCCCTTTGCGGTTCTCCCCCGGTGAGAGGGCCGGAGCAACACGGGGAATCCGGCGGTTCTCCGCAGGATTGAATCCTGCTATGCGGAAGGCGTGGGGCCTGTGAGTATCCAGAATCTCAGGGGAGCCCACGTTGCCGCTTCCCACCACGGCGGCGATACGCGCCAACGTCAACTCCAATTTTTCAGGATCGGGCGCAAGAGGCGCAAACAGCCCTCCCTGAATGGAGCGGGACCGGGCCGGTTGAGCAATTATCGTGATTTTGGCAACCGGCGATCGAGGAAGGTCGGATTCCAGCCGCAGCCGCCATAGTTTGAAGAAGAGCCGTGCATTATTGATGGGAAACGGGAAGCTCAAAGCGCGCTCGTAAGGGCGTGCCGTGAGAGAAGATCCCAGAGAAGGGTCTGGCGCCGTAACTTCTTCCTTGCCGCTTGTCTTTCGTCTCTGTTCTTCCAAGGCAAGACTTGGCTCAGGCTCCATTCCCGCGGCCAAGTCCAGGTGTAGCCGCATCTCTTGCGTGGCGAGTGACCTCATCGTGAGGCGTTTACAAAGGCGAATGAGCAGACTTGAGAGAACAAAGTCCAATTCATCGAGCGTTACGGCCGGGTCCTCAAGCTCCCAGCTTTCTTCGAATCTCTCCGCTTCGCCGGCGGCCATCAGCGAGCGGCAGTGCTTGCCGCGGGCCAGCTTCTGCAAGCGCATGCCTTCCTGCCCTAAGCGCTCGGAAAGCGGCAATAGGGGCAATCCCGCCAATTCTTTCAGCCGGTAGATGCCCCATCGGCCGAGGGTGCCAAGCGTCTCAGGCTGCGGATGAAGAACGCTCACGGATAATTCTCCCAGCCTCTGCGCTTCTTCTCCAGGGGAAATGATCGTAATGCCATTAAACCCGCGCGCCGCCAGAATGGCCGTATCCGGATTGGCCGCGACGGCCACGCGAATCGTAAGCCCCAGCCCTTCAGCTTGGCGGAGGAGCCGGGTGGCAATTCTGGAAGGAGGCCCTAGAAGTCTGTCGAGACCCTCCAGGTCAATAACTACGGTATCCGCTGCGGTGTTTTCGACGCGAGGTGAGCAGGACCGCGCGCAATCGAGCAGAGCCGCGTGTGCGGAGTCTTCTTGAGCCACGGACCGGTGGCGAGTGGCGGCAAAAGAAGCGGCCTCGACCGCGGTCATGCCCAGCGTGACGCCTGCTTCGCGGGCTTTGCGCGTTGCCGCAACCACCCTGGGAAAAGCGCCTTCGACCAATGCGAGGGCATGATCAAGCGGGCTAGTTTTGCCGGCTTCGTCCCGCAGGTTCGCTTGAAGAAGAAAATCCGGTATGTGAAGACAGGCAAAAGTCATACGCAAGTAACAAGCAATCAGCTATCAGGTACCTGCGAGCGTGGACCCGCGCTCCTCGAGTCACGCGGCAGCTCATGAAAACACCACTCGCGCAAGCCAAAAGTTTTTACATCACCGCCACACGGCACGCGCCATTAAGGAAGCTCGATCTCCCGGTTGAGACCTGTGCCTCGACCGGAGAGCATCGACATTCGACCGGAAACCGGAAAGCAGCCGGGCTTGGGAAGGACCCCTGGAAAAGTCATGCGTTGCAGTCTTTTCTGGGGTTTCGCTCAATGCCCTAGCGGCGGCCTGCTGCCTGTCTCTGCCGTCTTTTAGTGGCGGAAGGCTGCTGCTACAGCAAGCGGACCACCGAACGCTTTCTGTCTCGAGGCGCACAACCATCGACGCCGACGTCCCGGCCATAGGCTCGCGCTCGAGCACGATAAGCGCGGTGCGTGTATTTCTCACTGCCCAGCGGAGCCGGAACCATACCGAGAGGGAGATGCGCCGCAGGAGATTCGCAGGAGACCCCGCAAGGTCAAGGGCTACGACTCCAAAGCCGCCCCCTTCGAGGAGTAATTCCGCCGAGCGCAGCGCCCGTTCAACCTGCCGGCAGCGAACCCATAACAGGCGGCTCAGATCTACGCCGCCCGCAGCGGCGGAGTGCGGATCCAGTGCGTCCCGGCCGTCAACGAGGGCGCAGAATTCACCATCGCGCATTGCCTCAGCCAGGACAGAGAGTAATAAAGCCGTGCGCCCCGAAGATTCCGGTCCGCAGATTTCACTGAGACCCCCGCGCGGCAGGCCGCCAGCCACTCGATCCAGCGCGGGAATTGAAATAGTTTCAGAATCGGCGCTCCGATAATAAGCAAACGGCGAAGGAATCCGATCCCTTAAAGCCGATTCCACCTGGACTCGAAGCAGAGCAGAATTCATAGAGTGAGCCGCTCCATATTCGCTGTTTGTTCGCTCCTATCATTATAGGAACGCAGGGACGCTGTGTCAAGAACAAGGCGGTAGGCATGGCCAATGGTTCTGCGATTGACCATGGGCCTTTGCCACAAAATGAAAAACCCACGGTCAGGAGAGCGCTAACCGTCGCTACCCGCTTTTATGCAGACCGCTTGGTGCCCGCCGCGGTATGAAGGAGTTGACATCATAACTGCCTAGGCAATATTCTTAAATCCCGGGAGAACGTTGGCCCCGTGCTAGGGCCGAGGGCGTTGAGATGGCAGGGTTTGGTGAAAATCTGCGGCGCGAGCGCGAAATGCGCGGCATCTCGCTCCAGGAAATCTCGGACACCACCAAGGTAAGCGTTAGATTTCTCCAGGCGCTGGAAGCAGAGGATTTTGCGAAGCTTCCGGGCGGCATTTTCATCCGCAGTTTCATTCGAGCTTATGCGAATTATCTGGGTCTCGATGAAGAGCAGGTGGTCGCAGAGTATCATCTTGTAGCGCCCGCTCCGGCGGAAGAGAACTTTTCGAGGCTGGGCGTCACCGGAACGTCCTCAAACCGCCGTTCGCGGGCCCCGATCCTTCCGTGGGTCATCGCGGTAATCCTGCTCGGCGCAGGGTATGGCATCTTCAGATATTCTCACCGTTCCGCTGAAACGCCGGTTAGTTTTGGCAACCCCCCTCCGCCCTCACCCGCGACATCGACAAACGCCCGCACCATGCTCAACGCTTCATCCTCAGCCCCTCCGCAGGTTCTGGCGCCGTCAAACCTTCCGTCCCCGGTTCCATCAGGGCAACCTGGCGGGGGGATCTCCAACACGGGCAGTAATCCGCCACAGAATGCGGCCGCGGGGAGCCAGGCGGCTGCGCAAGGCGCTGCAAATACCGTGACGCCATCCGCGGCAGCCAACGTAACGCCCGTCGCCGCGAAAACAGGAATAAGTGCGAATGAGCCTGGATCTGACTTGAGTACTCATCAGCCGTCAGCGGCCAGCGCCGTTGCGCAAGCGGCAGCACCGGCGAATTCTATTTCGTCGGCGAAAGCCGGAGGCAATCTTGTGCTTCAGGTGGCAGCAACTGAGCGCGCCTGGGTCAGCGTGAAAGCGGACGGCAAGACGGTTCTCGAGCGCGTCCTGAACCCTAACGATGTACGAACGCTTACGGCGAAGGATTCATTTGATGTGACCACCGGAAACGCACAAGGTACCGTGCTCACGCTGAATGGCGTGACGCTAAAGCCGCTAGGACGGTACGGCGAGGTCAAGATGGCCCACCTCACTCGCAGTGACCTCAAGGACCTCAACCCATGATCCACTGAGGATTACATACTATCGTGACCGTTTTCGCCGTGCCAGCGCTCGCTGAGCACCGCTCCAACGTTTATGCCACGATCAATACTTAATCCTTCGTAGTGTCGTCGTGTAAGGAAAGAAGATTCACAAGGCCGGTCGCGTGCAACCCTGCGCGCGTCGCAACGTGAGCGGTGTATGCGCCACCCGTTGAAACGGCCTGTCTCCCAATGATTGGATATTTCCGTTACGTCCGCGTGCCGCGCAAGGATCAACTCGCTTTCGCTTGCCATTCGGCGGAAGCACACCTAGAATGAAAACGACGGGTCTTTGCGCCCCAAAAGTGACAATCTATGGGTGACTTTTTTCAGGTTACGCTGGGCAAAATCATCGGCACCAAAAACGACCGCGAGCTGAAGCGGCTCGAGTCGAGGGTGGGAGAAATTAATGCCCTTGAGCCCGAAATGCAGAAGCTGGCGGACTCGGACTTCGCCGCCAAAACCGCCGAATTCCGCCGGCGCATCGCGGAAGGCGAGACGACGGATGATCTTTTGCCCGAGGCGTTCGCGGTCTGCCGCGAGGTGGGGCGGCGCACCCTCAATATGCGCCATTTCGACGTGCAGTTAATCGGCGGCATGGCGCTCCACGAGGGTAAAATCGCGGAGATGAAGACCGGCGAAGGCAAGACGCTGGTGGCCACGCTGCCCGTTTATCTGAACTCGCTCGAGGGCAAGGGCGTGCACGTGGTCACGGTGAACGACTACCTCGCGCGGCGCGACGCGGCCTGGATGGGGCCGATCTATCGCATGCTGGGGCTGAGCGTGGGCGTCATCGTGCACGATCTCGATGAAGAGCAGCGGCGCGCGGCGTACGGCTCTGACGTGACTTACGGCACTAACAACGAGTTCGGATTTGATTATTTACGCGACAACATGAAGTTCGAGCTGCCGGACCTTGTGCAGCGCGAGCATCACTACGCAATCGTTGACGAAGTGGACTCCATCCTCATTGACGAAGCGCGCACACCGCTCATCATTTCCGGCTCGTCTGAAGAATCCACGGAGAAATATTACCGGATCGACAAGATTATTCCCCTCCTGGAAGAGGGCGTTGACTACGACGTGGATGAAAAGCTCCGCACCTCAAGCATCACCGAATCGGGCGTCGAAAAGGCTGAAAAGGCGCTGAATATTGACAACCTTTACGACCCCGCGAATGCCGACTACATCCACCATGTCTACCAGGCGCTCAAGGCGCACGCGCTCTTCAAGCGCGACAAGGACTACGTGGTGAAAGACGGCGAAGTGATCATCGTCGATGAGTTCACCGGCCGCCTCATGCCGGGGCGCCGGTGGAGCGACGGATTGCACCAGGCGATCGAAGCCAAAGAGAGCGTGAAAATTGAGAAAGAAAACCAGACGCTCGCCACCATCACCTTCCAGAACTATTTCCGTATGTATAAGAAGCTTTCGGGTATGACCGGAACGGCGGAAACGGAAGCGGCGGAATTTGAAAAGATTTACGAGCTTGAAGTTATTGTGATTCCGACCAATCGCGAGCTTATTCGCATCGAGAACCCGGACGTCGTCTACCGGACGGAGCGGGAGAAATTCAACGCCTCGATCGAAGAGATCAAGGAGTGTTTCCTGCGCGGACAGCCCGTGTTGGTAGGCACGATCGCCATTGAGAAATCCGAACGGCTGAGCGCGCAGCTCAAAAAGACCGGACTTTTCCCGGCACGGCTGCAGGAGCTGCTCAAGGCGGCGGGACTAGAAGGCCCGAAGCTCGAAAAATGGGCCGGGCAATTAGCCGAACGCCACGGCGCTGCGATGGAGTGGCTGATCCGCGCCGGCGTAACCCCTAGCGCGGCGAAGAAGGTGATGGGCCAGCGCGGTTTCCAGGCGCTGTCTTCAGGGTCCTCGAACGGCACAGGGAGCGCGTTCCTTCAAACGTTGCTGAAGGGCGGCAAAAAGAGCGCGATCGAACACGAACTGCCGCCAGCGGACGAAGCGATGGTCGGACAGATTACGAACCTGGTGAAATCCGCGGGGTCGATCGACGGCGCGAAGAACGGGTCGACGGAGAAGCTGCTGCCTATCCTGGATTACGTGGTGGAGGTACGCTGCTCGCCGCGGCGCTTCCTCGAGGTCATCGAGCAAAAGGATCTCCGGCATTCCATTCTCAACGCCAAGCAGCATGACCGGGAAGCGTTGATCGTGGCGCAGGCGGGCCGCATCGGGATGGTGACGGTTTCCACCAACATGGCGGGCCGCGGCACGGATATTCTTCTCGGCGGGAATCCCGAGTTCATGGCGCGGGAGGAGTTCCGCAAGTCGCCCGACAAATACCGCGAGCAGCGGATCGATCCCGAGCCTCCTGAGCTACCCGCTTCCGGCGCCTCCGAGGCGGTGTTCAAGGCCTATGCCGATTCCTACAACCTCTGGCGGGAGAATTGGAATAAATTCCAGAGCCGCTTCAAGGCGGTGACGGACGTGGAGCACGATCAGGTGATCGAACTGGGCGGCCTCCACATTATCGGCACCGAGCGGCACGAATCCCGCCGCATTGACAACCAATTGCGCGGACGCGCGGGCCGCCAGGGCGACCCCGGCTCCTCGCGTTTTTATCTCTCGCTCGAAGACGATCTCCTGCGCATTTTCGCCGGCGAGCGGATCTCCAAGATCATGCACCGGCTGGGTATGGAAGAAGGCGTTCCCATCGAGTCCGGACTCATCACCAAGCGGATCAAGTCGGCGCAGAAATCGGTGGAAGGCCAGAACTTTGAATCGCGCAAGCACCTGCTTGAATATGACGACGTGATGAACAAGCAGCGCGAGACCATCTACGGGCGCCGCAAAGAATTGCTTGAGGGGCAGGACCAGAAGGCGTACGTGATGGAAGCGGCGGACCGCGTGGTGGCCTGGCTGGCCGATACCTTCTGCCCGAAGGAAAAGGCCGCGGATTGGAACGTCGAAGGACTCAAAACGGAATTCTGGAACCGCTTTGGCATCGACCTGCGCAAGCTGGAGCTGAATTTCGACCCCAAACATGTGGACGCTGCCACCGAGCAGCTGAAGGAGATCGTCGAGGCGCGGTACGACGAGCGTGAGAAGGTGTGGGGGCCTGACCGCATGCGCGTGCACGAGCGCATGATTATGCTTCAGGTGGTCGACGCCCAATGGAAAGACCACTTGCTGACGATGGATCACCTGAAGGAAGGCATTGGCCTGCGCGGATATGGCCAGCGCGATCCGCTCGTCGAGTATAAGCGCGAATCCTACGATCTGTTTGAAGAGTTAATGGACCGCATCGAAGACGAATCGCTCCGCTACCTCTTCCTGCTGCGGACGCCCGAAGAAGAAGAGGCGATGATCCGCGAGTATCAGCGCCGCAAGCGGCGCGAGCAGGCGGAAATGCAGATGATGGGCGCTGGCGCCGTGATGGAGAAGCCTCAACAAGTGATTCGCCGCGAGAAAATCGGCCGCAACGACCCGTGCCCTTGCGGAAGCGGCAAGAAGTACAAGAAGTGCCACGGCGCAAGCGCGCAGCCCCCACCGGGGGCAGGGCCCACTCCCAGCACCGGCGACGCACCTGCCGCGACTTAGTCCAGTATCCGACAATTGGAGTCACCATCCTTTCCAGGGGTGGCGTGCATCGTGCGTGTTGCGATGTTTGCTACCGTTGAAAATCACACAGATGGCAAAAAGCGGCCATCTGCGCGCCACCCGGATGATGAGTAGACCTCATTCGTGGACACTACGCGATCAAGTTGCTGAAGAGGCTTTGTAAGCGCGTCATGTTGAGGAATTGTCATGTCGCTTTGCGACACCCCGAAGGATGAAAATAAGGTGTAGGGGCGCTGCTTGCTGCGGCCACCGTCCGAGGGCGCAGGGGAAGCAGTGCTTCCCGTCAGCAGCGCCCCTACGGTGAACGTCATAAGCCATTTGTTTTCAAAGTTGCCTTTCCCCATTTGCAGGACAGTATGACAGCCAAAATGAGTTTTTTAGCGTCGTGCTTGCTGACAGACCGACGGATTGCAGCGTGGCGGGGGCGTCACATGAGGGTTTGCGCCGGGGTTGAAAAATCAGATTTTCTGTCGCACATTATTCTCAGGAAGGCACAACGCCCGCGCGAGCCGCGGTGACACGAGAAACGCTTGACACCGACGGAGGCTAAGGTATGGCGGTCTGTCCCGAGTGCGATGCAGCAATTGACATCGAGGACGATGAAGTCGAGGAAGGCCAGACTCTGGACTGCCCGGAGTGCGGCGCCGAGCTCGAGGTGATGAGCACGAACCCGGTGGAGCTGAATGCGATCCTGGAAGAGGAAAATGAAGAAGAGGAAGAGAGCTGGTAGCCGCAACCCCGTACCGCGCACCGCACATCATTCGCCCGCCGGCAGCCTGGTCATCTTCGTGGCGGTGTGCGTTTGCGCCCTGGCGGCGCCGCAACTCGGCGCGAAACAGAAACCCATGCCCGTGAAGACAATCTTGGGCGCGGTACTCAACAGCTCGAACGCAGGCGTCACGGGCGCTTCGGTGATGTTGACCAATCTGGAGACGCGCCATACCGACGCGATCTACAGCGGCCCCAATGGCAAATACACCTTTTCCGGGCTTGACCCGAATGATGATTATCAGCTTCAGGCAACGTACCGCCGGCTTCAATCGGCCGTGCGCCGCGTCAGCTCCCTCGATTCACGCAGCCAGATTGTGATCAACCTCGTACTCACCGCGCCGCACTCCGCCGCTGCGGATTCCCGCTAATCCAGAAATTCCACCCGCAGCAAGCGCCGCCCGGCGCGGAAGATCACCGCCTTGCCCGCGTATCGGGCAGGCAGGAATTCCATAATAGGATCGGTGAGCCGCTCCCACGCCGGTGTGGAAACGCCGGGCGAAGCCATGGAAACGGCGCCTTCCTTGATCTTGCGCTGTGCCTCTGCGTTCGACGCGAACATGCTCACGTCCACCAGAAGCCGGAACAGCCTCTGCGGCTCGCGCAGACGGACTTTGCGCGACGGGATATCAACCGGAATGCCCTTATCTTCAAATTGAGCCTCGAATCCTTTTTGCGCGCCGAGCGCTGCGGCTTCTCCGTGGAAATCGGTGACGATCCGGCGCGCCAAGGCCTTTTTTACGTCGAGCGGATGGGCGGCGCCTGCCTCCACGGATTTCCGCAGCTCAACGATCTGTTCACTGGTGCGATCGGTAAGTAAGGTGTAATAGCGCCACATCAGTGTGTCGGAGATCGACATGAGCTTCCCGAACATGGCGGAGGGCGGCTCCTGGATTCCGACGTAGTTGCCAAGAGATTTCGACATCTTCTGCACGCCGTCGAGCCCCTCGAGGATCGGCATGGTCATGATGATTTGTGGAAGCTGGCCGTACTCCGGCTGAATGCCGCGGCCTACCAGGAGATTGAATTTCTGGTCGGTGCCCCCCAGCTCTACGTCGGCGTGTAACGCGACGGAATCGTAAGCCTGGCTGAGGGGATACAGCAGCTCGTGGATGGAGATGGGCCGCTGCTCTTTCATGCGCTTGCTGAAGTCGTCGCGCTCGAGCATCCGCGCGACGGTGTAATGCGAGCATAGAGTGATCCAGTCCCGCCCGCCGAGCACCGCGAGCCAACGGCTGTTAAAGTCTACAACGGTTTTGTGCGGATCGAGTATCTTGAACACCTGGGTTTTATACGTTTCGGCGTTGGTCGCCACTTCTTCCGGCGTCATCGGTGGTCGGGTAACGTTCCGTCCTGAGGGGTCTCCGATCAGTCCGGTGAAATCACCTATCAGAAAAATGACGGTATGGCCGAGGTCTTGAAAATGTTTGAGCTTTCGGATGAGCACCGTGTGGCCGAGGTGGAGGTCCGGAGCGGTTGGATCAAAGCCCGCCTTCACGCGAAGCGGCCGCCCCTCTTTGACCGCGCCTTCGAGCCGTGCGCGCAGTTCCTCGGGACGGATCGTCTCCTCGGCGCCCTTGGTGAGGTACGCGAGTTGTTCGTCGATGGTCATCGAGGCTCACCCGGCGGCAGAAAAAAACTATCGCTTCAAGACGACACGCCGACCACGCACTTGAATGCGGTTTTCCGCCAGGAGCCCCACGGCCTCAGGATAGATGCGGTGTTCCTGCTCGAGTATCCGCGCGGAGAGCGCCTCCACCGTGTCGCCGTCAAGCACGGGCACTGCCGCCTGCAGGATGATCGGGCCCGTGTCCACACCCTCGTCGAGCAAGTGCACCGTGCATCCACTCAGCGTGACGCCGTATTCGAGGGCCTGCTTCTGGGCATCCATCCCCGGAAATGAAGGCAGAAGGGAAGGATGGATGTTCAGAATGTGGCCACGGAAGGTCCGCACGAACCACGGGCTGAGAACGCGCATAAAGCCGGCAAGGCAGACGTGATCGACGTCAGCCGCGTTCAGAGCGGCAAGCAAATCACGCTCAAATTCCTCCCGCACACGCCCGGCAGACGGAATGACCTGCGCGTTCAGGTTCATCTGCCGCGCCCGATCAAGGCCAGCCGCCTCCTCGCGGTTGCTTGCGACCAGGCTTATCCGCGCGCGAACCGTTCCCGCCGCAACGGCGTGCGCGATCGCCCCGAAGTTTGAGCCGCGCCCTGAAATCAAAACGCCGAGGTTCATCATGGCGGAGGGGTTTACCTTACGGCCAGATTAACGGCGGTAAATTGTTGGCTTGCGGTCTGCGTGGTTGAGCTTGCCGCCGGGGTAAACGTGCCCGCGACGCTCACCGTGTAAACGCCCGAGGGCGAACCCGTTGGAGCAGGGTTGCTGCCCGTAAAGCCGTAGTAGCCCATGTTGCAGCTCGCCAGCATGAGCGCCATCAACACCACCAAGCCCAACATGATCCAGGCAAGCCTGCGCCGTTTCAATGTGAGAACCACGCCGGCAAGCAGTGCCATCAAAACCAGGTCGCGCAAAAGGCGGCGGCTTCCCGGAGGGGGCGCGCTTCGTCCCGCCGGAAGCGCGAAGGATGTCCCTGTGTGGGCGGTGGTTGTAATCGTCAGGGCGGACGTCTGCGGCGAATTCGGACCCGGCGTAACCGTACTCGGCGAGAACGAACACGTGGCCGAACCTGGCAGGCCGCTGGGGCAAGACAGGGCGACTGGCTGATTGAATCCGTTGATCGACGATACGGTGACGGTGTAGGTGGCCGACTGGCCCGCGGTGACGGTCGCGAGCGGCGGCGTGGCGGAAAGCGCGAAACTCTGAGTGGCGATCGACGCGTTCGCAGCAAAGGTTTGATTTCCGCTGGTTCCGGTGATGGTAAACGTGACGGGGTTGGGATTGGGCGCTCCACTGCTACCCGCCAGGCCGGTCACCGTGACGGTTGTTGTCTGGGCGGGTGTAATCTGCGTGGGGTTAAAGGTGCAGGTCACTTCCGACGAGCAGGCAAACGTGATATTGCCGGTAAACGACGTGAGCAGGCTCGTGGCGGCGACGGTAATTGTGGCGGATGTGGCCCCGCCGGTGGGAACAGAGGATGGGCCGGTCACGCCCAAAGAGAAGTCTGCGACCGGGGTTCCCGCCAGAGACGCCGCCGGGGCGGTGCCCGTGAGGTTTGACGTCACCACGATCGAGCCGGTATTGCTGGCCGTGGTCGAAGAGGTATTGGACGCGTCTGTCCCCGTGGTGGTTGTGGGCGCAAACGTCACCGTGAAGGTGCAACTCTTGTTCGGCGCCAGGGTCGTGACGCAATTATCGGTTTCCGTAAAGGCGCCGCTGATCGTCACCGCCGTAATGCTCAGGGGGGCCGTACCGCTATTGGTAAGCGTCAGTGTCTGAGGAGCGCTGGTGGCGCCCACAAGTACGCTTGCGAACGTGAGCGACGCCGGGGTAAACGTAATTGCCGGGGCTGGCGTCGATGCGGTTCCTGAAAGCGCCACGGTCTGCGGGCTGCCCGCGGCATTGTCGGTGATGGTGAGCGTGCCTGTCATAGCGGCGGTCGTAGAAGCAGTGGTGCTCGGTGTGAACTGAACGCCCACCGTACACTGCGCTCCGCCCGCTGCAAGCGTTGCTCCGCAGGTATTGCTCTGGACGGCAAAGCTGCTCGACGCCGCGACCCCCGAAATGGCCAGCGCTTCGCTGCCCACGTTGGTCAGGGTGACGGTCTGGGTAGGGCTGGAAAAGCCCTGCGCTTCCGCGCCAAAGTCGATGCTCTGCGGGTTCACGGCAAGGGCCGGAGCGTTCACAGGGGAAACCTCAGCGACGAACCCGTTTCCTGTGACTCCCTGGCCGCCATACGCCGCCTGGAACGCGCCGCCTGTGGCGGGAAAATTCGAGGAGTCTGTGGTACCGGCTACATATGCGTTTCCCGACGAAGCGTTCACCGCGATCGCCTGTCCGTAGTCGGGCCCGCTGCCGCCGAGATACGTCGAGTACACCAAGCCAGTCCCCTGCGGGTTGATCTCCGCCACAAAGGCGTTTGAGGCGCAGGTCGCGCCCGCGCCCGAACATCCACCCTGGTCAATCGCAGCTTGCAGCGGGTTGACCGGGTGAAGATCCGGCGACGTTGTAGAGCCGATGACGTAAGCGTTGCCCGTGCCATCCACCGCGAGGCCGTTTCCCTGGTCGTTGCCGCTGCCGCCGAGATACGTAGAGTATATGGCTTGAGAGCCTGTAGGGTTGAGCATCAACACAAAGGCGTCCGTGCCCCCGCCGGGCGTGGGCTGATAGGCGCCAGGGCTGGTAAAGAGATTCGGCGATTGTGTCGAGCCGGTGACGTAGGCGTCGCCCGCCGCGTCAGTCGCCACCGCGAGCGCGCGATCCTCGCCGCTGCCGCCGAAATAGGTGGAGTAGATCAGAGCGCTGCCGCCGGCATTCAACTTGGCGATGAACGCGTCACCCCCGCCTCCACTTGCTGGCCACAAGGCATTTTGGGTAGGGAAGCCCGTCGAGCCGCTCGAGAGGGTGAAGCCCGCCACGATGGCTTCGCCGACGTTATCCACGGCAATCGCCTGCCCGCTGTCGGCATTCGTGCCGCCAAGGAAGGTAGAGTAAACCAGGGACGTTCCAGTGGGATTCAGCTCCGTCACGAAGGCGTCTGACGCGCCTGCCAAAGCCTTCTGCAGGGCGTTTTGAAGAGGGAAGTCGGCGGACGAGGTTGAGCCCGTGGCGTAGGCGTTCCCGGTGGAATCGATCGCGATGCCTCCGGCGAAGTCACCGCCGCTCCCGCCTAGATACGTTGAGTAGGTAAGCGACGCGCCGGACGACGCGAGCTCGAGTACGAACACCTCGGAATTTCCCGTGCCCTTGTAGGCTGCCTGGAAGACCTTGGAGGTGGTGGGAAAGTCGGGCGATGATGTGGTACCGGTCACGTAAACGTTGCCGGAGCTATCGACCGCGATGCCCATCCCTTTATCGTACTTGCTGCCCCCTACATATGTGGAGTAAACCACCGCGGTGCCCGTGGGATTCAACTTGGTGATGAAGGCGTCGGAGCTTCCCGCGTTGGTCTTTTGCTCGGGCGCCGTGCCGGATGGCGAGAGCGGGAAATTCGTCGAGCTCGTTCCCCCGGTCACGTAGGCGTTGCCCGAGCTATCGATGGCAATAGAGGTAGCGCTGTCGCCTCCGCTCCCTCCGAGGTAAGTGGAATAAACAAGCGATGGATCGATGATCAACGGCTTGCTGCGGTCATAAACGCCCACCCGGATACCCACCCGGCCGCTGCGCTCGAGAACGTAGCGGCTGGCAACGGCGCGGCGGTTGCCAGCGCGGTCTTGCTGAAAGGCCGCGGGCTTGGAGAAATACAGCAAGCCTCCCGGCATGGTCGCTTCCAACCGCCCTTGCGCGCTCAAGCGCAGTGGAAGCACGCCGCCCGGGCGGCTCAGCTCAAGCTGAATGAGCGCAGGGCTCGCATGCGGCCGCACCACAAAGTCGTATTCCAGTTGCTGCGGATTGCCGTAATAGATCAGCTCGATGCCTGGGTAAATGCGCGGATAGGCAACGCGGCCATACTGCGGGATTCCGACGCGCCAGCCTCGCGGGTTCCTTCCCACGAAATAATTGCTGCGTCCGGGGAGCTCGTCTAGTGGGCGCGCGCGGGATGCAGGATTTGCTCCCGCCAACTTCATCCGCACCCAGCAGGGCGCTTGCGAGGCGCACCCCGCAGGAGCGAGCACGGCAGAGTCGCGGGCCAAATAAACAGCGCCGCCGGGCGCGTGCGCGAGGAAGCTCACCTCGGGAGCGGTCTGCCCGCGGTTCGGCTCAAAGCTGAGTGGAAGCCGGTCATAGGCCAGGCGCAGGCGAGCCGCGACGGCCTTTTGCGCACCTTTTCGCGCCGGGAAAGCTCCAGGGTTGCTGCGCGTTACGCTTGGACCTCCCGGCGTCGAAGCCCATATGCCGCGCGATGAAGGGATGAGCGCTGACACAAGCAGAAACGCAAAAACCCAGCCTGACCGCCGTCTGAACCGCGCGTTTACAAGTTCACTGAAAAATCCAGCGTGCGGTTTC
>JBOGJT010000159.1:0-10209 GCA_050745065.1 Terriglobia bacterium
ATCCGCAGGGGCAGTCCGGGAGCGCCCTTGCACCCATCCAAAAACGGCGGCAGCTTCCGATGTCGTAGCAGACGGTTGAAGATTGCATATTTTAGTGACATCAATGTGGGAGCGGTGGCCCCCGGCCACCCGTTTTTCGGCGCTTACAGCGCGCCGCTACAACGAAAAGCGTCACGGTGATAGGTCATCCTAAGTAGGGTCACCGCTACAGAATAGCAAGGGGAGAATTTCATGAAAATTCTTGTATCGGACAACGTTTCAGAGAGCGCTTTGCAGGTTCTGCGCTCGGAGCCCACGTTCAAGGTGGTCTACCTTGCGGGCAAGAAGGACGGCGTGAAGGAAGAGCTTCAGGATGCAGACGCGCTCGTCATCCGCAGCGCCACCAAGGTGACGGCGGAGTTGTTGGCCGGGGCGCCAAAGCTCCGCGCGATCGGGCGAGCCGGTGTGGGCGTGGACAATGTAGATATGGAGGCCGCCACGCAAAAGGGCATCGTGGTGATGAACACACCGGGCGGTAACGCTACCAGCGTGGCCGAGCAGACGATGGGTTTTATGCTTGCGCTTGCACGCCGCATTCCGCAGGCCACCAGTTCCATGAAAGACCACAAGTGGGAGAAGAAGCAGTTCCTGGGCACCGAGTTGCGCGGCAAGCGGCTGGGGCTGATCGGCCTCGGTATGATCGGCATGGACGTGGCACGGATCGCGCAGGCTTTCCAGATGGAAGTGATTGCACACGATCCCTACGTCTCCTCGCTGGTTGCCGGGCAGCAAAACGTGAAGCTGGTCTCGATAGAAAAGGTTCTGAAGACCAGCGACTTTATCAGCTTCCACTGTTCCGCTACGCCTGAAACCACGCACCTGATCAACGCCCGCACGCTCGCGCTCACCAAGAAGGGCGTTCGCATCATCAATTGCGCGCGCGGCGAGCTGATCAACGAAGCGGATTTGCTGGCGGCTCTTGAGAGCGGCCAGGTGGCCGGGGCCGCGCTCGACGTCTTCGAAAAGGAGCCACCCACGGACGAGCGCCTGATCGCGCACCCCGAAGTCCTCTCCACACCACACATCGCCGGATCCACCGAAGAGGCGCAGGAAATCGTGGGAATCCGCATCGCCGAACAGGTGAGAGACTACCTCCTGCAAGGCGTGGCGCGCAACGCGGTGAACATGCCTTCTGTTTCGCCCGAGGAATATAAGAAGCTTGCGCCGTACCTTCAGTTGGCGGAGAACCTCGGCTCCTTCGTGGCCCAGGTCGTGAGCGGGGCGCTAAATGAAGTCCGCATCAGCTACGACGGCGGCCTGGCGGATCTGAACACCCACCTGGTCAAGAACGCCGCGCTCAAAGGCATTCTCAATCACGTGATGTCCGAGGAGACGAAGGCTAACTTGATCAACGCTGGCTCCATCGCGCAATCGCGCGGGGTCGAAGTGAACGAGCTCCGCAGCGCCCGCCGCGCATCCTTCGCTAACTCGCTGGGCATTTCGCTTCGTACCGAATCCGGCCAGGCGTCGGTCCTGGGCATGGTCGGGCCGAGTAATTCGCTGCGCATTCTCGGCGTGAATGATGTGGACGTGGAAGCGCCCTTGCGCGGGGTGATCCTTTTCATCCGCAATCAAGACGTGCCGGGCGTCATCGGCCGCGTGGGCACGGTGCTCGGAAGCGGCAACATCAACATTGCCAATTTCAACCTGGGCCGCAACCCGCAGCTCAAGGAAGCGATTGCGATCGCCAACGTGGACCACCAGATTCCCGCCAGCGTGCTGAAGGAAATTCAATCGATTCCCGCCGTGAGCCAGGCAAGGGTGATTCAGATTGAGTGAACGTATTGATTCATTGAATCATTAGAATGATTGGATTATTTCCGAAGACCTTGCCCTTTAATGACTCAATGAATGAATGATCCAATGATCCAATCCAAAGCCTGGGTTTTCAAGATCAACACGCGCCGGGGCTGGGAGTTTGATCAGTATTTCCGATCGCCAGCGGGTGGGCCTTATGGGATGGGTGAGGGGGGCTGGATCCGCAGCGCTTCGAGCCTTCGCTATTTGCGCGAGGAAGTGAAACGCGGCGACGTATTCCTTTGCTATGAGGTCGACCGCAAGCGACTCGTTGGCCTTGCCCGTGCGGCATCGGACGGGCATGACCAGGGCGCAGGATCGTTGCTTGATTTTTGCCCGCCCCGCCAAGCCTTCCGCCTGAGCCGCCCTCTCAAACGCCGGCCCGGGCTCGATCACATTCTGGCCTTTACACCTCAGCGCGGCCGGGGCACGGTTCAGAAAATCGCGGGCGACGAATTCCGCTGCCTGCTCACCCGCATCCTGAAAGAGAATCCCTCCCAAAAAGACGATCTGCGGCGGTTCCTCAAAGCCTCGCGGTAGCCGCGCTCTCTGCGCGTCGAAACACCGGCCGCCGGAGGTCGGTGCTACAACGTTTTGCGCCACCGTAATGCGTAATCCGCACTAATTCCGGCAGAGCGAGAGGCAGGCGATTTCGGGCCGACAGGCGACGCGCAGCGGAACGACGACTTTGCCGATTCCCCGGCTCACGTAAATCTGCGTATCTCCCAGCCGGTTCCAACCTTCGACGAATCGCTCTCCGGGTATCGAGCGGTAGATAGAGCGCAAAATAGGCAAGCGCAACTGGCCGCCGTGAGTGTGACCCGAGAGCATCAGGTCAATCCCCATCCGCGAAGCTTCTCCAATACCCTCCGGGTTATGGCACAGAAGAATTTTGGCGTCGCAATCCGGAACCGACCGCAGCGCGCCCGGCAGGTCCCGCGTCGCGACCCACGAATCGTCCACTCCTACCAGCCAGAGCGGCTTGCCTGCCGAACAAGTCTTGGAGGTTTTTTCCGTTTCAAAGAGTTTTGCCGTCTTGGACGTTTCAATCGTACGCCGCAAGGCGAAGTGGGCGTTGCGAAGGACGCGAATACGCTGCGCGCGTAGGGCGCGAGTGATCTCGTCAGCGCCGGCGCGGAAGTCGTGATTGCCCAGCACCGCGAAGGTCCCCATCGGCGCGCGCAGCCGCCCGAGCGCTCGTGCCACCGGCCAAATGTAAGTGGGAGAAAACGTCACGTAATCGCCGGTTAAGGCCACCACGTCGGGCTGCAGCCGGTTCGCCAAGTCCACCACACGCTGCACCTCCTCAATCGGCGTATAAAGACTAAGGTGGATATCCGTAAGGTGAACGATGCGCAGACCGTCGTATTGCGCGGGCAGGCGAGACAAGTGAATGACGGTCTCAGTGATTTCCGGATCGGCAGAAAAGCTACCGGGCGGAAGATCAGCCTTGGGAGCATTGAGCGCCAGCAGCGTAAGCGGTCTTCGCTTCCAAAACTTCGGCGCGATGGATTGCCGGGCCATAATGATCTCACCAAAAGACAGTGACGAGTGACAAGCAATACATCCCCGCATGATGCCTATGGCCCGCCACCACCTATTGAATCATTGAACCATTGTTCCATTTGGTCATTGAAACACTACTCTGTCGCCGCGGGTGTCTGTTTAAATGAGCCGATGAGTCAATGATTCAATGGCTCAATTTTTGCCCTTGGCACTGCCCTTCAGCTTCTGGAGGCCAGAACATCAGAAAACACCTGGATCACCGATTCGTGGACTAGACCGTTCGAAGCGAATATTTCACCTTCTAGCAGCTTAAAAGGCGCCCCGCTCAAATCGGAAACGCGGCCGCCCGCTTCCGTGACCATCAATACGCCCGCAGCCTTGTCCCACGGGTTGAGTTGCAGCTCCCAGAAACCCTCAAATCGTCCCGCTGCCACCATGCAAAGGTCGAGCGCGGCGGAGCCGGCGCGGCGCACGCCGTGAGAGATCTCGGTAAAACGGAAATAGTACTGAATATTACGCTCATGATCCGCTGAATAGGGCGGAAAGCCGGTGGCGAACAACCCATCTTTGACATCATCGATCGTCGACACGCGAAGCCGAGTTTCATTGCGAAAAGCCCCTGCTCCGCGCTCGGCCGTGTAGAGCTCGTCGCGCGTGGGGTCATAGATCACCCCCACAATCACATCTCCGCGTAACGCCAGGCCCATCGACACGCAGAACATAGGGAAACCGTGGGCAAAATTAGTGGTGCCATCCAGAGGGTCGACGTACCAGCAATACTCGGCATCGGTCGTGTGCCCGCCTCCCTCCTCGGCCACAATGTCATGGCCTGGAAAGCGCTGGCGGAGGCGTGACGTAATGAGCGCTTCCGAGCGCCGGTCCGCCTCGGTGACGATATCCTGCGGGCGTTTATAGACGATCTCGTGCGGCCGTTCGAAGCGTTCGTTCAATAGCGCACCGGCTTCGCGCGCGATCTCTATCGCAGCCGGAAGAAAGTTTTCCATAGTTTGTGTGGGCGAAGCTCCCGGGTGGCCCGCCGGCGGCGCTGACACCAGAACGCGCAGAACAGCGCCCCTACTAAGCGTTACATATTATGATGACAGCTTTCGTTATAGCGGCGCTCTCTGAGAAGGTGTGAAAAAATTGAAGCTGTCATGCTGAGCGTAGCGAAGCATCTGCTTTTTGTTGGAAACAAAAGAGCGAGATTCCTCGCCTTGCTCGGAATGACATCGCTGGCCGATTTTTTCACAGCTTCTGAGCGCCGAAAAACCGGCGTCCGGAGGCCGCCGCTGCAAAACTTGATCTCACCGTAATGTGTTGCGCTCAGTAGGGAACAGGCGCTGCGGCGTGCGCGGTTCCCCGTGTTTCGCCCTCCGACCATGCGGACCCGTCCGCGAAATACTCCTTCTTCCAGATCGGGACGCGCCGTTTCAACTCGTCAATGGCGTAACGGCAAGCCTCGAAGGCAGCCGCGCGGTGCGCCGCCGTCACCACAATAGCCACGCTCGTCTCGCCAATTTCGATCCGCCCGGTGCGGTGAACGATGGCGATCTGGTCCACCGGGAACTTCCGCTTCCCTTCCATCCTGATTTCCTCCATGGCGCGAAGCGCCATGGGCTCATATGCCTCGTATTCCAGGTAGAGGGTTTCGCGATTTGCGGAACGGTTTCGGACGATCCCCTCGAACACAACCACCGCGCCATCGCCCGCAGCCTGCAGCGCATGGGCGAGCCTCGCAGTGTGAATCGGATCGTGCGTAATCTGGCAAAAGCTCTGTGATTCGCCGCCGCTCACCGGCGGCAGGAAAGCGATCTCATCGCCGTCCTGCAAAACGCTCGACGGCGGCGCCACGGCTTGGTTCACAGCCGTCAGGAGTGAACCGGAAATCTCTCTCAAACGGGGAAACCGTTCCTCCGTCTGCGCCCACAAACCGGCCAGCTTCTCGCCTTCAGGTAGCTCCGCCACCTCTTCCGTGACACCCGTGAGCTCGCGCGCCAATCCGAAGAACAGCAATTTAACTCTCATCGTGGAATCTAGATCAGCGTCTGGCCGCCGGCCGGTCAACTGAAAGAAGTTCGAAAGCAGCGCTCCGCGCGGCAAACCTCAATATCCGCCGGGAAACATGCGGTCGACGCGCTGGTCGGTGTGTAGTGACCGGGGCGCCGCGGCGGCGGCTTCCTCCACGCGCTTGAGCTCGTAAATGGCGTGATTCGCGGCCTGCAGATAGCCTCGGGCTGCCGCTTCAACCATGTTCTGGCTGGTCCACTTGCCGCTAAACTCGCGGCCCCCAAACCGCACCCGGATCGTGACTTCGGCCACTCCCAGCGCTCCCTCTCCGACGGTGTGCACCGCCAGGTCACTCACCGCGCCGTTGATGCCGGTGATGCGGTCAATGGCGCGGAACGCGGCGTCGCACGATCCCTCACCCGTGGCAGAGTCCCGGAAAGTTTGGCCATCCTTTACCAACTCCACGGTGGCGGTGGACTGAGCTTCGTTCGAAGAGATGCTTTGAAACGTCTTCAGCGTGAACGTGTCCGGCGCGGTTTCGAGTCCGGCTGAAATGATGCCAATCAGGTCTTCGTCGTACACCAGCTTCTTGCGGTCCGCAAGCTGCGTGAAGGCGTGGTACGCGTGGTCGAGCTCGGGCTTAGCCAACGGATAACCGAGCGCCTCATAGCGCTGGGCGAGAGCGTGGCGGCCCGAGTGCTTGCCGAGCACGATTTCGTTCGAGGTCATCCCAACGGTCTGAGGCTGCATGATTTCGTAAGTGATCGCCTTTTTCAGCACACCGTCCTGGTGAATGCCGGCCTCGTGAGCAAACGCATTGCGGCCAACCACGGCCTTGTTGCGCTGCACCAACATGCCGGTAACGCGTGCCAGGAGCTGGCTCGAGGGGTAAAGCTCTTCCGTGCGGATTCCGGTAAAGACCGGCAGCGCGTCAGAGCGCACCTGAAGCGCCATCACCACTTCTTCGAGCGCTGCGTTGCCCGCCCGCTCGCCAATACCGTTGATGGTGCACTCCACCTGCCGCGCGCCGCCCCGGATGCCCGCGAGCGTGTTGGCCACGGCCAGGCCCAGATCATCGTGGGAGTGCGTGCTCAGCGTTACGTGGTCCATACCAGGCGTGCGCGCCTTGACCGTGGCAAACATCTCTTGGTATTCGGACTCCAGGCAGTAGCCGACCGTGTCCGGCAGATTGAGCACCGTCGCGCCCGCCTCGACCGCCGCCTGGCAGCACTCGACAAGGTAGGAGCGGTCGGTCCTTCCCGCGTCTTCGGGAGAAAATTCGATATCCTGACAAAGCGATTTGGCGTGACCCACCGCCCAGCTAATCTGCGTCAACACCTGTTCGCGCGTCTTGCGCAGTTTGTATTGCAAATGGATATCCGAGGTCGCAAGAAAGATGTGGATGCGGGGCCGCGCGGCGTCCTTCAGTGCTTCCCAGGCGCGGTCAATATCCAACTCGCTGGCTCGCGCGAGAGCCGCAATAATGGGTCTGCGGATCTCCGCGCTCACCGCCCGGACGGCCTCAAAATCCCCTTGCGAGGCAATGGGAAAGCCCGCTTCAAGGACGTCGACGCGGAGGCGGTCAAGCTGGCGCGCCATCTCGAGCTTCTCGGGCAAGTTCATGCTGCAGCCGGGTGACTGCTCGCCGTCGCGCAGCGTCGTATCAAATATAAAAACCTGTTCCGCCATCCCTTCCTCCCGGTCGCGGCCCGCGCCGCCGGTCCTGGTTCCGTCACGTCCAGCCGGCCGCGCCTGATCCCTTCTATTATAACCGAACCTTTGCGCCGCGGTCCCGATTTGGATGAAAGCGTCACTCTCAACCGGCTCGCCGCGGTCGTGCGGTGGCGGCGCCGGATTCTTTCGCCCGTTCTGGTGTATCATGGGCAAAAATCCGGTGTTGAACGCTGGCGCGGCGACTTGGGAACTAATCGGTCAAGCCCGGCGTATATCATGACAGCGGTAACACAGGAGGTGCAGCGTGTTTTGTCAAAATTGTGGCGCGGCCGTTATCGAGGGTCAAAACTTTTGCAACGCCTGTGGAAGGACAATGACGCCCAGGTACAGCGTGCAGTCAGCCGGCGCTCCGCCCGGCGCGGGGACTGCCAGCGGCAGGCTGAATCGTCACATACGGATTTTGGCGATCCTATGGCTGGTTTGGGGATTCTTTCGTCTGGTCCCTGGAATTGGAATGCTCTTCTTCTTTCGCACGTTCGGACTTCCCTTCCTTCCATTTCATGTGCGAGCCTTGATGATGCCGATTTCAGCCTTCGTCGGCGTATTTTTCCTGGCATACGCGGCGGCCGCGTTCGTTGCCGCGTGGGGTCTTATGGAGCGCCAGCCGTGGGGCCGGACTCTCACCATTGTCCTCGGCATTATTTCCCTGATCCACGTCCCTTTCGGCACGGCGCTTGGCATTTACACGCTGTGGGTGATGTGGCCGCCAGAATCCGAGGCTGATTACAGGCGGCTATCCGGGCAAATTTAGTGAAAGCTTCCGAGGCAACGCCGCGCACCGCCACTCAGCCAGCCATTCCCGCAAACGCAAGTGATTTCTATTTTCAATTTTCTGATTCTTAATCTTCAATTTCTAATTTGAGTTTTATGGTCCACCCCTGAGCCGCTATGCCCTCCAAGCGACATCTGCTGCGCGGCGCCACGGTGATCGGATTCTTTTCGTTTCTAGGCAGTGTCACTGGAATACTTGTTGAGATCAGCATTGCCGCTCACCTGGGTCTTTCGCGCGGGTCTGACACGTTCTACATCGCCTTTACCATTCCTTATCTGATCACTACCCTGATCACCGCAACAGGACAATTTTCTCTCGTGCCATTTTTCTCTTCTTTTGACGCGCCTGGCCGCGCGGATGATTTGTGGCACGGGTTCAGCTATGCCCTGAACATGGCCGCCCTGGGAATGATCGTCATTGCAGTCCTCGGGGCGGCATTTTCGCCATGGATCATTCGCGGCATTGCACCGGGTTTCACCGTGGCACAGTCCGTGATGTCCGCGCAGCTTGCCCGCTGGCTCTTTTTCATTATCATTCCGGCGGGCGCGGCAGAAGTCTTCCGGTCATTGCTTTTCAGCCATCACCGCTTTGCCATCGGGTCGGCGGCCCGCTTCTTCCGCAACGTTACTGTGATCGCCTTTATCCTGCTCGGATTTCACCGTTATGGAGATTACAGCATCGTCATGGGCTACTTTGCCGGCTACGGCTTGCAATTGTGCATCTTGGGCGGCCACACTCTGCGGTCCTTCCCGGTGCGCTACAGCCTGGCATTCCGCGGCGCCGGTGAGTCCTTCCAGCAACTGCGCCGGGCGGGCGCCTCGCAGCTTCTGACGGCTCTAGGCTGGGAGGCCCTGACGCTGATCGAGCGGGTCATCGCATCCTTTCTTCCTCCCGGCACGATCACGGCGCTCACTTACGGACTTAAAATCATGAGCACGATTGGCGAGCTGATTACCGGCAGCGTCGGAACCAGCGCATTGCCCTCGCTCGCGCGCGCCGCCCAGACGGGGCGAAGCGCCGGAATCGGCATTTTCCGCGACGCTCTTGAAATCAGCATGGTTCTTGTAACTCCCGTCATGGCCTTCTGTCTTCTGTTTCCCCGGCCGATCATGGAGCTGCTGTTCCAGCACGGGCGCTTTTCTCCGCAAGCCACGGGCCTTATGGCGCTGATCTTTTTTTGCTATAGCCTCAGTTTGTTAGCCTGGTCCGCGGTGCGGCTGCTGGTTTACTACCTGTTTGCCCGGCACGAAATGCGGAGCTTTTTGCGAATCTGCGGGTTGTACTACGGCCTCACCGTCGCGCTAGACATCGTCTATGTTTTCGGATTGCATCTCGGCTCCAAGGGCGTTCCGCTGGCGCTACTCACCAGTTTGCTTGCGACGTGTGTCGTGGCCTACGCGCAGAACCTCGCGGACGTCCGCGAAGTCTGCGACCGCGCGTTGGGAATCCTCGCGGGTAAGGACCTTGCGGCCGGCGTTCTCGCAGGGGTTGTGATGTGGCGATTGGGCTTATGGATAGGCCCTGTCCATGGCAGCTTGCACTTGGCGCTCTTCCTCTGCGAAACGTGCGGCGCGGGGTTTATCGTCTTTTTTGCAATCATGACAGCGTGGCGGGTGATCCCATTCTCGCGCCTGAAGGAGGTTTGGTCGAATCAGGCAGGCGGGGTTGACCCGACGTAGTACTGGAAATTCATGGCCCGCGGGTGGCGGAACAGTTCGAAATGCTGCGCCGAGCTCCGCGAAGCAGCCGCCGTGAAAATAGGCGTAGAGACGGTGTCTGGCCGGCTTGCCGCCGGAGCCACGGCGCTACGATTTTCATTGCGTGGCCTTCGCCGCAACGGCCTTATCCGTAGTGCCTGGCCGAGCATAACGCGTCACCGAAGATGCTATAATAACCACCGGCCATGCAGGTTTTGCGAGGCGGAGCTTCGGCCTGCCAACCCTCCCACATGCCAACTGCGCCCAAGGACGAAACCAGGTGGACCCGCAACAGGAAGCTGCTGGTGGAGAATCCATCTCTCTTCGCCCAGAAGGTTTCTACCTGGCTGCGCCCGATGCGCAAGGATTACAGGCGGCGATGGAACCTCAGTTTGCGCCGATGGTTGATCCGCTACCAGACCGACTTGTTGTTTGACAAGGTCACCTGGATGGGCGTGCCCGCTTGGAAGAACGTTCTCGATGCCTGGGTTTATCAGCAGATTATTCACGAAGTTCGCCCCGAAATCATTATTGAAATCGGAAACGCGAATGGCGGCAGCACGTTATACCTGGCTAATATGCTAGATTTGATCGGGTCCGGTGATGTCATCGCCGTAGACATCGACCATAGTAAATTTAAAGTCCGGCATCCACGTA
>JBOGJT010000160.1:0-2499 GCA_050745065.1 Terriglobia bacterium
TGCCGCTCTTCAAGGAGGATATCGACGCCGGACTCATCGAAGATCCCATGGACATCCGGGACGTGTGGAAGAACAGCTACAGCGAAAACACGTCGCAGAAAGTCTGGGCGGCGAAGTTTACCGCCCGTCATCCGAACCTGGTGGCGCTCGAGCTATCGAGTTTCAAGTGCGGGCATGACGCGCCCATCTACTCGGTGGTCGAGGAGACGGTCACGAAGTCCGGTACGCCCTATTTCTCTTTCAAAGACATCGACGAAAACAAACCCACGGGATCTATCAAGATCCGCGTCGAAACCATCGGCTACTTCCTCAAGCGCTACCGCGAAGATATGGTGCGCAACAAGAAGAAAGAGCAGGGTGTCAGCGGCAAGCTGCGCGAATTCGAAGCCAGGCTGCGCGCCGAAATGGACGCGATGCCTGTTGGGCCACCGCCCACTCCTTATGAAGCCGAAACGCCAGTGGGGATTAACGCCATAAGACAGGAAGATTGAGTCAGCTTTCTTGCGCCGCCGGAAAAACCCACGGTCAGAAAGGCACTGACCGTGGCTACCACTTGGGAGTGCGCCGAGCGTTCGGCATTGGGCTATACACAATTCTAGAATTTGAGATTTGAGATTTGCATGACTTACGACCGCTTTGAACAGCTTCCCGTCTCGCAGGCGGCGATCAAGCTGGGACAGCAGGTCTACCCCTTCACCAAACATCAGCCTTTCATAGGGCAGCGAAGTCTGTGCGATCAGATCGAGCGCGCGGCGGTTTCGGTTTCCAACAACATTGCGGAAGGATTTGAGCGAGGCACGACACAAGAGCTGCTGACTTTTCCTTATATAGCTCGTGGGTCAGCGGGTGAAGTTCGGTCAATGCTGTGTCTGCTCGACGGCATTCCGGAGTTTTCCAATCTCAAATCTGAAATTGGAAGCTGAAGGAATTTCGCGGCAATTGCGCGCGTGGGCTGATAAGCTACAAAACACGGAGATTAAGGGCCAGCGTTATCTCGATGAGCGGACGCGGCGGCGCGAAAAAGCGTCACACGATCGGGAAGGTTTCCTTGCCGAGCTCGAACAAATCCGCCCCCAATCTATCGCTTTGAAATCTGAGACTCCAAATTCGAAATCTCAGATTTGAAATTTGGAATCTCAAATCTGAAATTTTAAATTCGAGCTTATCAATGGTTTTTGAGTCGGACAAGATCATGTTTGAGATTTATAAGGAGACCACCTACCAAGGCCGGTACAAGGTGGTGTATTTCACGGAGCTTCAGGATCACAACAAGGAGTTTGAAATCAGCCGGGCCATGGCGGGCGAGCACTTTTTTGACGGCTTCATCCGCGGGTTCAAAAAGGACGCGGCCAAGGACGCCATTGGCGGCGTGCTCGACCGCCTGAATGCGGGCGAGGCGATGGACGCGACGTCGGTGGAGAAGACGCTCGAAGGCTTTCTGGCGCAGTAATCCTCCAGCCTTCGCGCCCGGTGTTTCAGAACCTTACCCGAGGCGCAGCCTCTAATTCTTCCTCTGGCGCGCAACCCTCCGATCTCGATCCCCGCATCCGGAGCGTCGAGTCTCCACGATGTCCTTCTGGCGAAAGACGGTGATTCAACCGGCGCTCGATTCTGAAGAGGAAGCCGCGATCCGCGAGCAGCAGCGTTTGCTGGAACTTGACTCGCTCAATCCTAAACCCCACTTCGCTCTTGGGACCATGGCACATTTTCGCGGGCGCACGGACGAAGCCATTCAGTATTTCCTCAAGGCCATTGACCTCGATCCCAGCTACGCTGCCCCGCACGCGAGCCTCGGGCGGATTTTTGCCGTGCAAGGCGAACTGACTTTAGCGTGGAAGCACGCGCGCGAGGCAGAACGTTTGGGCGATAAGTCTCTCGTCGAACAGCTCGAACGCTATCCCGCCGCCACAAAACCACTCGATCAAAAAGGGTAGCGCGGACGCAACGCAGGCGCCTGTCATTTCAATCGATGTTCAGCTGTCGTTTGCGTTCGTCACCCGGCCGGGCGGGAGACAATCTACGTATGCCGCCAGCTATCGCATTTCAATTTGAATTTCCTTTTCCCCCGAGGTCATGGCCGCGGCCAGTACAACCTGATTCCCTTCCAGGCGGCCGGCGGATGCGCTGCGCAACGGCTTCCGGTCGGGCGGGTGAATGTGAACGACGAGATCAGCGGCAAACGGCTTAGCGAATTGAACGGCCACCTTCCAGGCCGGACGATCCCCAACACCCGCGAGGGCCTCGGTAGTCCAACTGACTGGCCCAAAGCGCGTGGGGCAATTGTGAACCCGAATCCTTTCTCCCAGGGTGAACCACTGCGCGGGCGCAGCCTTCTGCAGGTGCACGACGTCGCGATCGTGCTCTTCGTAGCACAGCAACCAGCGCAGACCAAGCGCCGCCTGGAGCTCGCTGTTAACGACTGCGGACCAGCCGTACGGGCTTCCCTCACCCGGAAAACTTCCAGGAAGCAGCGCATCCTCCGGTGAGTAGCGGCTGCCG
>JBOGJT010000161.1:0-5601 GCA_050745065.1 Terriglobia bacterium
AGGGCACGGCCGGTTTTTAAGATTGGGCCGTGCCGTTAAAAGGCGCCTCCGATGTCCTTAGTCTTGCCGGATGAGCGCGTGGGCAGCGAAGAAGCCGCCCCGATTCCCCTCCCCGCCCGTCATCACGCGTCCTACGCATGTTTCGGGGCGCCGTTTCGCACGCGCTTCACTGCGTTCCGGATAACAGCCTGACCGGGCTTCGCTCGATCACCCGCGACGGACACGCCAGCGCCTCCAACTGATCAACATCAAAATCTTTGTACAGGTCAAGGCAGAATAAATCGGGCGCGGCGGTATACGGGACGGGCTTTGCCAAAAGGTAACTAAGGCTGCTCATTCCGCCGTGGTTTTCGATTTCGGAGAATAGACGGGGTTTCAGCGAGGCGGCAACCAGGGAAATCATTTGGCTGCGAATGCCCGTGGTTTCCACGCGAATTTGTGATGGCGTCCACTTGGTTTGCGCCCACTCCGCGAGCGCGATCAACTGCGCGGCCTCCATGCCGAGCGGACGTTCGCCGGCTGCGGCAAGCATTTCCGTGAAAAAATACGTGGGAGCTGTTGGTGCATCGTCACCGGTAAAAAGCAGATCGGCGGCGAGCACCTGCTCGCCTCGTTCCATGCGGTTGGCAACTTCCGCAGTGTGGCTCCATCGCTCGGTTGCTGCGGTCCTCTTGCCACCATCATTCAAAACAATGGTCAGGGGCGCGTGCGCTCGGGTTGACGATTGTTTCAGCCAGATCCCGGTTGCGCCCAGCCCGTTGCTCATCTCGAAACGGTACGAAAGCGATTCTACCTGGTTGTGATGGGTATCGTACTCGTACCATGCATGGGTGATCTTCACCGGTCGGTACCGCACGGCGTCCGCGAGTTTTGCGCGTTCGCCGGTGGACCATCCCGCTCTGGCGGCCGGGTCTCGAGGTATAGGCGGCCGGCTCAAGCCTGCCGCTACTTTCCGGGCTAATCCAAGAATCGTGAGGTTATCTTTTGGAACCCCTACGCGAAGCGCGTCGTAACTCTTGAGATCTTGCCCAACGGGAATCTCCGTCCCGCATGCTGGAAGGTGAAAGTATTTGCAAAAGAAAGCGTAGGCTTGCTGGCGGCTGGCCAAACCGTAGTTATGAGCCGAGATGCTTGTGTTTTGATAGAAGCGGAGCCGGTCTTCCTTCCCATACAATCTAAAAAAAGGCTGGATTGCCTCAAAGACGAAAGGCTTGACCAGGGGAGCGCGAAAGCAACAATCGTCCTCGGCGTTGAAGATCAGCAGCGTGGGACGCGGGGCGCGCATGGCCGTGAGAACGGAATATCCTGCGCCCACGAGCGAATCCGTCGCATTCTGCTCGAGGTCTCCCGGCTCTCCGGGGAGGCGCTCAAACCTTCCTTCGAGCGTAGTGTAGCCCGCGACGGGGACGGATACATCAACTCGCGGGTCGAGGCTACTCAAAGTGATGGTTTGCCATCCGCCTCCGGATAATCCGGTCATGCCGATACGTTTGGGATCAACATTGGCATCCTGCGCAAGGTAATCCAGCCCCCTTCGCATGGCCAGATAAAAAAGCCCCGCGCCGTTCATTCCCACCAGGTTAAGGTGCGCTTGAAACCAATGCTCATTCCCCTTTCCTTGAAGCTCCCCCATGCCGATCCATTCGGGGTTGAGCGCAATCATTCCTTTCAGCGCCTGGTTAATGCACAACTTCTGCTCGAACTCGATCTTGTTGCCCTGCTCAGGAAAATGGCCCATGACGTCGAGCACAGCAGGCACGCGGCCCTTTAGCGGATCGGGTTCATACAGAAGCGCCGTGGAATAAAACCCAGGCACGATTTCGTACCGCAGCTTGTGCAACTGGTATCCCTTGCCAGCAGGCACCGTGCCCAGGTCTTCGAATTGGGGCGGGGAATTTACCCATTGCCGCGGCCATCCATGAAAGATGACGTCCTGTACGAGATGGCGGCGTATCCGCTGCCCCTCGGCAGTCCATTGACCGGCGCTGGACGGGGTAGGAAGCGGTGGAACCCTTTTCATCAAGAACTGCTGCAGTTGGAACGTTACGACCTGCGGCGATTGAAGGGGCTCTTTCAAGATGGGCTCGATATCCCCCGGAAGAGCCTGAGCCCTCAACAGTGGCGCGGCCAACAAGAGCGCGATGATCGGCAGTATTTTTGATTTCACGTTTGCCTGCCTACTGAGGATTACGTATTGCAGCGACTGATTCCGCCGTAGCAGCGCTCTCTGAGCGCCGAAAAACCGGCGGCCGGAGGCCGCCGCTACAGCATTTGGTGTCACTATAATATGTAATCCTCAGCAATGGTTAAGCGCGGATTTCTCACCAGCAAGGATCCTGGCAGCCGAAGGAAGGCGTTTCAACCCTACCCTCCGATTCCAGCCGCCAAGGTGGTGAGAAATTTCGATTCGCCGAAAATGATTCGTCACCAAGGCACCCATCCAAAAGAAGGTGGCTATCGAAGGACTCAAAGGCAGAGCTTGGCGCCTCCGGTTCCCTTTGGGCCTCGATGATGGGCCTACCTCTGCCGCTCAAGGTTCGCTAGATCGAACCTTGCAGCCGTAAGACGCTGGCCGAAAGCGCTTTTCAGTTGATATTTTAAGCAAAGTGAGGAATCTGCGTTCGTGTTTCGTCAAAGATTCCAGGCGGCTTCGCCGCATTCGGCTCACCAGAATAACACGTTTGCAGACTTTTGCAGCAACCCGCTATGCCGGCTGCGGGCGCTCCTTGCCAGGAGAAGCTGGCGCGACTTGGGGTTTGAGAACCTGGGTGGTCGCTGCCGCAACGGGTGGCGGGGTGGCTGGCTCCGGCTTACGGCGCTCGGGCAAGGGCTTGCCATCGAGCAGCAATCTCACGTCAGCGCCGTCAAGCACTTCGTGAACTAACAGTGCTTCAGCAACGCGGACCATGGCTTCGCGATGCGATCCAAGAATCTCCTTGGCCCGCTGATAGCCCGTCATGACGAACTTCTTCACTTCCTGATCGATCTTGATCTGCGTATCTTCGCTGAAGTCGCGCTGCGTGGCGAGGTCGCGCCCGAGGAAAATTTCCTGCTGGTTTTTGCCGTAGGCGAGCGGGCCAAGGTCGGACATGCCGTACTCGCATACCATCTTCCGGGCCATCTCCGTGGCCTGCTCGATATCGTTGCCGGCGCCCGTCGTGATGTGGCCGAGGAATATCTCCTCCGCCAAGCGGCCGCCCATCATGATGGCAAGCTGTGACTCCAGGTAATCGCGCGAATAAGTGTGTTTATCGTCGATCGGCAGTTGCATGGTCACGCCGAGCGCCATGCCGCGGGGGATGATGGTCACTTTGTGGAGCGGGTCGGCGTAAGGCACCATCAATGCCACCACCGCGTGCCCGGCTTCGTGAAACGCGGTGGTTTTCTTCTCGTCGTCCGAAAGGATCATGGACTTGCGGGCTGCGCCCATCAGCACCTTGTCCTTAGCAGCCTCAAAGTCCCACATCGTCACCTGGCGGCGATCTTCGCGCGCGGCCAGCAGCGCCGCCTCATTCACAAGGTTCGCCAAATCGGCGCCGGAAAAACCCGGTGTTCCCCGCGCGAGCACGGGGATGTTCACGTCCTCGTCCAGCGGAATCTTCTTGGTGTGTACCTTCAGAATGCCCTCGCGCCCGCCCACATCCGGGCGGGGAACCACCACGCGGCGATCAAAGCGTCCGGGACGAAGCAGCGCCGGGTCCAGCACGTCCGGGCGGTTTGTGGCGGCGATCAGAATCACGCCTTCGTTTGACTCGAACCCGTCCATCTCGACCAGCAGTTGATTGAGCGTCTGTTCGCGCTCGTCGTGTCCGCCACCCAGCCCAGCGCCCCGATGGCGGCCCACGGCGTCGATTTCGTCGATAAAGATGATGCAGGGCGCGTTTTTCTTGCCCTGCTCGAACAAGTCGCGGACGCGTGAGGCGCCGACGCCTACAAACATCTCCACAAAGTCCGAGCCCGAAATGGAGAAGAAGGGAACGTTGGCTTCGCCCGCGATGGCGCGCGCGAGGAGAGTCTTTCCGGTTCCTGGAGGTCCGACCAGCAACACGCCTTTGGGGATGCGGCCGCCGAGCTTCTGGAATTTCTGCGGCTCCTTAAGGAAGTCGATAATTTCGTGCAACTCGTCCTTGGCTTCGTCGACCCCGGCAACGTCCTTGAAGGTCACCTTTTTCTGCTGGCTGGAAAGCAGGCGGGCACGGCTCTTCCCGAAGGAGAGCGCCTTATTGCCCCCTGTCTGCATCTGCCGCATGAAGAATATCCATATGGCCACGATGATCAATAGGGGCAGGATGCCGTTCCCAACCCACGAGAGCCAGGAATTGCCGGAATTATCCTTGATGGTGACGTTGACGCCTTTGGCCTCGAGCTGTTTATAAATGTCGGGGTAGTTGGCGGGAATGATCGTTTTGAATTTACTGTTGTCCTTCTTGACGCCAGACACTTCGGAGCCGTCAATCGTAAGCTGCTTGAGGGTGCCCTTGTCAATTTCCTGGGTGAACTCTGTAAATGTGAGCTGAGCCGGCTTTTGCCCAGTGCTGGCCTTAACGACGGCCCATAACAGGACGGCCGTGGCCACCATGATCACCCAAAAAATGATGTTTTTGACAGTTGAATTCACTGCACTTCCTCCCAACGGCTCTTCACGCTGCTCGCAGCACGCAGCCACTCCACGCGGCGGCCGGTATTAAGTCTGGAGCGTTCCCTTACGGCTACGCCCGCAGCATTCCCGCCGCTGTGCCCCATCCAGTACCTCTACCTGGATTAGATGCCTCAAAACGGCCAGCGTTAGTCCCGCTGCAGCTCGGCGATGTACGGCAGGTTCATGTATTCACCCTCGTAGCCCATGCCATAGCCTACAAGGAACTTTTTGGCGGCGCTGAAGCCGACGTAGTTGGGTGATACCCCTACCTTTTTTGCACTTGCCTTGACGATTAGGGCGGCGGTTCGCAGCGATGCCGGCTCCTGATCCTGGATCGAATGTATCACGAAATCGAGCGAGATACCGGTCTGCAAGACACCGTCCACCAACAAGACGTTTTTGCCGGTGAGTTCCGCCTTCGGGCCGTATGTAATCTCGCGCAAGGGAAGCCCGTGCCAGGTGCGATCCTTCGTGGTAACGTGCAGAAAGTGGCAAACGAGAGGAACGCGTATCTGGCGCGTGAGATCCGCCATGAACACAAAGCTATTATCCAGCAACCCGGCCAGATGCAGCGTCTGCTTGCGGTAGTCGCGGTTAATCCTCTCTGCGATCTGCGCGACGCGCTCCCGGATCTGGCTCTCCGTGTAAAGCACCCTCAGGCGCGGCTCGGGTAACGCCTTTAAGCTGGGCCGGATGGTCCTCGCGCGTGTTCTAACACCGGGCTTCTTTAGCACCACGCTGCTTACGTTCATTGCGATTTCGCTTCAACACCGTGCACTCAGCGCCTCGGGCCGGCTCGTATTACGGCACGGATTCTTCCTCAATCAGCAGCACCCGCCGGGTTGCAGCCGTCGCCGCGAATCGCCCGCCGGGTGGAAATCCGCGCACCCAGACGATCTCGTCTCCGTTCAAGAGCACCGGCCAATTGCGGCGGCGCGCGGCGGGTATTTTGCTCTCCCGGA
>JBOGJT010000162.1:0-7362 GCA_050745065.1 Terriglobia bacterium
AGACGGCGCAGCCATAGCCGAACATGGGCATCGCCTTGGCGCTGAACGCGAGGTCGGCGTAGTCCATCACGTCGTGCCCGAAGCCCACGCAGGTGGATTGCAAAAAGTAGCCGTTGCCGGCCGAGCACTGCGTGTTGAGCTTGAAATCTTTTACGCGGCCATCCTGCAGGATGATCAGCTTGATGTCCTGGCCGCCCACGTCGCAGATGACGTCAGCATTCGGGTAAAAGTGCAGGGCCGCTTCCGTGTGCGCCACGGTCTCAACGATGGCAACGTCAGCCTGCAAAACATCCTTCAAAATATCCTTGGCGTAACCCGTCGAGCCGACTCCCAGCAATTCAACCGATGCGCCCTGTGACTCGACCTGCTGCCGCAGGTTGGCAAACATCTCCTTGGTGTCTTCCAGCGGATTACCCTTGGAAAGCTGGTAGCACTTCACCATCACTTCGCCCTGATGATTGACCAGAACGGCTTTGGTGGACGTGGAGCCGCCGTCGATTCCCATGAAGGCCTCGACGTGCTCGCCGGCCTGGAACGTGTGCGGCACAAACTTCTTGGGCCGGTAGCGATCCTTGAACGCAGAAAGCTCATCCTCGCTCTTGTAAAGGCCGCTGCCACCCCGCTTCTTTTTCTCTTCAAGGCGCCCTACGTTCATGTACCATTCGAGCTTTTCGTAACCCTGATAAATGCCGATGTCCTCGTCCTCATCCATGCCGTAGCGCACGCAGCCGAGCGCGGCGAAATACTGGGCATTTTCGGGAACCATGATGAGGTCCTTCGGGTCTTTGCCCTCGGGCAGCGGGAAGTTGCGCTCTTCCCAAACTTTCGGAATGTTGTGCTTCCAGCAATCTCTCATGCCGGTGATATAGGTGTTGGGGCCGCCCAGGAGCAGCACCACGGGCCGCAGCGTGTTTCCGCGCGTCAGTACGGCCAGGTTCTGCTGAATGATGGCTTCAAAGAGCGAGGCCATCAATTCGTTCGGCGGCACGCCGCTTTTCTGAAGGCCGTTCACGTCCGTTTCCGCGAAGACGCCGCACTTGCCAG
This sequence comes from Terriglobia bacterium, assembly GCA_050745065.1. Taxonomy (GTDB): domain Bacteria; phylum Acidobacteriota; class Terriglobia; order UBA7540; family UBA7540; genus RH2-MAG17b. The sequence goes on from JBOGJT010000162.1 coordinate 1,045, forward strand.
CCACAGGATGCAGCTTCAATCCGAAATAGCCCATCTGGCAGAGTTGGTCGGCGGGGATGCGCAGTTTGGCGTTGATCTTGTCAATGACGGCGCCGGTCCCTCCTGCGCACTTGTCGTTCATCGAAGGAATTTTCTTCTTGCGGCCCGTCTCGGGGTCTTCCTTAAAGATAATGATCTTGGCATCCTGGCCGCCCAATTCGATGACCGAGCCGCACTGAGGATAGAGGTGCTCAACTGCCAGTGAGACCGCGTTCACTTCCTGCACAAACTTTGCGCCAATGTACCCGGCAACACCCCCACCGCCCGATCCGGTGATAAAGATGCGCGTCTCGCCCGCCTTGATCCCCGTGTCAGCTTCCATGCGCTTGAGGAACTCCAGGCACTTTTCGGGCTGCTTCGTGTCGTGGCGCTGATAGTCGCTCCAGAGGATCTCCTGGTTGTCACGATTGACGACGACGGATTTGACCGTGGTCGATCCAACGTCCAAACCGACCATCAGGTTTTTAGGGCTCGGAATATTCATGATTCCTCGCTTTCGGGGGATGCCATCAAATCTTGGTGGCCGCGGCACGGGACACGTTCCGCGGCCACGCCTTACTTTGCCTGCGCGTGGGCTTGCGGCATCTTGGCGAACGCTTCCTTCGCGCGCTTTTCAATTTCCTTGGAGGAGAGATCCTCTTTGTGTACTGCCACAGACCATACGTACCCGAAGGGGTCTTTGATCTGGCCGTAGCGGTCGCCCCAAAAGGCGTCCGCCATGGGCATGAGCGCTGTGGCGCCTGCGGTGACGGCGCGGTTGAACGTTTCGTCGGCGCTTTCGAGGTAGATGTGCAGGGTCACGCTCGCGCTGCTTCCGGGTTGCGGCGGGTTCGAGCTCGCCCCGGGGAATTCGTCGTTGAGCATCACAATGGAATTGCCGATCAAAAGCTCCGCGTGGATCACCTTGCCGTCCTGAGTGCGGTGCACGCTCTTGATTTCCGCGCCAAACGCCGCCTTATAAAAGTCCATGGCGCGGGCGGCGTCCTTCACCACCAGGCTGGGAGTGATGGTGTGGAATCCGTCTGGAATAGGTTTGGCTTTTCCCCACATGGCGCACCCCCAGTTGTATGACGTCTGCGTCCGGCGCAACCGGGATAATCGGCTACCCCACCGCCACGGCTTCACGCATCTCGGCCTTCATGCGCTCGGCGGTGTGCAGCACGAAGTTCGCGGCGACGCTGACCACGCCCTTGCGATGGCCGTATTGATAAAGCGGCCGCTGCATCTCAGGATGATCCTTGACGAAGCCCTGAATCTCTTCGAGCGTATAACCCGCTTCGCTGAGAGCGGTCTTCATCTCGTTCTTCGCGCGCACCTTCGCTTCGCCAAGAGCCATCTGCACGCGGCTGTGCGCGTTCACGTCGCCTTCGCCGGAGGTTTCGATGGGCAGAAAGATCATGTCCTTGTACTGGGAGACCACGGCGGATTGCGCGCCGTCGGATTGAGTGGAGGGCATGCAGCCGAACGGTTTCAGGCTCAGCACCATGTGGGCGAGGTCTTTGTTGGAGTAGTAAATGTTTTTCGCCACTTCGAGGTGGCCTTCGCCGCCGCCAGCCCTCGAGTTGTAGAACGGATGGCCAAGCCGCTGCATCTCGTATTGGTCGGTGAGGTGATGGGCCAGCGATCCCAGCGCTTCAATCAGGCGGTTGTACTCGCGCTTGAAAACCACTTCCGCAAAACCCAGCTTGGCGAGCTTTTGTTTCGTATTCAGCGTGCTGCCAAATACTTTGGCGAGGTTCCATTTTGAGACGCCGTTGGCGATGAGGTCGAGGCCCTTCTCATCCTTTATCTTCTGCTTAGCTTGATGGATCATGTACATGATCCAGGTGCCGATGGGCTCGACGAGCACCTGTGCGCCCTCTTTTTCCAGGAACTTGAACATGTTGAAGTTTCCGTCGCCTTCCGTGGTCTGCGCCCAGAACTCACCGGTAATTTTCACCAGTGGTTTTACCCGCGTCCTGTCCACGGGGATCGCGTTCATGCGGTCGCGCACCTCATTGAGTGCTGCCGTGTAATCGTCGCCGTACAACTGGTTCACGAATTTGCCCAGGAGTTCCGCTGTACCTGAAAACGACGTCCCTTTCAGCATGGAGCCGAGTTTGCCTTCCAGCGTGTAAGGCCGCTTGCGGCGCATCACTTCCTGCAGCATGTCCATGCACTCGTCGAGGACGCGGTCCGTCTCCCCGGCGTTCACTTCAAACGGACGGATTTGATAGGCGACATCGTTCATGACGTCGCCGATGTTGAGCGCGTTCAGAATGCCCAAAAAGAAATCGAGGTTCATTTCGAGGCCGGCAGCGGCCTCCGCCTGATTTAAGCCGCCACCTTGCTGAAAAAGCAGCACGCGGAATCCGTCAAATCCGGCGTTGCGCAGCGCCAAGCGGTACTCCGCCTCGTACATGCCGAACCGGCACGGGCCGCAGGCGCCGGCGGTGAAGAACACGTAACGGTCAATAATCTCCTTCTTGCTCAGGCCCTTTTCTTCGAGATTTTGCACGTACTCAACGAGGTTGCCGACGGTAAAGTAAGTGGGGTTGCACTGGCCGTTGTTCCCGTATTCCTTCCCGAGCTGGAACGCTTTCTTATTAGGCACTGGGAGGGCTTCGCATTTGTAGCCCAAGCTCTCGAGCGCGCCGTGGACAAGCTTTTCGTGCTTCCATGTTAGGCCGCCGAACAGGATCGTGGTGCTGTCCCGCTGCGAGCGCACGAACGGATTCTCCACCGGACGGTGGAAAACCACTTTCTCCCGTCTTTCAACCCCAGCTTCTTTTTCCAGCCGCAACCGCTCCTGCTCGAGGCGCTGGCGAATTAATTCTTCCTTAGATCCGAGTTGAACCGCAGCGTTCACGTCCGGGGGGTTCGTAAATGGCATGGTGCTCATAGTCTCACCTCGTCTTTCTAAGATTGGGCCTATGACATCGCCGCCCACCACCGAGGGTTAGGGAGTGATGCCTCTACTGGAGCAAGCCCGCCAGCGAGAGTCTACTTTCAATCTTTGTGCCTATAATCTGCAAGACACAGGAAACTCACAGAACCTGCAAGAACCGGCCGCTCCACTGTCATTCTGAGAAAAGTGAAGGAGCCGCTCTGGTATTCCGATAGCTACGCGTAGGCGTAATTCTCCCTACAAGCCCAAGATTATTAGATGTTTAGCCTGCAAAGGGAAATGGAAGCCAGCGAACGGTATATATCTTACATCCAAATGGCTTTCCGCGCATCCGTTGGGACGTTGCGACCTACGCTGAGGAGCACCCATCGGGCGCCGTTTTTCAATCTCGATTATTCTAGAGCGCAGATTTGCCTTTGGTTCGGGCTCGATGGCCGGGCATGGAAGGATCAGTGAGGCGCTGTTTGGTGCGGTCAAACGCGGTGGGGCAGGGCACTGCGCCCCTATGGAAAGCGAGCGACGGAGTCCGTCCTCGTGTTTCGGCATTGTGGCTGCGCGCCATGTAAATACCCTTGTGAATCCTTGACAAAGGGCAAAGCTGGCCGATAACATTCCCCCGGTTGCCTCTTGGGCACGGGAGCCCGAGCGTGCACGTGGGTAGCACGAAAACTTAGATTACGATGACGGCCCGACGATCGACGATCATGGCGCAATCAGCAGGCAGGCCAGCGTATGCGAGGCGGAGTTGACTAGCGTAGGCCAGTCCTTTAGCCAGCGCGAGATTTTCTTCACCGGGGCGAACGGCTTTCTGGGGAAGGTTATCCTGGGATTGCTGCTTGACCGGGTTTCTGAGTTCGAGCGCTTGCACATTCTAATGCGTCCGCGAACCGGACTTTCCGGCGGCGAGCGCTTCCAGACGGAAGTGCTCGGCTCGCCGCCGCTCGCCGCGATAGGCGCGCGGCGCGGCGGCGATTTTCTGCGTGAGAAGATCCATGTCATCGCCGGTGAACTCAGCGCGCCCGGTTGCGGTCTCGCTGACGATGAGGTCGCGGACCTCGCCGGCCGGGTGAGCCTGATTATCAACTGCGCGGGCCGTGTGGATTTTTTTCCTCCGCTCGACGATTCCCTTGGTTCTAACGTTGATGGCGTTGAGAGCGTGATCGCGCTTGCGCGGCGCTGGGACGCAAAGCTGCTGCACGTATCCACCGGCTTTGTGTGTGGCGAATCGGACGGGTTGATTGAAGAATCCGCGCCCGTGCGCGGCCATTACCCGCACCGGCGCGGACCCAGCGACGCGAGCTTCGATTGTGATCAGGAGCTGCGCCACGCGCGCGAGATGGTGCGCCAAATATACGAGTCAGACGGCGGAGACCCTCACCGGCGCTCACGCGAGTTGGCGCAGAGGCTTACCGCGCTCGGTAAACAGCGCGCCGCCGACTGGGGCTGGGTCAACACTTACACGTATGCTAAAAGCCTGGGGGAGCAAATCATCGCCTCAACGCCGGATTTGGATTACGCCATCGTCCGCCCCGCTATCGTCGAGAGCGCCTGGCAGTTTCCTTTTCCCGGCTGGATTGAAGGCGGTCGAACCGCCGCGCCGCTGGTGCTGATGGCGCTCGGCGGACAGAAGGATTGGCCGGTGAGGGAAGACGCGCCTCTCGAAGTGATTCCCGTGGATATGGTGGCTGCAGCGATTCTCGTCGTCGCCGCCCTGCTGCTCGATGGACGGCACGCGCCTGTATATCAATTGGCGTCGGCGGACGTAAATCCAGTTGATCTCGGCTCGATCGTGCGATGGCTTGACGCTGAGGCGCGAAGCCGCACGAAGAGCGGCCTGGCGGATGGCAGCGCGCTTGCCGCCTGGCTCGCCGGAGCGCGGCGCCGGCAAAAGGTCCACTTCGTTTCGGAACATGAAGCGGAAATCCGGCGGGGGGAGCGCGAAAGGCGCGCCGCACGCGCTGAGCGCGGGCTAGCCCGGTTAGCGGGCCGTCTGCAAAAGGCGCGAATGCCAGGCGCGCGTCCGCTTACGGAGATCAGCGGCGCGCTCCGCAAGCTCAGTTTACAGTCCAAATTCCGCGAGCAGACGCTCGACCATTACCTTCCTTTCGTGCTGCAAAACCGCTACATTTTTGAGTGCGAGAATATCCGGGAGGCTTTTTCCACACTGTCTGAGGCTGACCGCAAACTGCTACCCTGGCGCCCGGAAATCATCGATTGGAAAGACTATTGGATCAACAACCAGGTTGCTGGCATCGAAAAGTGGGTACAGCCAGAGGTCGTGCGCGACTGGGCGTTTAAGATTTAGTCGTTATGCCAACCATCCCCAAACAAGTTGAAGCGGGCTCTGTCGAGGGGCAAATCCTGGAGGTGGTGCGCGAGCTTTTGCTTGAGCTGGGATCGACGCGGGCGGCGGAGGGCCTTTGCACGGAGTCTCTGCTTGACCGTGACCTTGGCCTAGGCAGCCTCGAACGCGTGGAGCTGCTGGTGCGCCTCGAAGCGCGGTTCAAAACGCGGCTGCCCGAGGAAGTGGCGCAGGAGGCCGAGACTCCTTCCGACTGGGCGCGCGCGATTTTTGACGGCGTATCGCCGTCGACGGGTGGCGCACGCTATCGGATCGTGCAACCCGCCCGCGAGGCCCCGGAACCACCCGTCTCCGCCGCAACCTGGCCCGAAGTTCTGCGCCGCCACGCGCAGCTCGAACCGGACCGCGTGCAGATCCATCTGCTCGAGGAGGATTCTGGCCGCGATATCACTTACGGACAATTACTCGAGATGGCGTCCCGCGTGGCGGCAGGGCTGGTCAGCGCGGGATTGCGGCCCAACGAAACCGCGGCGATCATGCTTCCTACCTGCGCGGATTTCTTTTACGCGTTTTTGGGCGTGATGCTGGCGGGCGGCGTCGCCGTGCCTATTTATCCCCCCGCGCGCGCCGACAAAATAGAGGAGTACGTCCGCCGCCAGGTCTTGATTCTGAAAAACGCCGAGGTCCGGTTTCTCATCAGTTTTGACCGCGTTCGCGCCGTTTCGCATATCATGCGGCTGAGCATTCCCAGCCTGATTGACGTGACCAGCGTTGAGTCGCTAAGCCAATCGGGCGCCAAACTACCTGCGCGCGGCCCCGGCACGGCTGAGATTGCCTTCATTCAATACACGTCGGGAAGCACCGGCGATCCTAAAGGCGTGGTGCTGACACATTCAAACGTGCTGGCGAACGTGCGCGGTATCGGATGGAGTGTGGGCTTCCGCCCCGATGATATCGTGGTGAGCTGGCTGCCGCTCTATCACGATATGGGATTGATCGGCGCGTGGCTCTTCAGCCTGTACCACGGCGCGCCGATTACCCTGATGTCGCCGCTGGCGTTTCTCAGCCGGCCGGAACGCTGGATGTGGGC
>JBOGJT010000163.1:0-14818 GCA_050745065.1 Terriglobia bacterium
AGCTCATATTCATAGTCGGAAAAGGCACGCACGCCGCGCAGGATCACTCCCGCCTTCTTCGCCGCCGCATAATCAACGAGCAACCCGTTGAACGTGTCCACGGCGACGTTGGGCATGTCCTCCGTCACCAGTCGGAGCATCTCCACGCGTTCGGGCAGAGTGAACAGAGGCTGTTTCTGCAGATTCGTCAGCACGGAGACCACGAGGTGGTCAAATAAACGGCTGCCACGCTGGATCAGGTCAAGATGGCCGTTGGTAATCGGATCAAACGATCCGGGATAGATCGCCGTGATTTCAGCCATAGGAATTGCCGGAGGTCTACCGCAGCCGCAGTCCCCGCTCGGAGCCGCGAACTGCATCGCGCACGATATTCTATTGTATCGTTCGTCTTTGCCGCTTGTAAATGAGTTGTGCGAAACCAGGCTCTGAGTGTAACGGGATTTGGCCGAGGCGGCGCCTGCGATGGCGCGGGCGGGCGGACGCTGCGACAGATTGATTCTTCGCAACGGCGCCGGAACACTGCTTCTTGCCAGACAGGATGTGAGACCCAGGCTCCCCGGCTACAGGATCTGGGCGCGATCGAGTAATATCTGTTGCAGCGCTTGGACGCTGCGAGCCACGCCGGTACGGCTCGACGTGAATGGCGACTCGTGCTCGATGCTGATCACATCGTGGTAGCCCGTGGCCTGAAGCATTTCCACGATGGCTTTCCACGGGCCGAGGTCGTGCCCGAATCCAATATCGGCATAGGACCACGAGCGGTGAACGATGTCATCGTAAGGAGTCAGGTCCACAAGCCCGTTGACGCCAATATTCCTTTGGTTGAGCAGGATATCTTTGCCGTGCATGTGGTAGATAGCGCCTTCCTCGCCAAGTTTCTGAATTACGGCGACAGGGTCGACTCCGAGTTGGAACAGGCCGCTCAGGTCCACGTTCGCGCCGATATTATCACCCGCTGCGCGCCGCAGTTTGAGGAGCGAAGATACGTTGTAAACCGCGTCGCCCGAATCCATCTCGAGGGCGACTCTCACGTTGCGTTGGCGGGCGTAGGCGGAAAGGTCTTTCCAGTAAGGAATCAGCACCTTGTTCCATTGCCAGTCGAGGATGTGGACGAACTCATCGCTCTCAAGCGATTGGATCCAGTTGGGATACTTCCCTGTCCCGTCACCCGGGCAGCCGGAGAAGCAGACGATGTGGCTGACTCCGGCCTTCGATGCCAGGTCGATCGACTGCCGGTAAACGCGATCCTCGCGCTGAGCGCGAGCCTTGTCCGGATGGACGGGGTTGCCGTGGCAACTGAAAGCGCTAATCACGAGCCCATTCTTCTCAAAAAGGTCCAGGTAGGCGCGGAGTTTGCCGCTGTCCGCCAGGAGAGCTTCGCGGTCGCAGTGGGCTTGGCCCGGATCGTTTCCCGAGCCGATCTCTACTGCCTCAATCTTCAACTCCTTCACTACGCCAATGAGCTGCTCCGTGGTGAGATATCGAAAGGCGGTATCAAAGACGCCAATGCGGATCTTCGTTTGTGCGTCGTGGATCTCCCGCACGCGGCTCCGCTCCGGCGACGGAGGGGACGATGGGGAGTCGCCCGAGTTTGCTCCGCGCGCAGCCTCCGAAAACACTGCCGCCGCGGGCGCCGCGGCCATGGCTCGCAACATGTCGCGCCGGTTCACGTGAGCGGTCGTTTTTTGGTTTGCCTCGTTGCTCATTATTTTCTCCTTGTTCGCACCTGCCTCGATTTAACGGAAACGAAATTAGTATATGCCGAAAATACGAAGTGGTGGGAAGAGCGCGAGAAGGAAGAGGAGGGATATCTTGGAGGGGCTACCCGCTTTGAACCTGAATCCGGCGGCGATTGACGTCGCCAATGCGCCACATTATGTGTGGCCCTGTAGCGATTTCGTAAACTGCTGTGTCGCGCGCTTTGAGGTGACGGTTTACGAAATCGCTGCCGTACCCAAAACGCTCCTTTGAAAAAGCGGATTGAAATGAGAGAATACGCCAAGCAGCAGGAGTTATCGTGCATCCACCTTTGGCACGGATGAGAATTCGCAGTACTGCAGGCGATGACGATTACAACAGGCCGGGGACCAATCATGGGCTTCTGAGGCATCCCTTCGGAGGCACTTGGGGCCCCGGCGTGAGGGGTCTCGGCCTCCACCAGGGGCGACCCAATAACGAAGCAGACACGTTGATCGTTTCTTGCCCTGAGAGAGGGCATAAGACAAAGAACCTCGCGTTCGGCGCCGGGATTGAAATCCATGCCGAGACAGGCGTAAGGCCGCGGCCGGCCTGAAGGGAAACCATGATCGTTATTGACGCTCATCTTGATTTATCGTGGAACGCCTTGAACTGGAACCGCGATCTCACGCGGCCGGTGGCGGAAATCCGCAGCCTCGAAGCCGGGATGAACGCCAGAAATCGAGGCAGGAACACGGTGGCGTTCCCGGAGCTTCGCAGGGCTGATGTCGCCGTTTGCCTGGCCACCGTTCTTTCGCGCGCGAGCCGCCGGAACGACGACAAGCTTGATTACAGAAATCAGGAAATTGCCTATGCGATGGCGCAGGGGCAGCTCGCCTATTACCGCGTGATGGAGGCGCAAGGCCAGCTTCGCATGCTGAAGGATTGGCCCAGCCTCTCGGCCCATATCACGAACTGGAAGGGTGAGAAGAACCAATCTGCTTCCCTCGGCTTCATTCTCAGCATGGAAGGCGCCGACCCCATCGTTTCTCCTGACCAGACGCGGCAGTGGTGGGATGACGGATTGAGGGTTGTGGGCCTCGCCCATTACGGCGTGAGCGCCTATGCGCACGGCACCGCTGCTGCAGGCGGTCTGACGGGCAAGGGACAGGATCTGTTGAAGGCGATGGACGAGACCGGGATGATCCTCGACGTTACACATCTTGCGGATGACAGCTTCTGGCAGGCCGTGAAATTGTTTCAAGGTCCGGTGCTTGCCAGCCACAACAACTGCCGCGCACTTGTTCCTGACGACCGGCAGTTCAGCGACGATCAAATCCGTTATCTGATCGAGCGAGACGCGGTGATTGGCGCGGCCTTCGACGCCTGGATGCTATATCCAGGGTGGGTTCGGGGCGAAACGTCGAACTCGGTGGTAGGCATCGAAGCGGTGGTCGATCACATCGATCACGTTTGCCAACTGGCCGGAAATGCCCGGCACTCGGCGATCGGCAGCGATCTCGACGGCGGCTTTGGGACCGAGCAGTGCCCGCACGGCCTCGACACGATTGTTGACCTGCAACAAATCCCCGGCCTTCTGGCCAAACGAGGCTATTCAGACGGTGACGTAGAGGGCATCATGCACGGCAACTGGCTGCGCTTCTTTGAAAAGGCTTGGACGAAGCCGCGATGACCGCGCCGAAGGGGTGAGCGCAACCTGACGCGAACGCAATTTCTGGGCAACGCTGCAACGCTCTCCACCGCCCTACTCAATAACATCGGACAGCGATACGCCGCGGCCGCTGCGCTGGCCGCTTCAAATGCACGCAGCGGCGGCCAAAAGCCACATTTTATGTTGCGCGACGAATAGGCACGATTAAAATCGCGCCTGATACACGGCGTCATGTGCAGCGCTTCGGGGCATTTTTGACCCTGCGATTTTTTGAGGGTTGTACTCGTCGCAGCGCGCGCGAGACGTGCGCCGGCCATCGAAACGGATCATCCCGCGGTGATTGGGTCGCTGTGCTGAGGCTGTCATGTCGCTTCGCGACACCCGGGCGTAGGGGCGCTGCTTGCTGCGCCCTCCGTCCAAAGGGTGCAGCAAGCAGTGCCCCTACGGTGAACGCCGGAAGCCATTTGTCTTCAAAGTTGCGTTTCCCCATTTTCAGGCGAGAATGACAGCCGTCCGCCCTTGCCACACAAGTGGCAAAAATTCGATCCATTGAACGGCGCTAAGTTCAGCCGGTTATCTTCTTGCCGGCGGCGTCCCACCTCGCCCCGGTCTTGCGGAAGTATGAGTAGTTTGCCATGTGGCAGCCCAAGGCCGTGTTATTGCCGAAAACGGCGTCTTCCACCGACGGCTGCCGCGTTCTTACCGATTGAAAGAAGTGCCACAAGTGCTCACGATGTTCGCTGTAATTCGGCGGATAGACAAAGGTCTCTCCCTCCACGAGCTTTGCGGTGCCCAACTTCGGATCGTTTTGCTCATGCCATTCCTTTTCATAAGCCGTCCGCATCTTTGCGGGGTAGCTCGAATCGTAATAGCAGGGGCTATCGTCTTTGCCATCCTGATGCGCCACCGTCACGTGATCGCCTTCGTTTAGCACAGTAATGAGGCCGCGGGTTCCGAGAAAGCGAGTGATCTCGTCGCCTTCGTCGGTATTTTGGGTCATCAGGACGGCCACGCGGAAGTTGGGATAATCGTAAAGAGTAGTCATCAAATCGGGAAAATCGCGCCCGTCTTTGAACTGAAAGAGTCCGCCGGCGGTTTGCGCGCGCTCGGGAGGCTCATTGACGCCCATGGCGGTGTAAATGCCGGTGAGCGAATGGACGTAGAGATCGCCCGGCAATCCCTCACCGTAGTCCTTGAAGGCACGCCATCGCGCAAAGCGAATGGGGTCGAAGGACCGCTTGGGCGCGTCGCCTAGCCACGTCTCCCAATCGAGGTTCTCGGGTGAAAGATCGGGTGGAGGAGGATACACCCACGCGCCACACGGGGAGCCCCGGCCAAGAATTGCTTCCGCGAAATATACATCACCAATGGCGCCTTGCTCCACCAACTCCTTCGCCTTGGCGAAGCCGATGGAACTGCGCCGCTGGCTTCCAATCTGCACGATGCGGTTATTTTTCTGCGCGGCATCGATGATCGCGAAGCCTTCCGGTACTTTATGCGTCATCGGCTTTTCGCAATAGATGTCCTTCCCCGCATTACAGCTATCAACGATAATTTGTTTATGCCAGTGGTCAGGAACAGCGGCTACGATGCAGTCGATCTCTTTATTATCCAGCAGGTCCTGGTAGCGGCGCGTCGTTGGCACGGTTGCGCCGGTTGCCCCGCTGATAATCTGGTTAGCGAGGGTGTGCCGGTCGTCGTAGAGGTCGCACGCGGCAACGCATTGGACTCCGGGAATACTGATCGAAGCCGCTAAATCGCCCGAACCTTGCATTCCAATGCCAATCATGCCGAACCGGACCGTATCGCTTGGCGGCGCGGGGCGCTGCCCGGCAGCGAGCGAGCGAGACTCCAGAAGAAACGGCGGCGCGGTCAGCGTCACCCCTGCGGCCGCAGACCGGCGAATAAAGTCGCGGCGCGAAATGCCATCGTTGTTCATCGGAAAAGCCTCCTTAAGTAGTTTTACGGGGCAACAAATATCTTACCCTATGACCACTTCGCGCAAAGAGCAAGCGGGAAATATCGCAGCCGAAAGCCCATCTCTGTTCCAGTGGCCGGCTCTTGAGCGCCTGGGAATCGTCTCTTGCGTTAACCCATTACCGTGAGGGATTGGCGCTGATCATAGGCCGTAGAAGATGTGACGAAGAGACAGCGAAACCGCAAACGTTGCCTCTAGCGCATGAATCCGATGCTTGAAATCACGAACGCCACACCCGAAACGCTGGCCGCGGAAAGCTAAAATCCATCCGAGGCGAAGGCTCCGTCCGACGCCCGAAACGCATAGACCTCAGCCTTCAACCCGAGCGCCTCTTGGTACCCTTCCCTGACCGCCTGGGCAAAGCCCGCGGCGGCGGCGTGCTGCACCAGGTTCACCGTACAGCCGCCGAAGCCCGCGCCGGTCATGCGCGAGCCAAACACTCCCGGCTGTTTCAGTGCAATATCCACTAAGGTGTCGAGCTCCTGGCTGCTGACTTCGTAATCGTCCCGCAGGCTCGCGTGCGACTGGATCATCAGCTCTCCGAATCGCTCCGGATCATCCCCGTCGAGCGCCGCGACGGCCTTGAGGACGCGGTCGTTTTCCGTCACCACGTGGCGAGCGCGGCGAAGCAGTGTGTCGTTCAAGACGTGTTTTGCCATCTCCAGGTCTTCGGGCTTCACGTCGCGCAGCGAACGCACCTGGAGACCCGCGGAGCGCAGCCCTTCGACGGCCTCGCTGCACTGCCGCGTACGGATCTCGTATTCCGACTGCGCGAGCGAGCGCTTGACGCCGGAATTGCATACCACGATGGCGGTGTTCGCGCGCAGCGGCACGTGGCGGGTGGCCAGATCGCGGCAGTCGAGAAAAAGGGCGTGGTGGCGGCGCCCCAGGGCCGAAATAAACTGGTCCATAATGCCGCACGGGACGCCCACGAACTCGTTCTCCGCCTTCTGCGCCAGGTTGGCCAGGGCTACTGCGCCCGAAGAAAATCCCACGAGCTTTTTCCAGAACGCGGCGGCGCCAATCTCGACGGCCGCGGAGGAGCTCAGCCCCGCCTCGCGCGGCACATCCCCGCCCAGCACGATGTCCGCGCCCGTGAGCTCGCTTCCGCTCTCCTCAAGGAATTTGGAGACGCCGCGCAAATAATTACTCCAGGGGTGGTTATCGTCGCGGTCTATAGACGCAAGATCAAATTGAGACTCCTGCTTGAAATCGGCCGAATACGCGCGAACGCGGCGGTCGCGCCGCTTGCGCCCCGCGTACCAGCAGTAGCGGTCGATCGCCGCAGGCAGAACAAATCCCTGATTGTAGTCCGTGTGCTCACCGATCAAGTTAACCCGGCCCGGCGCCCGCACGACCACGTCGGGATCGGCTGCAAAGATTTCGCGGAATGTATCCTCAATTTTCATACGCGCATTGCCGGTGCAGTGCGGTAGCGCCTGCATCGGCGCTACCAATCCTTCTCCCTATCGCGCGGGCGCGCGCGCCGGGCGCGCGGCGCGCAGCTCAACCGCCTTTTCCTCGGCCAGCGAGTCGTTCAGGAAAGTGCCCGCGCCCGTTTCAACTCCCGCCAGATACTTCAGCTTGTCCTTGCTCCGATACGGTGGATAAAACTCGATGTGGAAATGAAAGAAGCTTGTGTTTCCACGCACGGGCGCCTGATGCAGCACCATCATGTAAGGAAACGAAAAACCGTAGAGGTTATCGTATTTTGAAATCACCCACTTCAGCATTTGCGCCAGGGATTTTTCCTCTGCGGGCCGGAAGTCAGCCAGCGTCCCGAGGTGGCGCCGCGAGAGGATGTGAACCTCATACGGCCAGCGCGCGTAAAACGGAATAAAGGCGCTGAACGAGTCGTTTTCAGCGATCGCGCGCCGGCCATCGCTACGCTCTTTCTTCAAGATGTCGCAATACAGGCAGCGATGGTGGGCGCGCTGGTAGTCGCGAGCCGCCGCCACCTCCTTCTGAAGCCGGGGCGGAATAAACGGAAACGCGTAAATCTGGCCGTGCGGGTGCGGCATGGTGACTCCGATCACGGCGCCCTTATTTTCAAAAATCAGGACGTACCGGATGCCCCGCATCGCTCGCAACTCCTCGAAGCGCTTCCGCCACAGGCGCACCACTTTGGTGATGTGGGTGATAGGCAGCTCGGCGAGCAGCTTGTTGTGGCCCGGATGATAAAGCACCACGTCGCATTTGCCCAGCGACGGTCTCACGCGATAAAGGCCGTCGCCATCGATCGCGGGCGCGGCCGGCGGAATCGAGAAGGCCGGAAAATCGTTCGGGTAAATCAGCACGTCGTAACGCTCCGGCACGCGCCCCGAGCCGGGATCAAACGGACACCATCCGGACGGCATCAACGGACGCCCTTGGCGCGCGCTGGCCGTCGAAACCCACTCCCGCACCGTCGGATTCCAACGAAGCTCGGTCATTGATCTTCCGTTTGTAGAAAGAAAGGCGCAAAGCAAGCCGCGCAAGTACGGCGTCTCACCGCCGGCGGCTATTCGTCCTTGGCGTCGATAAGACGTCGCGGCCGCGAACGGACAAGGATTCCGCAAACTTTTCAGTTGAGATAATACGTCCGGTAGAGCGTATCCCTTTTGGCGGGACGGAATCCGGCGCCAGAGATCAGTCGCCGCAGATCCGCTTCGCTCGACGTGTTCGTGCATCCCGCCGCATTCACCACGTTTTCCTCGATCAGGATGCTTCCCACGTCATTGCCGCCGAAGCGCAAAGCGATCTGGCAAATTTTGTGTCCGGGGGTGAGCCAGGATGCCTGCACGTTGAGAATGTTATCCAGGAAGAGGCGCGAGACGGCAAGCGTCTTCAGATAATCCACCGCCGTCGCTTCCTCTTTGACGAACCGTCCGAGGGACGTGTGTTCCCGCTGGAAAAACCAGGGGATAAACGCCGTGAATCCGCCCGTCTCGTCCTGAAGGCGGCGAATCTGCTCGAAATGGTTCACGCGTTGTTCGAGCGTCTCGCCCACGCCGAACATCATGGTGGCGGTGGTGCGCAGCCCCAGCCGGTGAGCCGTGCGGTGAACCATGATCCACTCCGCAGTCGAACACTTAAGCCGCGCGATGCGATGGCGCACCTCGTCGTCCAGGATTTCCGCTCCCGCTCCGGGAATCGAATCGAGGCCCGCGTCCATGAGCTGCGCGATCACATCGTTGACGCTCATGGCGCAAATCTCAGCCATATTAAGAATCTCAGGCGCGGAAAAACAGTGCAGGTGAAGACGCGGGTAGCGTTTCCGGATGGCGGAAAGCAAGCCTGTATAATAGTCCATTCTCAGGTCTGGATGCAGCCCACCCTGCATCAGAATACCCGTCCCACCCAGGGCAATCGTCTCGTCGATTTTTCTGAAAATGGAATCGAGCGGCTGCACGTAACCCTCCGCCGACCCCGCAGGCCGGTAGAATGCGCAGAACGAGCAATATTCCGTGCAGAAATTCGTGTAATTGATGTTGCGATCGATCTGATACGTGATCACGTTTCCGGGATGGAGGCGCCGGCGCACGGCATCTGCTTCCATGCCCAGGCCCACTAGATCGTCGGATTGAAGCATGTCCAGCGCTTGATCTGTCGTTGTGCGCATTCTTGAATCTCTCGTTGCGGCCTAATATTTTGTGGTGACACCTAATCTGGATCATTCATGAATGGTTAGGAGGGCGGGGTTTTAACCCCGCCGTAAGCCTGCATCGTTCTATTCCCTTTGTCTTGCCGGACGGGCGGCTCGTGATCACGAGCCGCTCATCCGGCAAGACGAGGAAATCTTAAGACGCCTTTTAAGGACACGGCCCAATTTTGAAAAAGCGGCCGTGCCCTCCTGACTGTCGAGCCGAACTTCATGAATAATCCGAGCTCATGTTGCCGCGGCGATTGGAGAGCGCCGCGACACCGCCGCCTACACAAACTGAATTGGTTTCGCCGCCGGGATCAGGCCCTCCTCAAAGGCGAGGCGATAAAACAAATCGAGCGCCTCCCGATGCCTCTCTTCCAAATTATAATGGATGTTATGGGTGAGGTAAAACTTCACCTCGGCGGGAGTCAATCCAAGGCGCGGCGCGTATTCTCCAGCGATTTCATCCATGTGCGCGATTCCATAGTCGCGCGAGGCCTGCAAATCCGCCGCAAATGCGCCTAATCCGGCGCTTTCCGGCCCCGCCCAGATGGCAAACACGAACGGCAGGCCGGTGAATTTATTCCATTCGGTCCCAAGATCGTAAACCCGAACGGGTTCGCTGTCCCTCACCTTCCTCGAATTAAAAACCAGGGCGGGATCTCCGATCAGCAGCGCGGCGTCGGCCGCGCGCAGCATGGATTCAGGGTCCGGCTCCGCGGGGGCTAGTTCCGGCCGCAAGCCGTAAAACTTCCGCAGTAGGATGGTCACCAAGGCCGCTGAAGTCCGGGATGACGTGTCGAGCCCGACGGTGCGGACCTCCTGGATGGGCCTTTTGCTGATGAGAATGACGCTCCTCACGGCGTCGAGCGAGCTGATGGTGACGCCGGGCGCCACTCGCAGGTTATCAATCCGCTGCAACTCAATCGAGGGAATGATGCCGGCGGCGGCGCGCCCTTCGCGTACGGCATCCGCGCATCGCGCGGGTGTGGTAAAGTCCATCTCAAACCGCCCGCGCTGCCCACCCCGCAGCATCCCCCATATCAGCGGCGCAGTGTTCAGGTATTGGACGATTGAAACGCGGAGACTGGTCATTTGTCGCTGGTGGTTTTAACCCTGCATTTTAGCATACCGGGCGGAACCGCTGAGCCGGCACCGCAGGAGTTACCAGCGAGCTTGACGTGGAGCTTTAATTTACCGCAACATGATGGGGCAGCGTTTCGATGGGCCTGTAGCTCAGATGGGAGAGCACCTGGTTTGCAACCAGGGGGTCGGGAGTTCGAACCTCCCCAGGTCCACCAAGCCGTTCTGCCGGGGACGTCCGTTGATCGTGACAGCCTTCGTTGTAGCGGCGATCTCTGAGCGCCGCTACAACTGCTGACGCAATACGCCCACCACCGTCGTCATTTCCGCGTAGGCGGGAATCCATCACGCCCCCCTTCACCGACCCAGCGGATCGCCGGTCAGAACGTAAACTTGGCGCCGAATTCGAGCACCCGCGGCGAGCCCAGCCCAAACGTCCCGGAGCCAGGGAGCACGCGGTTAGGCCCCAGCTGCTTGTAAGTCGTGCTATTCGCGGCGCCAGGAGTTGTGTCCCCGGCGGCATTCAGCGCAGTGAGGAACGTGTTGTCGTAAAAATTATAATTGGCCGAATTGGTGGCGTTAAAGAAAGCGATGCTCGGCTCGAAAGTGGCGTCCTCGGGAATCCGGCTCCAAAGTCTACTGAGATTAACAACATAGGTAAGTTTGAGGTCGCTTGTAAACAAGCCGCCCATATTAACTTGCCCCGACGGTGCCATGGCAAGCGTGGGCGTTACGCCACCCAATGCTCGCAACTGCGTCGCCGTGAACAGACCCGCGTTAACCAAGTCCATGCCCGCCGGCGTGGGCTTCCCCGCATCGTTGGTGTTATACGCGCCGATGAATTTGTTGATGTTGCCTGCGTTGACCTGGCGGTCGAAAGATCCGATATTGGTTCCCGGCAGCACGTCGCCCTGGGTTCCGTCACCGGTCAGATCGGAGATGAAGATCTGCCCGCCTCCAACGCTGGTGCTCGGTCCGGGTGGAACGGTTAGCGTTTGCGGCAGAGAGGTATAGGAGTGAACAATCAGGCTCAGGCGGAAGCCCCCTGGGAGAGTGCCCACACCGCCAAATGAAAACATATCCGTGCGGTCGAGGCTGGTGGGTCCATAGTAGTGGTTGATGTTGGCAAAATCGGTCGCGTTAGTCACGAAATCCTGATCGCTGGCCATGCCGTCAAAGCGCGACAAGGAGTAGGACGCTTCGAGACTCAGATGCCGAACCAGGGGTAGGGGCCGGTCCACGTTCTGGCGTAATGAAACCTGCAGGGCGTTATAGACAGACCTTCCAATGGGGAAGAGCATCTGGTTGGTCCCCACATGCGGGTTAATGCCAGGGAACGCGCAGTTGCAGTTCGGGCCGCCGCCAAAGGCCATGCCGGAGTCCATGCCGTTGCCGGCGTAACTGAAGATGGTGGCGCCGGCGGCAATGGCGCAACCTACCCCAGCGGGCCCGTCAGGGCAGCCGAGGGATTCGTTGGTCAGATTCACCGCGTTCATCGCCGCAGCCTTGTTGAAGTAACGGGCGTCGCCCACGTGGTTCGTGTCATAGGCAAGCAGGTAGCGGAGCGATACGTTTCGCAGATAGTCAACCCTTAGCACAGTACCTTGGTGAAGCTGCCGCTCGAACCCCACGTTGAACTGCCAGGAATACGGCGTGCGATAGTCGGGAGCAATGAGATTGGTTCCCGTCGTTCCGCTGGCGTCTTCCAGAGCGTTTCCGATATAGCCGCCATTCGCGGCAGGACCGGCGGATTTTGTGGTTGCCTGGAGCGCGGCCTGAGCCGCCGCGATCTGGTTCGCCACCAAGCCGATGGGCTGGCCGCAGACATTCAGCGGATAAACTGTGCCGTTCGGAAGTCCAAGGGACGTTGGCGCCGTGCCGGAGCATACGGCGGCGGGGGTGCCGAGAAAGAGGCCTTTTTGCAGGCGGGCGGGGCGATCGAATAACACGTTGTTGAACACCGCGTTTTCGTAATAGAGACCCGCTCCCGCACGGATCACCGTCTTACCGTCTTTCCAAGGATCCCAGGCAATGCCGACCTGCGGCGCGAAGTTAAGGTCGGGTTGGTGAGTGGATGCCGCCAGCCCAGCGCTACCGAATTGGGCAAGAATAGGTATGGGGGGAAGGTCAGCATCGTCACGCCCGGTATCTCTCACGTACCTTAGCCCGTAATCAACCACCAAGTTGCGCTTTACCTTCCAGGTATCACCGAAGTAGGCCTCAACGCGGTTGTCATACTGGCCTCCGGCGGGATAACCAAACCTCGGAGTCTCCGTCGAAAAGCCTTGCCCGTTGCCAAAAATGATGAGCTCAGGCGTGTAGTTCAGAGGGTTGGAAGAGCCGCCCGGAAAGGGACCTTTGGCGGCGGCCGCAATCTCGCTCGTCCCAAAGAAATTGTTCACCGCGGGAGCCAAGCCGAAGAAGGAAGCGAACCCGCCGCCCAGGATTCGGTTCCATCCCGCGCCGTAGCGAAGAATGTGGGAGCCATAGATCATGGTCCCGTCATACTTGGATTGCAGATCATGCTGCTGCGTGGCCTGAGGCGCCAGGATGTTAGCCCCTGAGCAGAACGAATCGCTCCCGGCGACCGTGCAAGCCGAGCTGGATCCAAACGTGAGTGTGAGGTTTGGGGCAGGATCGTAAATCCCGCTGCCCGGCGTGATAGAGTTCGTGATCACGTTGGCAAAGCGCATGAAGCCAAAACGGATTTGGTGGCTGAACTTTCCGCTTCCAGTGGTGAAATCTAAGCCTACTGCATGGTCCTGGCTGTGGTTGTAATTCAGGTAGGGAGAAAACGTGTTAGGAATAAATGGCTTCACTGAGCTGTTGATGTCATACGTATAGCGATAGAAGGCGTGCACGTTGGACTTGATCTGCCAATCGAGCCGGCCATCCGCCTGGCTCTCTTTGAAAGGCGCGTTCAAAGAGCTCGAAAGGTTGTTAAAGGGCGGGCTAAGCTGAATTGGCTGTGCGAGATCCTGGCGTGTGTGCTCCCAATCGACAAAGAAGAAGAGCTTGTTTTTCATGAGCGGCCCGCCGACGTCTGCGCCCTCCTGCTGCCGCCGGAAGAAGAGATCCGTTGGAGCGATGCGGGCCGCGGCGTTGTGCCAGCGCCCATAGTAGAACCCGGCGCCGTGGATTTGATTGGACCCGGAGCGCGTCGTCACGTTAACCGCGCCAGAGGATGTGAGCTCGGTCGTGAGATCGAGTGACGATTGCTCCGTCTGGAACTCCTGGATCGCGCTCATGGGAATGTTTTGCGTTGTGGTGCCGACAGTTTCATCACTTTCGTCAAGCCCATCCACTTCAATCCTGGCCGTGCGTCCAAACCGGCTTCCAAAAGAGATGGAAGAAAAGCCGACCTTGGTGGGGTCGAAATTACTTCCGTCCTGTATCTGCACGCCCGGCTGAAGCTGCGCCAGGTCGAGAAAGTTTCTGCCATCTATCGGCAACTGCGAAATCTGTTGCCGGGTCAGAACACCCTGGATTGTGGGCTGGACGGTGTTCACCTGCACGCTGTTGGCCTGCACCTGGACTGAGGTGGTTGTGGCGCCCACCTGCAGCGCCACATCGCCGGAGGAGGTTACGCCTACCTGCACCGTCAATGGCATGAGGACGCTCTTGAAGCCCGTAGCCTCAATCCTGACCACATAGTTGCCCGGCAGCAGTGCACCGGAATGATAAGTGCCCGTGCTGTTGGAGACAAGGCGCATGACGTGCCCCGTATCTTTGTTAGTGATCGTAATTGCGGCATTGGGAACCACGGCGCCGCTTTGGTCGGTGACGGTCCCGATGATGCTCCCGGTTGATATCGTGGACTGGCTGAAGGCCCGAGACGGCGCATAAAACACCAGCGCAATCAACAGAAGAGATAATGCTAAAAGCCGGGTCTTCAATCCCGTGCAAGAAATGACATTCAGCATAGCAGCCCCCTGCGTAGCTTGGAATTGAACCTCTATATGCCCCGCATTCTACACCCGATTCTCAATCCCGTAAATATATATTTTCAACATTTTTTGATCGCGAACCCCACCGCGATTTTTGTTGCGTTGCCTCGCCTTCCCCGGCCATGTTCCAATCTTTCTGCTAAACTGGCGACCTGTCCAATCACGCCGTCAGGATAGCAGAAGATAACGAGAGTTTTGAGGTAAACGCGATAAATGGGATGTTTTTTTCGCCTACCGCGCGCAGACAAACCGCACGTTTTCCAAAGGCGGAAAACTCTGCATTGCCGGCTTCCTCAATCACGCCAAGGTATTATTCATGGACCCGATGCCGTAGCCCTTCGCATCGCAGGCATCACAAAACGATGCCTGCGCCACCCTTTAGAATGCTCGGTCGGGAATGAATTCGCACTGAAAATAAACAGGGTTGGAGATTGGCGGTAGCGGCGCCGCTTGCTACGCCCGACGACACGGGATGCAGCCAGCAGCACCCCTATGCCATTTCATAACGTTTCGCGGGCCGTAGGCCCTGACAGACAGGGTTGAAACCATGCCCTTCGATTCCAGCCGCCGCGTTGCTGAAAAGTGGATTACTGCGTCAGAAACCACGGCACAGTAACAATCACAATACGCGAGGTACCCTTGACGAGCAGCATCGCCTTCAACCATTTTGGCCGCTGGTTGTGAAGGACGTACTGATACCAGTGATGCTCGATGAGCTCCGGCACGACCACGGCGATCTGCCGGTCGGGGTTTTTCCGCTCAACGTCCATCACGAAATCGACGATGGGATTGACAATGAAGCGATACGGAGACTTTACGATCGTCAGCGGCGGCGC
>JBOGJT010000164.1:0-3117 GCA_050745065.1 Terriglobia bacterium
GGTTGAAATCTTGACAGCCGCCCCAATCGACGCGACAATTAAAAGCCCGTGCCGCGGTAGCTCAGGTGGTAGAGCGCAGCCCTGAAAAGGCTGGCGTCGGCGGTTCAACTCCGTCCCGCGGCACCACCACCGCTCGTTGTCCCCGGCCAAGGAAAAGTAGAATCCCCTTGCAGCATTTCTCCGCTGCGGCATCGTCCACAACACCCCAAGCGCGGTCCGTGGCGTTCGGCAGTCGCACACCGCGGAATACGCGGTGTATGATCAGATTACTGAGGATTACTTGCTGTAACGGCTCTCTCCGAGCGCCGAGACCCCGGTGGTCGGAGGCCGCTACAACCTTTGGCGTCACTTAACTATGTAATCCGCATAGAAGACCACGGTCCACCCGGTTCGTGGACACGACACTACCGTTGAAGGAGGTCCCATGGCCACCCGATTTGACAAGTACACCGTCAAGGCGCAGGAATCGCTCGAGGCGGCGCAGGAGTTGGCGGGTCAGCGAGGCAACCAACAACTCGAGCCGGTCCATTTGCTGTTGGCGCTGGTAAAGCAGCCCGAGGGCATTGTACCCGCTCTTCTCACGCGGCTTGGCGTTTCGCCCTCCACTGTTGCCGCGGAGGCCGAAAAGGTTATTGAAACCCTTCCGAAGGTTGGCGGCGGCTCGGACCATTACCTTTCACCCACGCTCAAGCAGATTCTGGATGATGCCTTTCAGGAGGCGGCGCCGTTTAAGGACGAGTTCGTCTCAACCGAACATTTGCTCCTGGCCATCACGAGGAAGCCCGGCGATCCAGCAGGGAGGATTCTCAACCGTCTGGGCGTTACGCACGACGCCATCCTGAAGGCGCTGGTGGCCGTGCGCGGGACGCAGCGTGTGACGGACCAGAACCCGGAAACCAAATTTCAAGCGTTGGAGAAGTTCGCCCGCGACCTCACGGAACTTTCCCGGCGCGGAAAGCTCGACCCGGTGATTGGGCGCGATGAAGAAGTTCGCCGGGTGATCCAGGTGCTTTCGCGCCGCACGAAAAACAACCCGGTGCTGATCGGCGAGCCGGGAGTCGGAAAGACGGCCATCGTCGAAGGCATCGCGCAGCGCATCGTGGCGGGGGATGTCCCCGAGACGCTCAAATCGAAGCGCATTATCCAGCTTGACTTGGGGGCGCTCGTGGCGGGCGCAAAGTTTCGCGGCGAGTTTGAAGACCGCCTGAAGGCGGTGCTCAAAGAAATTGAGGAATCGAACGGGCAGATGATTCTCTTCATCGACGAGTTGCATACGCTGGTGGGCGCGGGCGCGGCCGAAGGCGCGATGGACGCCTCAAACATGCTGAAGCCGGCGCTCGCGCGCGGCGAGCTTCGCTGCATTGGCGCCACCACGCTCAAGGAATACAAACAGCACATCGAAAAAGACGCTGCGCTCGAGCGGCGCTTCCAACCGGTATATGTGGGCCAGCCGACCGTCGAGGATACCATCGCCATCCTGCGAGGCCTCAAAGAGCGCTACGAGGTGCATCACGGCGTGCGCATCAAGGACTCGGCTATTGTGGCCGCGGCGGTGCTATCGAACCGCTACATCGCCGACCGCTTTCTGCCCGATAAAGCCATCGACTTGATTGACGAGGCCGCATCCAGCCTGCGCATCGAGATTGACTCGATGCCCACGGAGATCGACCAGATCGAGCGGCGCCTGACGCAGCTTGAAATCGAGCGCCAGGCGCTGAAGAAAGAGGATGACTCCGCCTCGCGCGAGCGGTTAGCAAAACTTGATCCGGAAATGCGCGGCCTGCGCGAAAAGGTTGAACCGCTTAAACTGCGGTGGAAGGCCGAGAAAGAAGTGATCGCCGGCATCCGGCAGTTGAAGAGCGAAATCGAAGAAGCCAAGACCGCTGAGCAGCGCGCGACCCGCGAAGGCGACCTCAATCGAGCGGCAGAAATCCGCTACGGCAAGCTCGTGGCGCTCGAAAAGAAGCTCGCCGAAGCCAATCAGCGCCTGGAAAAATTGCAGGAAACCGGGCGCATGTTGAAAGAAGAAGTGGACGAAGAGGACGTGGCGCAGGTGGTCTCCAAGTGGACGGGTATCCCCGTTTCAAAAATGCTCGAAGGCGAGACGGCCAAGCTGGTGAACATGGAAGAGCGCCTTCGCCTGCGAGTGGTAGGGCAGGATGACGCGCTGCGCGTGGTGGCCAATGCCGTGCGGCGCAGCCGCGCTGGCCTTTCCGATCCAAAGCGGCCGATCGGCTCGTTCTTGTTTCTCGGACCCACGGGCGTTGGGAAAACGGAGCTGGCGCGCGCCCTGGCCGGATTCCTTTTTGACGATGAGCGCGCCATGGTGCGCATTGACATGTCCGAGTACATGGAGAAGCACGCTGTTGCGCGGCTGATCGGCGCACCGCCTGGCTACGTCGGTTACGACGAGGGTGGACAGTTGACGGAGGCCGTGCGGCGGCGCCCTTACGCCGTTCTACTCTTCGATGAGATCGAAAAGGCGCACGCCGACGTGTTCAACATTTTTCTGCAAATCCTCGATGAGGGCCGCCTCACCGACGGCAAAGGGCGCACCGTAGATTTCAAAAATACGGTCATTATCATGACGTCGAACATCGCTTCGCATTTTATCCATGAAGCCGCCGGGCGCGGCGCGGACGGCGATGAACCCGCTAAAATCACGGAGGACGTGAAGCGACGGATCCAACAGGATCTGCTGGCGAACTTCCGCCCCGAGTTTCTCAACCGGATTGACGAGACCGTTATCTTCAACCCGCTGGGCAAGCGGGAAATCGAAAAGATTATTGACCTGCAGTTGCATCACCTGCGCGGCCTGCTCGAAGACCGCAAGATTCATATCGAGCTGACGGAGAAGGCGCGCGATCTGCTTTTCCGCGAGGGATACGACGCTCAGTTCGGCGCGCGGCCGTTGAAGCGCGCCATCCAGCGGTCTATTCAGGACCCACTCGCCATGAAGATGCTTGACGGCGACGTGAAGCCCGGCGACTCACTCATCGTGGACGCGAATTTGAAGAAGGGCGCTATGGTGTTTGAGAAGGAGACGGTGAAAGCGGCGCGGAAGTGACGTGCCAGAGGCATCGCCCGCGGTCGAAGCATTCTAAGCGTGTCTGTAGC
>JBOGJT010000165.1:0-11733 GCA_050745065.1 Terriglobia bacterium
CGTTTGCCTTGTCCCTTTGGGGAGTGAATCGCGAGCTTGGGTTTGCTCTGGGCATTGTGATGCAGACCGTATTATTCGTCCCCCTTTACGTTGGGGGGTTGGTCTCAATTTTGCTTTTGAAGCTTCACAAAGAGAAAAGGACCACCTCGCCCGTTCTCGCCCAATAGCCGCAGGTTGTTTAAGCCGCTCCAGGGTTGACAACGAGTCTTGCCAACATGCGGGTTACCCAATGCGCATACTGCTGTTCAGCAACTGGTTTCCGCCCATCGTGTCGGGCTCGTCGTATTACACGAGCAGCCTGGCCCGTGCGCTGACGGCGAGGGGGCATGAGGCGGTCGTGGTGACGCTCGACTGGGGAGCGGAGCACCCGCTGCCTTCTGACCTGCCATTTCCCGTGTATACCCTGCCGGGAATAAAGATTCCCAAGCTACCGATGTTTTATAACCTGAAGCTCATGGGTTTCGCTTGTACGCCCCGTAACAAAAGGCGCTTAAGGGAGATTATCCGGCGTCATCGAATACAGGTTTTGCACCACGTGAATCACATTTTCGACAGCACGCTCCTGACCGCATCCGCCGCGCGCGCCGAAGGCATTCCCGTGGTTGGATCGATTACGACGCCGATCCAGCATGAGAATCCCGTCAAACAATGGATCATGGGCGTGGGAGACCGCGCTACGGTGGGGCTCTTCGGTGTGAGACGTTGGGATGGCGTGGTTTCACTCGACCGGCAGGTACATCGGTATGTTGGTAATCTTTATGGTCAACGGGCGCAGCAGAGATCTGTGGTTATACCGTTCGGCGTGCGTTGGGAATCTATGCCGCTTTACGACCATGATGGGACAACGCGTTCTGTCGACCCTCAGATACTGATGGTTGGGCACATTCACCCGTTTCGTAATCCCACTCAACTCGTGCGGGCGATGCCGCTCGTGTTGAAGGCGCTTCCCGCGGCCCGCTTAGTTCTGGCGGGACGAGTCGACTTGAAGGAGCCGGTGGACGTCGCGCGCAATTTGGGCATGACGGAAGCCCAAGTCCGCTTCTTGGGACCCACTTCACATGAGCAGACTGTTTGCCTGATGAAGGAGTCCCACATTTTCGCGAGCTGGGCCAGCGCACGTTACAAGGGCCTGGGAACGGCTCCCATGGAGGCCATGTTATGCCAGACGCCCGTGATTAATGATCTCCCAGAGGACCTGTTCGGTGAAGGGAAGCTGAAGAACGGAGAGAACATCGTGCTGGTGGACTCCCGCGATCCGCGCTCGATCGCAGAAGCCATCATCCGTCTGCTGAGCGACGACAACTTGCGCCAAAGGATTGGCGCGGCGGGAAGGCGCTTTGTGTTGGAAAATCTTGGCTGGGAGGGGATCGCGGAGCAGATGGAACACTTCTACGCGCAAGTCCTCAGCCGGCACGCGCTAACCATTGGCAAGGAAGTGCCACCGGAAATTGAAACGCCGCGATGATGGTGTGCCGATGGCAGCACGGCTGCCGTGCAAACGTGGTGCTATCGCGTCACGGAACGCAATTACATCTATGAGAGGTGAACGCGCGAATGGAAAAAGACGTCACGCAACTCAATAAGCCTGGGACTTCAACATTGGAGGATGCGAGTCCGCAGCGCCGGATGACAGTCCCATACTTTGATCTGAGGGCACAATATGCCAGCCTTCGCGAGGAGATTTTGGCCGCGATAGACCGTGTGTGCCAGAACGCGTCGTTTGTTCTGGGTGAGGAAGTGGCTCAATTTGAAACGGAATTCGCCGCCTACTGTGAGGCCAAGCATTGTGTGGCGCTAAATTCCGGCACTAGCGCGCTGCATTTAGCGTTGCTGGGTGCTGGGGTCGGAGCGGGCGATGAAGTCATTACAACAGCAAACACATTTATCGCGACCGCTGAGGCAATTTCTTATACCGGGGCGAAACCTGTTTTCGTGGATGCGGATCCGAATACCGCCAACATCGACCCGCATCTTGTTGAGAAAGCCATCAGCAAGCGAACGAAAGCGATAGTGCCCGTCCATCTCTACGGCAGGCCGGTGGATTTTGATCCGATTGCGGAAGTTGCTGCTCGACACGAAATTACGGTTATTGAAGACGCATGCCAGGCTCATGGGGCTCGTTACCGCGGGAAGCGGATTGGAAGCTTGGGCCGCGCCGCAGCCTTCAGCTTTTATCCTGGGAAGAATCTTGGCGCGTATGGTGAGGGAGGCGCGCTCACTACGAACGACGAGCATGTGGCAAATCTCGCCCGCACGCTGCGTGATCATGGCCAAACCAAGCGCTATTTCCACGATTATCTGGGTTATAACTACCGCATGGACGGCTTTCAGGGCGCTGTCCTGCGAGTCAAGCTGAAACGGTTGGCCGAATGGACGAAAAAACGGCAAGAATTCGCCCGGCTCTACCGTGAGATTCTCAGCGGGTCGAGAGTTGGTTTGCCCCAGGACGACCCGCGTTGTGAATCTGTCTACCACCTCTTCGTTGTTTACGTGGACGATCGGGACGCAGTGCGCGACAAGTTGTCGGCGCGCGGCGTCCAAACGGCCATCCACTACCCCAGGGCCGTGCACCTGCAGAGGCCGTATACGGCGTTGGGTTATGGCGCGGGTGATTTCCCCCATACAGAGCGCGCGTGCGACCGGGTTTTGAGCGTGCCGCTTTTTCCCGAGATGGACCCGCAGCAGGTCGAATATGCCGCGAAGACGCTGCTGCAAATCGCAGGCTGAAGCGAACACGAGGCAAAGGAGAGCCTATTACCGATGAGGCGTAATGAATAGCGGTGGCGTCCCCGCCGCCAGGCTTCGTTCCCATTCGATTCAGCGGCGAGACGCAGCTGCCACCACCTGAACGAAGACGAATCGACGACGCATGCTAGTTTTCTTTTATTATCTTCTCGTTTTTGTCATACCGATGCCGGACAATCCCTGGTGGGCGTGGCCGATAGGGCCTCTCACGCCTATGAAGATTCTTGGCATCGTGTGCCTGATCGCGGGGATCGCTTATTTGGCCGCCCACAGCCGATGGCCTCCCTTCTTGCGTCTGAAGTCGGGCCGGCTGTTTGTGTTCCTCATCCTGGTTGAGCTCGTTTCCGACCTTTTTCGTGAAGGGCTGGTTGTAGGCCCGAGCGTGTTGTCCAACGACCTCGCCGTCTTTTCCCTTTTTATCGTTACGCTGATCTTTGTAAACTCCATCGACCGGTTGCGCAAGGTGGCGCTCATCGTGATCGGTTCGGTCGCCTTTGACTCGCTTTTTGTTATTCGCCAATGGCAGGGCTTCCATAACGTGTATGGCGATTTTCGGGGGTGGGGTGGCGTAGCGGGCGACCCCAATTATTACGCCATCTCGGTCGTTTTATGGGCGCCGGCCATGATCCTTTGGCTGACGGCAAAGCGGCCGAGGTGGGAGCGGTTGTATTGCCTGGGTTGTCTACTCGTGACCCTGGTCGGGTTTTCGATCTCAGCATCCCGAGGCGGGATGCTTGGCTTGACTGCCGGTTTACTCATCGTCATTGCTTACTCCCGCCATCGTTTGCGAAACGCCGCCGGTCTAGGCCTCTTGGTGCTTGCTCTGGGCTTCGTGTCCGGAACCTCTCCGGTGAGCCGTCTGCTCCATCCGACTAAGAGTGATCAGGAGTCTTCTCAAGACCGCTTAGACCTGTGGCACGCGGGGTTGCAATCAATCCGCGAGCATCCTTTAGCCGGCGTTGGCGTTTCCGGGTTCAAGCCCAAGGCGATGAGAAATGGAGTGCTCATAGATCTTCCTTTTCACGTGGCGCACAACACTTATGTCGATTACGCGGTAGATTTAGGCGTAGTTGGTTTTGTGCCTTTCGTGGGACTTTTGATCGCTAGCCTTTGGAGCTTAAAACGGCTGGGTCAAAAGCTTCGACGGTCAGACCCCTCTGCCATCCTTTATAAGCTTACTCTGGGCGTTGAAGCCGGCATTGCAGCGTATGCCGTGAGCGCCTTCTTTCTTTCAACATGGTGGCAGCAGGTGTTCTGGCTGTCCGTGTTCCTGTCAATGTGCCTCCCATTCCTGGATTCTCCACCGTTACAGCGCCTCCATGCATTGGCGGTACGGGATGAAGTGAGTGAAATCGCTTGAATCCCACACTCATCGCTAGAAGTGAGGGCCGCCGGATGGGCCGGATCGTCACCTATATGTCTGCAACACGCCGGAAATGGGCGCCCGCGGCGCTGTTCTGCGGAGCCGCGGTTCTCGTGGCCGTCGTCGTCGCGCACGGCATCCGCCACGGCGAATTCAATCTTAATTTTGACGAGCCTCACCACGCATTCACCGGGCTTTTTTTTGCCGACTTCTTCCGCGATTTACCCCTCAGGCACCCTGTTGAATACGCCTATCTTTATTATGCGCGCTACCCGGTGCTTGGCGTCGTGCATTGGCCGCCATTCTTCTATGCCGTCGAGGGCGTGTTTTTTCTACTGTTCGGACCTTCCGTGGCCACGGCGCGAACGGCCATACTTCTGTTTGCCCTATTCGGATTGTTCTTCTGGTTCAAACTCATTCGCGAGCTTGATGGCGACTGGGCCGCGGCCGCGTCCACGGTGGTCCTTGGCCTTTTGCCCTTTTTCCTTCTTTACGAGAAATCCGTAATGCTGGAAATACCGTCGCTCGCAATGTGCATTGCTGCGATCTATTTTTGGATGCGCTTTTTGAGAGACGGGATGAGCCGCCATGTGTATTGGTTTGCCGTCCTGGCGGCGTTGGCACTCCTCACCAAACAGCAGAGTATCTTCCTGGTTCCGCTCTGTGTACTGTCGATTCTCGCCGAAAAGAAGTGGCGGCTTGCTTTAGACCGGCGGCTCTGGATCGCCGTTGGATTGGTGATTGTGATTGCCGGGCCCTTCTACGCGCTGGACTTTGCCGTGCACCGGATCAGCATTAACGAGGCCGTCGTCCAGGGGAACCGGGCAATTGCTCATCCCGCGCTCTACTATTGGAGCATTCTGCCCGCGCAACTGGGGTGGCCCTTGCTCGCGCTGGCGCTGCTCGGCGTTATCACGTTCCGATGGTGGGCGCGGCCGAAGAGCGCGCTCTTGATGCTGATGTGGATCGCGGCGTGCTATGTGGCGTTCACCCCGATCGCCATTAAGGAACCCCGCTACATTCTCAGCTGGGTTCCGCCATTCGTCTATTTTGCGATAGGACCGTGGGCTTCAAAGCCTGTCTGGCGCTGGCGGTGGCGCCGGCATTGGCTCCGGCCCGTTGCCGTAGCGGTGATTACGGCTCTGGTGGTCAGCGAAGCGTGGGCCGGTTGGCGCTACCAGCGCCCTTACGTCTCGGGATATGCAACAGCCGCAAGCGAACTTGTTGCAGAAAACAAGCCCGGCATTGTGCTATACGACGGAGACTTAAGCGCCAATTTCTGCTTTTTTCTGCGGGCTGCCGACCCTGCGCGACGCTACGTCTTGATGCGCAAGGGACTATACGCCGTCAATGAGTCAAAGCAATTCGGTTCAGCGGAGCTCGTAACTACGCGTCAGGGGATCGAGCAGGTCCTAGCCCGCTATGGAATTCGATTCATCATCGTGGACAACGGACCTTTGAACTTCCCCATACAGAAAATCCTGCGCAATGTGCTCCTGACTCCGCAGTTCAAGCTGATTGGCGTGTTCCCCATCAAGACCAACGTTCCAAGCCTGGAAGGAAGGAAGTTGTTCCTGTACGAAAACCTGCGCGCGACCGCGCCGACCGCAAAGACGTTGCGGCTGCGGATGCTGAGTTTGGACCACGATATCGTCGTTCCACTGAGCGCTTTACTCAAGCAGAAAAAGTGATCTGCGGCCGGGAGTCTCCCGCCAAACTCGAGCCATGGTACGCAGCTTTGTCTCTCAATGGGTAGGCTTGGCGGTCACGGGCGTCGTCTCCGTGATCTTGACGCCGATCCTCGTGCACCATCTCGGGGCGCTCTACTACGGGATGTGGGTCCTGGTGACCTCGCTGCTCGATTACTACGGGCTGCTGGACCTGGGCATCCGGTACACGCTTCAACGCTTCGTCAGCCGCTATCACGGCGTCAACGACCGGAAAGGGTTGAACGAGACGCTGGCCACGGCCACGCTGGGTATGGCCGCGATTGGAGCGCTACTTTGTGCGGCGAGTTTTCTGCTCGCGGCGATTCTTCCCCATTTCTTCAACGTGACGGGCGCCAGCCGGTCGATTTTCCAGGAATTAGTGGTCCTCGAAGGTCTGAGCGTGGCTGTGGTTTTCCCCGCTCGCGTCTTGGGGGCTTACGTTTGCGGGCTGCAGCGGTTCGATTTGTACAATGTGGGCGTAGTCGTCACGGGCGTTTTGCGCGCGGTCTTCTTCGTGGTGGTCCTGGACCACGGTTTCGGGGTGTTGGGAGTTGTCGAGGTCACCCTGGGTATTGCCGTCCTCACCCTGGTTATAAACTGGTGGCTGGTGCGCTGGGCGGACCGCGGTGTGTCCCTTCACTGGAGGCTGGCACGCTGGGTGCGGCTGCGGGAGCTCGGGCACTTCAGCGTTTACGTCTTTCTCAGCTCGATTGGCGACCAACTGCGCTTTTACACGGACTCCATCGTCATCGCGCGGTTTCTCACGGTCGCTTTGACCACCCCCTTTGACGTCGTGACCCGCTTGATCGGGTATTACCGGCTCGCATTTTATCCTGTGACGGGCCCGCTCACCACCTCCATGAGCTCCCTGGATGGGCAGGGCCGCCATCACGAGTTGCGGCGGTTGTTCCTCCGGTCTTCGAAATTCACTTTTCTCCTTGGCCTCGTGGGTGGGGCGCTCTTGCTCTTGCACGGAAAAGCGGTGCTGCGCCTTTGGGTGGGAAAAAGCTTTGAGTCCAGTTATGTCTTGTTGGTTATTTTGATTGTAGGCTATATTGTTACTCTAGGTCAATTACCGTCGCAAACGATCCTTTACGCACAAGCGCGTCACCGGGCGATGGCGATTTGGACGCTGGGCGAGGGCGTTGGAAACCTGGTGCTGAGCGTTTATTTGGCCACGCACCACGCCTTGATGCAGTGGATCGTGGGCCCTGGGCTGTCGGCAGCCTATTACGGCTTGGCAGGTGTGGCGCTGGGCACGGCGATCCCTATGATTGTTGTCCGCAGCTCGCTTCAGCCTTGGTATGTGCTGCGCGTGACGAAAATTCCGGCGGCGGAGTATATCAAGGACGTTGTGGGCCGCCCCTTATTGGCTTGCCTGCCATTCGCAGTGGTTTGTCTCGCGGCAGAGTCGCCGTGGATGGGCGCCAACGTGGTTCACCTGGCGGTGACGGTGGCGTGGGAAGCGGCGTTGTTTGTGGTTCTGGCGTATTTGTTGGCGCTCGACGCGGCGGACCGCCAGATCGCCTGGGAAACCTTGCATGGCCTTGTTCTCGTGATTCGAGGGGGCTCGGTGCCTGGCGCCGGGGAAACGGCCGGAGCCAACGCCACCGTCCTGTCAGAGGAAGCCGAAGAGATGCTCGCCGCATCCAAGAAAGAGATCGAAGGCGATGCTTCAGGGTTGTAACCCGCGCGGGGAATTTCAATAGAGATGACGAAGCCATTACACACTCAGAGGCCGGCCGATTCGAGGCGCAAGGCGCACCACCTATCCAAGCCTCTTGTCCGAAGCCGCTCCCCTGCCGCGGAGCGCGGCAATTCGATCAGCGCCGTCGTTCTCGCTGCGGGTGAGGGGCGCTCCTTGTATCCTCTCACCAGGGACCGCCCAAAGGCGTTACTGAGCATTGGCGGGCAGCCGCTGCTCGAGCGGCTTGCGGGGCAGCTCCACCATTTTGGCGTACCTGAGATGATTGTGATCGCCGGTTACGAAGCGGAGAAGGTCCGAGCAACCCTCAAAAACACACAACGATCCACGAGGATGAAGTTTAACCTGGTTCATAACGCCCGCTACTCCATGACGAATACACTTTACTCGCTGTCCCTGGCGAAGAATGGCTGGGCGCGGGGGCCCATACTCATCATCGATGGCGACTTGATTATGGAAGATGATGTCCTGGCGCGGGTGATCGAAGCGCCGCAGGATGCGGTTCTCGCCGTGGACAGCCGCCGCGTGATGGGGCGGGAAGAAGTTAAGGTGCAGCTTGACGGCGATCAACGAGTTATCGCCGTGGGAAAGGATGTTGTAGGCGGCGCAGAATCCGTCGGACTCTCCAAGTTTTCTGGTCCGGCGGCCGCGGAGATCTTCCGTCTCGGCGCAGATATTCTTGCCGACGGTCACGAAACCGAATACTACGAAACCGCGATCGGAAAGCTGTTGGACGAGGGCCAGCAGATCAGCTCGGTTGACGTTCAGGATTGCAGGTGGGCTGAGATTGACTTCCTGACTGATTTTGAGGAGGCGCTGCATTTATTTGGCGCTCCGGCAGAGCTGCGGGAATTTCGTGCCAGCCGACGGTCGCGGCGCCAGTATCTTTTTTGCCCCGGTCCGGTGCTGGTGTCATCGAGGGTGAAGGATGCGTTGACGAGTGCCGAGATTGGACACCGGGAGGTAGAGTTTTCCGAACTCCTCAATCGAGTGCGATTAAAGCTCGGCCGGGTCTACGGGGTAAGGAACTTTCATGAATACTCGACCATCGTTATATCGGGCTCCGGCAGCGCGGCCAACGAGGCGGTGCTTGGAGCCGCCGGTCAGGGGAAGCGCCTGCTGATAATCTCGAACGGTGCGTTCGGCGAGCGTTGGATTGATTTGGCTGGCTTCCTGGAATTGAACGTCACGGCCCTCAAACTGCGTTGGGGCCAACCCTTTCCCCTCGAGCAGGTGGAACAGCTCGTTTCGAGCACGGACATCGACGCCGTTGGGATGATCCACCACGAGACAAGCACCGGAATGCTGAATCCTCTCGAGCGGATCGGCGCGATGGTCCGGCGCTACGGCAAAGAGCTTTTCGTAGACGCCGTGAGCAGCATCGGCGCCGAACCTATCGATGTCGAAGCCAATGCGGTTACGTTCTGTACGGGGAGTGCCAACAAAGCTATTGCAAGCGTGCCGGGCTTGTCGTTTGTTTGCGGCAAGAGGAGTGCGTTTGACCGCCTGAAGACGGTGCGCCCCCGGTCCCTCTACCTTGACCTTTATCTCCACTTCGAATACAACGACACTCTGTACCAGACGCCGAACACACCCGCCGTCAATCTGTTTTTTGCGCTGGAGGCGGCCCTGGATGGAATATTGGATCCCGGGCTGCAACAGACGTTCGAAAAATACCGCAGCCTTGCAGCACAGATCAGAGTCGGCCTCGCGGCTTTGGGCTTCAGGTTTTTCATTCCGGAGGATCAGATGTCTTCGGTGCTCACCACGGTTGAGCTTCCCGTTGGGTTCGGAGCCGATGATTTTCACGATCAATTGAGGCGGCTCGGCTATATTACCTATGAGGGGAAGGGAAACTTGCGAGAGCGGGTGTTCCAGGTAGCCAACATTGGCGAACTTCGCCCGTCCCACGTGAAAAGCTTTTTGCGGGCCGTATCGCGGGTCGTGAGGTGAGGGGACGGGCAATACAAGCCGTCGTTCTAGTCGCAGGCCGAGGCGAGCGGTTGCGCCCGTTGACCCGCTTTACACCCAAGCCGTTAATCCCACTTGGGGGAGTGCCGCTCTTAGGGCGAACGCTTGGGTTGTTGGAGCAGGCAGGCATTCGTACAATCACCCTCGTGACGGGTTACCGCGAAAGGCAAGTCATAACATACGTCCGTAATGAGTTCCGCCATCTACGCATTCGATTTGTGCGAAATCCGATCTACGCCAAATCGAACACGCTTTATTCATTATGGATGGCCCGGCACGCGGTGAAGGGGAAACCATTTCTTTTGATCGATGGTGACTTAGTATTTGAGCCTCGCGTGCTCGAGACTGCACTTGCCAAGGGCATAAATCTGGTGCTCTGCGACCGGTCGACTGAAGTCGACCCTGAGGCTGTAAAGGTCTATGGGAAAGGCTTTCGTTCAAGGGTTCTGCATATCGGCAAGGCGGCCCAGGCCGGCTTGGCGCCGCTTGGGGAATCCATTGGGTTTGCCAGGATCGGCGCCCGGAACTCGCATCGGCTCTTCGCGGCTTGCGGTATGATCCTGCGCGCTCAAGGACAGATGTGCTACTATGAGGCCGCCTTTCAGACGCTGATTGAGGAAGGCGTAAATTTCTGGGTGGAAGATATCCAGGGAGCAAAATGGGTGGAGATCGATACGAATTCCGATCTCATGCGGGCACGCTCGCTTTTTTCGCCGAAGTCAATCAAGAGTAACCAACATGGTGAACGAGAATGACTGCCGGTGGTGGAAGGTTTGAAGCGCTTGTCAAGGTAGCGGCGTCGCAGGTTCAGGCGCTACGCCTCAGGAACCTGGAGAGGATATTCGCCCACTCACCGGGCACTCTGAGCTATGACCAAAGGAAAGGCTTGGCTAACTCCTTCGCCAGGGTGGGGAAGGAAATTGCGTTGAGCCATTCACCCGGAGAATTATTGTTTATCGCCGCCCGGGTGCTCAGCTCATCGGTAAAGGGCCCCGTGGTTGAGTGTGGCTGCTACTTGGGGGCCAGTACCGCCAAACTGTCCATGGTTGCCAAGCTAACCGGACGCAGCCTGTTTGCGTGCGACACGTTCGAGGGCTTACCCGGCGATGCCAAGCATGCGTCGTACCATCACGTGGATGGGCGTGCCAGGCGTTTCGAGGCCGGCGAGTACGCGGGGAGCCTGGAAATTGTCAGAGGCAATGTAGAACGCTACGGCGCCCTGGAGATGTGTACTTTCGTTCGTGGCCTGTTTCAGGACACGCTTCCCCAACTGAACGTGGACCCTGCTTTCGTGTTTATGGATGTAGATTACGTGTCGTCAGCCAGGGACTGCCTTAAAAATCTGTGGCCTCGGCTACGCCCCGGCGGTTACTTCTTCACGCACGAGGCAGGCTTCATCGAGTATGTCGAAGGGATCACGGACGGCCGCTGGTGGCATGAGAATCTGGGCCAGTGCCCCCCCCCCACTCTTTGGAGCTGGATACGGCACTGGTTCAATGTGTCCTTATCTGGCCTACTTTCACAAGCCTACCGCGTAACAGGCTAATGACTTCTTCCGACTTGGATTTCAACCGGCGTATCCGCGAGGCGCGGGGAATCGCGCAACCTTCCGCGTTCAGCCCAAATGTGACCGATATTCCATACCGTACGGTTTCAATTTATCCCAGCGTCGTTTTGGCACGGCTGGGAATAACTGCCAACCAAATCACGATCGGATGGATCATTCTGGGGATCGTTGGTGTGGTGGCGCTTGGCTCGCAGGCATACGCCTTTCGCTTAGCCGGCGCAATTTTGTTGGAGGTTGCTTACCTGCTCGATTTTGTGGACGGGGAGGTGGCACGGCTTACCAACCGCACTTCGCAACTGGGATATCTGCTTGACCTGGCCGGGCACGGCGTCATCAAGACCGCGCTCTTCCTTGCCATCGGATACGGTGTGTTTGCTTCCACGCAGCGCTACGAGATGCTCGTGCTGGCCTTCCTGGCGTGTGTTGGTGTCATGAACGGACACCTGGTCCCAATGTTCGTCTCCGAAGCATTCCCGCAGGCTGTTCCCCAGCCCGCGCCGGCTGCCACCCAGAGAAGTGTTTTGCGAAGCGCTTTAAGCTGGCCCACATATCTCTTCGAATCTCCCGGGATCTACCTGCTCGTGCTCTTAGGCGCTATCTTTAACCGCCTCGACTGGGTTCTGGTGTTCTATGGCATCCTCGGCCCGCTCTGGTTTTTATACCGCCTGGTGAG
>JBOGJT010000166.1:0-3395 GCA_050745065.1 Terriglobia bacterium
TCGGTAACCCGGCCACCCCAAAATCTTCGTCCAGTCGTTGTCTCTCACACGGCGGAGTGTACCCGAAAGAGGGACCGGCTCAAAGCCCCGTCAATTCGCCACTCTGTCAGATTCTTGCGCAGAGCCCTAATTCCATTCCGTCAAGCAAGGTTTCGTTCACGCCATCCGCTACACGGCTGCCAAAGGTCGTGGTGTAGTAATATTCCTTTATTTCCCATATCGCGATCGGATTTACAGTTCCAGGGAAAGCTCCGTCGACCCTTCTCGCCAATGTCCTGAGTAGAGAACCATCGAGTGTGATGGTTGTTAGGCTTCGAGGGTCAAAATCGCAAGGTAGCCCCTGAGCGCTTGCCTCAACCAGCATGTTAACGATGCCAGTTAGATAAGCGGGTTGTCTTTTTTTACCTTTTTGCTTATTCATTGGAGGTACGCGCTTCGACCGCAATTTTTTCCGTGTCGAGTTGAAGAGTGCTTGAGCCTCGGTAGCATTCATCAACAGCGGATCGACGACGTCGTTTAACACGCCCGCTCTAAATTGAAAATACTCAAGCAAACTTGTTCCAAAAGGCGTGAGCGAGCCGTTGTTCTGATAAACCTTATCCACATCCAGGCCAAGCCCGAGGAGGCAGTTCCTGATTGCATCCGCTTTTGGAATTTTAATCAACCCGGTTCCGCGTTCCGTGTACCCAACCCTTTCGCTTATTACGCGAACATGGGCCCAGAAGGCCTTTGGCCTACCGTGGAATCTTTGGTCGGGCTTCAGCGGAGGCTCCTCTCGAAGCGAATGACCAGCTCCTCAACGGACACATTCAGCGCTGTGCAGATCTCTCTAAGTTCGACGAGGTCCAGACGCCGTTCGCCCGACTCGTATTTGCTAACAAAGGACTGAGGTCGCCCAAGCCGGCCCGCGAGATCGACCTGAGTCAGACCAAGCGAGGTTCTTGTTTCTTTTAACAGTCCGATCAGGAGCTTACGTTCTTTTTGTTGGCTGGTCTTTTGCACTGTGAGAGTATAGATACGGCGCTTGCGGTATCCCAACTTGGGATATATACTAACGGGGAGCTTCAAACTTGCGAGGTGATGTGCCTGAGACCTGTCAGCTTCCGCTCTTCTCTAAAGCACAATGTGATGAGTTCGCGCACTCAACGAAAGGGCATATCCCTTTGCGAGGCCGCCTCACCGACGAGCCTGTCACGGGGCAATTATTGAAGTGGATTGGCAATAAGCAGCGATTTGCCCATCAGATCGCGGCGTTTTTAGGCTCAAATTTTGGAACCTACTTCGATCCCTTTTTAGGGTCGGGGTCAGTCCTGGCAACGATGGCGCCACGCCGGGGAATCGCATCGGATTCATTCAAGCCTCTGGTGGAAATTTGGGTTGCGCTCAAGAACGCGCCGCAAGCTCTCAACGAGTGGTATTTAGAGAGGTACAAGTTTTTCAAATCTGGGACCAAAATCGAGCAATACGAGAAAATTAAAGCCAGTTACAACAAAAGGCCAAACGGAGCCGACTTACTGTTCCTCTCTCGATCATGTTATGGCGGCGTCGTCCGGTTCAGGCAAAGCGATGGCTACATGTCGACCCCGTGTGGCGTGCACGACCCAATCCCACCCGCGAAGTTCGGAGCACGAGTTTCGGCGTGGCATCCAAGAGTAATGGGAACTGAATTCTTATGCACGGAGTTTGAAGACGCTATGACACAGGCGAAGCGGGGCGACTTGATCTATTGCGATCCACCGTATAGCTACAGTCAGTCCATTTTGTATGGCGCGCAAGGCTTTAGCTTTGAACGATTGATTGAGGTAATCGAGAAGTGCAAGTGTAGAGGAGTTGACG
This sequence comes from Terriglobia bacterium, assembly GCA_050745065.1. Classification (GTDB taxonomy): domain Bacteria; phylum Acidobacteriota; class Terriglobia; order UBA7540; family UBA7540; genus RH2-MAG17b. Next base: position 1,837 of record JBOGJT010000166.1, read on the forward strand.
TAGCCTTAAGCATCGACGGTACTAAAAAATCGGGCAGCGTAAACTGCCATCTTGCGATCCCGAAGGAACTTTTCAAGAGAGAGGTCACAGTAAATTGCGGCCGCTCGATGTTGAGAAGGTTCCAGATGAAGGAGCACACGCTTGAAGATGAGGTGGTGACTGATCGTCTGCTACTTACGTTTTAGTGACGGGCGGGTCACTACGGCCGGGCGAGCTTCTGCAGCAGCGCGCGGCGGATGGCCTGTTGCAACTCCGGGAGCAGCTTGGCGGAGTTTGCCGTGAGATAAAACACGTCAAGGGCTTTTTGCGCCTCGGTTTCGACGAGCGCCACTTCGATGTTGCAGCCGAGCTCGGCCAGCGTGGCGCTCACCTGGTAAAGCAAGCCGGGGCGGTCTTCGGCGACCAGCTCCAGAATGGTGCAGCGCGAGGAGCTCCCATCGTCAAAACCTAACTGCGCGGGAATCTTGATTTTTGATCGCGGCGCGCCGCGAGGGTTCATTCGACCTTGCATCAGCGTGGCCACGTTGGTGTTGCCGCTGAGCACCTGCGCAACCGATTCCTCCAGCCGCGTGATCTCGGAGGGGTTCAGCTCCAGCGTGCGGTGAAGATCATGGAAGCGGAAAACGTCGAGCACAATCCCGGCGCGGTTGGCATAGGCTTCCGCCTTCAGAATGTTCATACCCCACGCCGCCAGCGCGCCGCTGATCGAGGCAAAGAGGAGCGGCCGGTCCACGGCGAGCGCCGTGAGTTCGCTGTACGCTTCGCGGCGCCTCACCTTCACCGTTACCGGATTTTGAGCAATCCTCTGCGCCCACGCGAAGTGTTCGCCCACCTCGGAGGGAGAATGCGCCGCGAGATAGCGCCGCGGAAAGCCGTTCAAAAAAGCGTCAAGACCGCTTTCGCCGCCCGCCGCCGGTATGGCATGGATCGCGGCTTCGCTCGACGGCGCGAGGCGCTCCTGATCGACGCTGCGCGTAAAATAGTTCTCCGTCATAGCGTAAAGCTGCCATAACATTTCCGCTTTCCACGGCGTCATGGCTTCAGGGTTCACGGCGTTGACGTCCGCATACGTCATCAGGCAAAGCATTTTCAGCCGCTCCGGCGCGCCGGTTTTCTGAGCGAAGGCGCGGAGCGTTTCGGGATCGAAAATATCCCGGCGCGCTACCGTCGATGACATTTCGAGATGGCTGCCAATCAGGAAGATGACGGATTCTGAATCCGGGGGATCGAGGCCCAATCGCGCGCACACGCTCTGCGCGGCCTGCACGCTTCCTTCAACGTGGCTCTCCGCCGCCATCCCCTTTCCCACGTCGTGCAGGAGAAGCGCCAGCGCCAGCACGCCAGGCCTCTCAAGCTCTGCGTAAATTTCGCCGAATTTCCGCCGCCATGGGTTGAGGCCCTCGGCATCACCGCCGCCCTGCTGCGCCGCTCGCTTCAGGTCAGACAGAGTCTGAATGGCCCTGAAGGTGTGCTCATCCACGGTGTAGCGGTGGTAGAAGTCACGGACGACCAGGGAATCAACGGCGCGAAACTCCGGGATCAGCGCCGCGAGCATTCCC
>JBOGJT010000167.1:0-7643 GCA_050745065.1 Terriglobia bacterium
CGTGGAACGTGGCCTCACGAGCCTTGAAGAATTCTGATTCCTTACTTGTGTAGACCAATTTCCACCCCGCGGCCTCGATGCCCCCGAGGGGTACCTGGGCCGAGGTGGAATCCAGACGTTCGTGGAAAAAGCCGGCCCAATCGTAGGGCGCAATCTGGTTAAGCGCGCTCACCAAGTCGTCGAACGTGTAGGTTTTGAGTTGAGGCCCCAAATTCGGTCCACCGTAAAAGAGATGGCAAAAGTCCTTGAGTGATTTCTGCCCGTGAGTCACACTGCGAATGGTGGTGTTAACCTCCAGCCAAAGAAGGTCTCCCTCCTGGTAATAGTCGGTGGATCGCCGCCAGTTGGTCCATTCGGCAGGCGCAAAGTAAAGTATCTGCGCCGCGTCCGCTGTATCCTGCAAGGGCCGCCAAGTGCGGCCGGGACGGCCAGGACCCAGCATCGCGGCAACAGACGCGAGATACTCGCGGTACTGCTGGGGCGTCCAAATACCGCTTCGCGCCGACAGCACGTTGCCCAAGTAATTTGTGAGTCCTTCGTAGACCCAGAGCAGGTCGCCTTTCATGGGCTCATCGTAATAGGGCGGGCTGAGGTCCGCGGGGCGGCGGAACTTGCCATTCCATGAATGAACAAATTCATGTGGCAGTAAATCCCCTTCGACAAGGCTCAGATTGGGGTCGGAGAAATAAGCGGAGCCCGTGCGGCTGTCGTCGGACTCGTGATGCTCCAGCCCAAAGTGGGCCACATGATCGCTCAGCGTGAAAAGAAAGTGGTAATCGCGGTAGTGGCGCGTACCCAACAGCGCCCACGTTTGCGCCACAAGGTTTGTGAGGTCCTGAATTTGTTTGGGGGTGATGTCGAGCGAGGCTTCGTTATCGGCGGTGACATCCATTTCGTGATGGATGCGTTCTCCGGGAGGCGTCAGATTCACGACACGCAAATACTCTCCGGCGGTAACGGGCGAATCGACCAGGCGGTTCAGCGCTACGCGTTTGAATTCGATTTTGCTGCCCGAATGGCTGGCCACCGGCAAAGCTGTACCGTACTTCCATCCATCCGGCAACAGCAGCGTCGGCTTGTAGAAAATTTCCTGGGCTCGGCGCCCGCTGGGATAAAGCAAGTTCTGGTTCCAGCTGAGCAGCATCAATTTATCCGTTGCTGACGCGCCGGCGCTGAAACCGGACTGCGATGCGGGCTCGATATAGTCGAGCTTCACATCGAGGCTTGATACCCCGGAGGGAATAGTCAAGTGGAAAGCAAACATGTCCACCAGGTCGCGACGCCAGGGGATCGTTTGCCCGTTGGCTGAGAACTTCAGGCCGACCAGATTCACAACGGGGCCGTCCGGCGCGTGCTCGCCCGGAATCCACTTCGGATAACAGAGCGTAAGCGGACCCGGAGTCACCGGCATCACCATGCGGGTGTGAATGATATGCATGGGCGCCTGTGTCGCGTCGACCGTGAGTTGAATGGCGGGCCCCGCCTGCGCGCGCATCAGCGGCGCGGTGGAGATGAGAAGCAATATGGCGAGCGCGCATCCGCGCAAACAGAAAGGTTTCATCATCCGGCTCCTTACATCTATAGAATAAGAATGGCGCGCAGGGACGGAGCGCCCTCCCTGACACCCGTCCGCCGCGCTGGCACTCCGTGAGAAAGAGCTTGAAGGCATCTCGATCAGCGCCGTCCGGAGGCCGCTTCCGGGCCAGAGCAGACTGCGACCACCGCTGAAGCGGAATCCGCCGGGCCCAAGTTCGATTTTAGGCGATGCCCCCGAAGCGGCTGCAACGGGCAATCATACGCCCAGCCGGGCCTCAATTCAAATGCTTAACGGCGGCCTAATCTTTGAGCCATAGAACGAGTAGTGGGTGATGAACAGGTAGCAGACGAGAGGTACGATCATGGCCGCCGCCATACTATGCCGCCACTCGTACACTAAGCCCATGACGGGCGTGGCGACGGCGCCGCCGATAATCGCCATCACGATCATCGAGCCGCCCATTTTAGTGTTTGGCCCCAGCCCCTTGATGCCCAGCGCAAAAATCGTCGGGTACATCAGAGACATAAAAAAGCTCGTAAACAACACGGCCCAAACCCCTACCCAACCCGGCCGCACAACGCTCACGCCTACCAGCGCGATATTGATCAGTCCAAAGGCCCCCATCAACACGTTGGGCCGGATGAATTTCATGAAGTACGTGGCAGTGAACCTGCCTACGCCAAAAGCCACTAGCGTGCCCGTCAGAAAATACCCGGCCACCTTTTCCGGCTCGTGCGTGTAATCCTGGATGTAGTAGATGAAATAGCTCCACGTTCCCACCTGCGCGCCGACGTAAAAGAATTGGGCTGCCACTCCCAGGACGAAGTGGGGAAAATGGAACAGATCCCGGACCTTGCCGTGCGGATTCTCTTCAAATTCCTTTTCTTCCGGAGCCTGGGGAAATTGGGTCATGATCATCAGGAGCGCGCAAATGAAAACGACGATGGCGATGCCGACATAAGGCGCCACAATCCGCATCGTTTCCATCTTTTGGTAGGCCGTGTAGCGCCCTGCGGCCTTCAAGGCGCTCACCTGTCCGGGCTTGAGCTCGATGCCCGAAAAGATGAAAACGGTTCCGAGCAAAACGCCCGTCACCGATCCAACAGGGTTGAACGCTTGGGAAAAATTAAGCCGCCGTTCCGAGGTTCTCGGGTCGCCCAGCGAGGCGATAAACGGGTTGGCGCCCGTCTCGAGGAACGCAAGACCGCTGGCAATCACAAAAAGGGCGAAAAGAAAAAAGCTGTATTGGCGGATAATGGCGGCCGGCCAGAATAAAAAAGCGCCGGCGCTAAAGAGAAAAAGTCCCGTGACCAAGCCCGTCTTGTAACCGTACTTTCTCATCAAAAGCGCGGCAGGCATCGCCAAAAGAAAATATCCCAGGTAAAACGCGGACTGAACCAACCCCGCCTTGAATCGGGTGATGGCGAATGAGTCCATGAACTGCTTGATCAGGATGTCGTTCAGGTTGTTCGGAAGGGCCCACAGAAAGAACAGCACCGTCACCAGGACAAAGAGCCACGTGTTTCCCGGCGCAAACAGGCGAGGCAGATTCTCCGGGCTGGTGTTTCTTTCTACTGCCGGCATATGGGAAGCTCCGTCGCTTACAACCGCCGGGACCATGCCCGGCACAGTCTGACAGTTATAACACGAAGTTGCGTGAGGCGAATAGCAGCGGAAGGAATCGCTGAGACCTCGCTTTCCCGTTCGGGTTTCGAGATTTGGAATCCGGAACGCTGCGCTGCCGCTTTATAAGCGCACCCGTATCAAACACGGCACGGCTTCCGTATAATTAGGGACGCGGCTCGGCGCAGACCTTGGCAGCCTGCGTGGCGTCGGGGCCGAAGCGGCGAGATCACGCCGCTGTTTCAACCGCGGTCATCACCGTGGGTTTGCTCGATGGTCTCGACCGCGGGGCTCCGCCGCAACGCTTCGGTCAGTTGCGCCTTTGAGGAATCCATCATACTTTGACCACTATTCTCCGGCAACGCCTTACTGTCATTTGCCTCGCCGCGGGGCTTGCGGTCCTTTTAGTGCTGTGGCCGGCGCGCCGGCTGCGAAGCGAAAACTTTGTCTTCTATCTGCCTAACCAGCACAAGCTGATTACGGTTCAGAAGGTGGGAGACACGAATTATCTGCCGCTGATTCCCCTGCTCAACCTGCGCGGTCCGGTGGCCGGGCTGCAAGAAAAACGCAACTCCCTGAAGGTTTGGGTGGGCGGCGATCAGCTCCAATTCCATCTCGATCGAAACAAAGTGCAGGTTAACAAGACGAGCGTCATCCTGCCGCAGCCTGTCCTGCGCGTGGACGGCGAATGGATCGTGCCGGAAGCCTTCCTCACCAGCATTTTTGCGCGCATAGCCGGGCCGCCCTTTGTTTACCGCGCCGGGTCTACCCGCGCTTTTGTCGGGGACGTTCACCCGCTGTCGTACACAGTCCGTTTGGAGAGCCAGCCTTCCGGAGCGCGCCTCGTCATTCAGTTCACCGGGAAGGTCACGGCGGAATCGGAATCGCACAACGGAAAGTGGGTGATTTTTCTCGGAGGGGCTCCCATCGAACCGCTGGAACAGTCCATCCGGTTCGAGAGCCCGTACCTGAAAGCGTTGCAGTTTGACGATCAGGATGGCCGGCCGAAGCTAATCATCACTCCAAAAGTGGCGGGGATGAACTTTTATCCGGTCCTGGCCGACGGGCAACAGACTCTGGTGGCGGATTTCCGCGTGCCCCAGGTAGCGTCCGCGCCACAGTCGAGCTCCGCGGGGCGCAGTGCCAATCCCGGGCAATCCCCACACGCTGCCGCACCAATGCCATCGACCGCCGCCGGCTCGGCGGCGCCGCCCGCTTCTTCTGGGCCAGGCGCGAAGCCTGCCGCTGCGGTGCCAGCCCCGGCGCCTCCGCCGCCTTTACCGGCGATCGTGCTCGACGCCGGCCACGGTGGACCGGACGCCGGCGCCCGCAGCCGCGACGGAATTCTAGAGAAGAACCTCGTAGCCGCGCTCGTCGCCAAGGTGAGCGATGCGCTCCAGGCAACGCAGAAAGTCCGGGTAATTCTTACGCGGGCGGGTGACTCGGACCCGACGTTTGAGGACCGCACAATCACCGCCAACACCGCCCGACCCGTAGCGTTTCTTACGTTCCACGCGGGCGAGATGGGCAGCCGCTTGCCCGTGATTCGCGTCTACACTTACGAATCGTCATCACACGATGGCGCGTCAGACAGCGGGACGGCCCCGGTGCACGATCCCTCGGTATTTATTCCGTGGATTTCGGCGCAAAGATCCGAGCAGGCGAGGAGCCAGCAACTGGCCGCTGATCTCGTGCAGAGATTCTCGGCCATCTCAGGCGCGACCGTGCCCTCGCCCTGGCCTGCGCCCGTACGGCAGCTTCGCAGCGTAGCCGCACCCGCGGTAGCGATCGAGTTGGGAACGCTCTCCCCGGATATCGATGCCGGCGTCCTCAACCAACCCGCGTTCCAGCAGCAAGTGGCCAACGCCGCCGCCGCCGCCTTGCTCCAATTCGTAGGAGGCGCTGCGAAACCATGACTCGCCGCACATTGATACTTGCCGTCATCGTAGTGCCTGTTCTGATCATCAGTGGATTTTACCTGCGTTCGCTCGTGCGGCGCTCGTTCTTTGAAAATCGCTCGCGGCCGGAAGGTGAAATGTCCACGCAATTGCAACAGCAGGCCCTGCAGTCTGAATCAACCAACACGCAGACCGTGACCCTCTACTTTCCGAATTACGACACCGGTGCGCTGGTGGGAGAAGCGCGCCAGATTGCTTTGGCGTCGAGCACGGAAGACCAAATTCGCCAGATTGTTCTTGCGCTGGTGGCAGGATCTCAACAGAGGCAGGCGCGGGCGCTTCCGCCGGCCACCGTGCTGCGGGCGGCCTTTCTCAGCCAGGATGGAACCGCATATCTGGATTTCTCGACAGACGTGAGGAACGATTTCCCGGTGGGTATTGAGAGCGAAACCTTGGCGCTCCGGTCTGTGGTGGATTCGCTCGCCGCCACGATTCCGCGCATTCAGCGCGTCAAGTTTCTCGTCCAAGGCCAGGAGGTTGACACGCTGGACGGGCATGCGGACTTGACCGGCGTCTACGCGCCCGATCTCGCCAGCGCGACATCTGCCCCGCCGGCAGATCCTTAGCGGGGGCGTTACCCACCATGTCTGGCGGCGTAAGACCCCCTCGCCGCCAAACGGCAGGCGGCGGTCCGGCTTCCTTGTTTTGCCCGCACGCCATCATGTATCATGGAGTTTAAATTCAATACTGTTCACTTCGAGGATTTTTCGCCGCGTGCGAAGATTTTAGCCACATTTCATTCTGAGCGGAGCGAAGAATCTGCTTTTCCCGAGTGATTTAGATGCAGATTCTTCGCTCCGCTCAGAATGACAGATACGTACTTTTTTCGCACAATGGCAAGACGCTTCCTAAGTGAACAGCGTTGAGTTTAAATCGCAGAATCTGATCGAGGAGCGGTCCATGCCGGAAGTCAAAGCAGGCCTTCAAGGGGTTGTGATTGCGCAGACGTCGATTTGTTCGATTGATGGCGAGCGCGGACGCCTGACGTATCGCGGCTATGACATTCAGGATTTAGCCGCCAACTCCACCTTTGAGGAGGTCATCTATCTCCTCTGGCACGGGCGCCTACCCAAGGCGGACGAGCTCGCATCACTGCGCGGCCACCTTGCGCAAAACCGCGCGGTGGACCCCGCCAGCCTCACCCTTTTGAAGGAGCTGCCTCGCGCGCAACACCCCATGGAAACACTGCGAACTCTGGTTTCCGCGCTGTCGCTTTACGATCCGGAAGCCGAGGCGATGACGGAGGACTCGAACCGCCACAAAGCGTCGCGCCTCACAGCCCAGATGGGGACGCTCGTGGCCGCGATGGGGCGAGTCCGGGCAGGCAAGGAGCCGGTGATGCCGGACTCGAACCTGAGCCACGCCGCAAATTTCCTTTATATGTTGACGGGCAAGGCCCCGAATAGCGAGGATGCTCGGTGCCTCGACGTAGCCCTCATTTTGCACGCCGACCACAGCTTCAACGCCTCGACGTTTGCCGCCCGGGTGACCGCGTCCACCTTGTCAGATATGCATTCGGCGATCACTTCCGCCGTAGGAACATTGAAAGGACCGTTGCACGGCGGCGCCAACGAGCGAGTCATGCGCATGCTCCTTGAGGTGGAGACCGTTGAGCGCGCCGCGCCGTATATCCACGGCCTGATCGGGAAAAAGCAGAAGGTCATGGGCTTTGGCCATCGTGTTTACCACACTGAGGACCCGCGCGCCACCGTGCTGCGAAAGATGTCCGAGGAGTTGGGCCGCCGCGCGGGCCAGCCGAAATGGTTCGAAATCTCGCGTACCATTGAAGAAACCATGATTCATGAGAAGAAGATCAATGCCAACGTTGACTTCTATTCCGCATCCGCGTATTTCAGCCTCGGAATCCCCTTGGAGCTTTACACGCCCGTCTTCGCCGCCAGCCGCATTGCCGGTTGGACGGCGCACGTGCTCGAGCAGTACGCGGACAACAAGCTCATCCGCCCCCTGGCCGAATATACCGGGCCCGTCAATCTAAAATACACGCCGGTCGGCCAACGCTGAATCGACGCCGGAACGGCGCTGCGGCGGCCACGTAGAATTTCATGTCCCATCATAGGTGGAAGGCTGACGTCTTGTTGCCGGGAAATTGGCGCGGAGCCTCTTCCGTTCTCCTGACCGGTGGCGATGAGCTGATCCTGGTGGATACCGGGATGCCCCATGACGCGCATCAGCTTATTCACGCTCTCGAGCGCCGCGGACTGCGCCCTGACGACATCCCGATTCTTATCAACACCCACTTCCATCTCGATCACGTTTCCAATAACTGCCTCTTTCCGTCGAGCGCGATTTACGCTGCCCAGGAGTCGTTTGAGTGGTGCCGCGGGCTTTACGCGGATATGCTGAACGATGCGCGCTGGCACGAACGGGTGCTGAAGTATTACCCGGAGACTTTCGAATACGAGGACGCTGGATTTCTTCTGGGAAAGATCCGCAAGATCGCGCTGCGTTGGTGGGACCTGAACCGGATTGGCGCGCCCGCCCAGTTCCGCTGGCTTGAGCGGCAT
>JBOGJT010000168.1:0-4646 GCA_050745065.1 Terriglobia bacterium
GGTTACAGGCTCAGAAGGTACTCAGAAGCCGTCATGTTGCCGAAGCGGAGTTTGCTGACGCGCTCACCCAGCACGTTGCCGAAGTACTGAAGTATGGAAGCGAGCTTCAGCATGACTGATTTCTCACCGATTCCTGCCAAATGGAAAATGGAGAGAAGGAAAAAGAGCGAGTGCGTGTAGAGCACCAGGATTTTCTCATCGCGCGACAGCCGCTGAGTCGTGTTAAGCGCGTTCCTCATCAGGTACGCAAGGGCGAGGTAATCGCACTTCAATTGCATGCGGAACCGCCGGTAGTCCAGCGGCGCGTCGTATTCCTGGATCGCCGTGCGGACGTACGGAAATTCCAGGCGGTTGGCATTGACGATGGAGTGGTAATACTCCTCGTGGGCGCGCCGCCCCAGGATTTTCTGGCAAACCGCCTGCAGGTAAAACAGGAGCAGAGCGGCCGAAACGATCAAAATCAAAACACCTTCAAACATAATTCACCCTCATCTTCCCCCTGCGCGACGGCTGCAAACGCAGGCGCTTTCTTGTAGCCTTTCGTTGAGGGGCCACCGGAGCCAACCTCCGGCTTGCGCGTTACCGCCGGCTTGCGCGTTACCGCATAGATCCATATCAGAAACATGCCTAGATTGCACAACTGGTCGATAAAAGGGTTCAGCTCTCCCGCGATCCGGCCGCCCGGAGTTAAATACATCAATGCCATGCCTGCGGCAGGCCCAGCAAATTCGATCCCCAGCCCGCAAACCAAAAGGCCGAGTTCATCGTCACCCGCGTCCTTGGTTTGCAATATAACGTAAAGGAACGTAGTCAAAACCAGGCAGGCAAAGTACAGGTTCTGCTGCAGGTCAACAATGAACCGCCCGAAGAGATGGTTGTAATGCTCGGAGAGAGAAAGGCAGGAAATGATAACAATGATGGCAAACACCGCACTCAGCATGGTGCGGAGGAATGACCAGCGCTCCTTGTTCTCAGAGCACTCCCGCCGGAAAAAAAGGCAGATCAGGAGAAACGCCGCAAGCGTGAGGGCAATGTCGCTGAACCAGTAGCAGGTTGCATACTGCGATGACGACAAGCCATAGACCCTGAGGACGACAGGGCGCAGAACTACGTCGACAAGGACGAAGGGCACCACATACAGTGAAAATGCGCTGAGATCCTTCCACCGCTTGCGCCATACGATGGCAGCAATCAACGATACTTCAACTGCGTAACCTAAATATTGGAGCGCGTGGATAACTAGCAGGTCAAACATGAGCGCCCCCATTTTCACCGCTCAGGTGACCTGTTCCACAGATGCCTGTCAGTCGTACCTCCGTAGACCTCCCGTGCCGTGATGTGCTGAATAGCTCTACGCCATGCCGATGGCTGCCAGCGTGCGATACTTCGGAACCGGCATGGGCGACGAGCCGATAGCCGCTACGGTGCGATTCGGCAAAGCCGGCGCGGGGGAAGAGCCCATCGGTACCATTCCGGGGATGACGAGCGCGCGTTGGAGTGTACTGGAGTTGTTCCATAGGCCGGCTGCGTGTTCAGCCTTTGCAAAAGCCTTGCGAAGCCCGGTGCTCGCTAAAACGACCAAAACTGCGCAAATTACCGCTGAGATCTGCTTTTTCATGACTCCCCTCCAGGGGTATAAATTTCGAGTCGTATACGACTCGCTGGAGGTAGAGCCTATGAAATGTTGAGCGAGAAATCAACGCCTATAGCGGATTCCAAGCCAACCTGGACTAGTGTAGCAAACCGTTAGAACCTGTCAAGTAAAAAATAACATACTAATCGAAACGTAAACTGGCCGCGGTTCGACCCTGTTCGATCCCTCAGCAGCGGACGCCAATGCGGTATTAAGCGCATGTTTCTCCAGCCAGTTAGATTATAAACGGCTAATCCTGGAGAACGTCAGCAGGTTAGCATAAGATACAACACCCAGCCGACAGCGAGAAGCCCGTACGTTGCCTCTCGCGTTACAAATCGGCAGAATCGGAAGGAAGCATGAGCGCGGGTTCTACGCTCGCAAGCTGTGCGCGCGTCCCGTTGGTAGGAGGCGTACGCTTTGTTAGCCCAATCGAGAAAACGAGGGCTAGGATCAACACTGTTCACTTAGGCAGCGTCTTGCCATTGTGAGAAAGAAGTAAGTGCCTGTCATTCTGAGCGGAGCGAAGAATCTCTATCTAAATCAAACGGGAAAGGCAGATTCTTCGCTGCGCTCAGAATGACATGGGGCTAAAATCTTCGCACGCGGCGAAAATCCGCTAAGTGAAAAGTGTTGGGGCTAAGATGAGACAATTTTCATCTTCGATTGATTAAAGGTGCATCCAACTCTCTGTGCGTAGTCCGCAGGAGTAGCATCGCGGCCTGGCCCACAGGTTGTTAGTTGACCTCCCTGGGGGGGAATGGCATCATGGATTTCAAGAGATGGGTGAGGTAGAGGGAGCGTATGCGTAAGAAATCGCGCGGCGTAGGGGCGGGCATCGCTGCGGTCGGCTTGGTGCTTGCGTTGGTATTGTGGGGCGGTTTTGCCACCGGAGCGCATCCGCAATCTTCTCAGGGCCCGGCCCAGCAGGCGGGTGAGACGGTGATTATCCCGAAGCCCCATCAGGACACCAGCCAGCAGGGACCGGCTCAGCAGCCTGGCGAGGTGGTGCTGCCCAAAAAGAACAACCCCGCGCCCGCGCCGGCGGCGCCGAAGCCAGAGAAGATCAATCCCAACCAGGTTTATACACTCTCAACCACCACGAACCTGGTGAACCTTAGCGTGCTGGTTGAGGATAACGACGGAGATCCCATTAAGAACTTGCAGAAGGATAACTTCCGCGTTTTTGACGACGGCGTTCAGCAGACGGTCACAAACTTTGGCGCGGTCCAGTCCCCGATGACGGTATGCATGGTGGTGGAATTCAGCAACGAGTGGTGGCCTTTGTTGTACCAGGCGCTTGAGTCGGCGTATAGCTTCGTGCAGGTCATGCGCCCAAACGACTATATTGCGGTGGTGACGTTTGACCTGAAGCCGCACATCCTGACCGACTTCACGCACGACCGGAGCCAGGTGCTGGGTGCTCTGCACGAGCTACAGTTTCCGGGGTTTTCAGAAATCGATCTATACGACGCGCTTTCGTTTACGGTTGATCGGATGAAGGACGTTCAGGGCCGGAAGGCCATTCTGGCGATTGTGAGCGGTTATGACACGTTCAGCAAGTTGACTTACGATCAAATGCTCAAGATTGCGAAGTCGTCGAACACGCCGATCTATCCCGTAAGCATTCTCGAATGGGTTGCCGTGCGGATGCCGGGTGGCTATAACATCGATTATTGGCAGGCGCGGAACGGCTTGAACTACATCGCCAAGTATTCGGGCGGGCAAGCCTACTTTCCCCGCTTTGAGGGCGAGCTGCCCGGCATATATCGGCAGATCGAGGAGCAATTGCGCTCACAATACAGCCTGGGCTATTCGCCGACAGACGCGGAGAAAGACGGAAAGTATCACAAGTTGAAGGTTGCACTGGTAGATGGCCAAGGGGGCGCATTACGGATCATCAACCAGAAGGGAAAGGCAATTAAGTACCATTTGGTGTTCCGGGAAGGGTATTACGCGCCGAAGGGATAGGCGTGGAAGGCTTCACAACCTCACCCAAAGAGGCTACGGTAGGCAAAGCCAGGTTCCTGCACATGCTTTGCGGAACTCCCGGCTTCGCGTCTTTGCGCGGCGTTTTTCTGTTAAACGAATTTGTCCATCCCTCATAAAGTGAATCGGAAACCGACGGAAAAGGAACTTCTCGGGCGCGTTGACCGGAGCCGCCTCCCGCAGCATATTGCCGTGATTATGGACGGCAATGGGCGCTGGGCGCAGGCGCGGCGTCTGCCGCGTATCGCGGGCCATCGCGCGGGCATGCGAGCCGTGCGGCGCGGCGTCGAGGCGTGCCGCCGGCTGGACATCCCGTATCTTACCCTCTACGCGTTTTCGGTGGAGAATTGGAAGCGCCCTCAGGTGGAAGTTGAGCTCCTCATGGCCCTCCTGCGCGAATACCTGAAAAAGGAGATGCAGGAAATGCAGCGCGAGAACATCCGGCTGAACGTTATTGGCCGGATGCGCGAGCTGCCCAAGTCCGTCCAGCATGATTTGCGCGCGGCGATGGAATCGACGCGGCGCAACACCGGTTTGCGGCTCACCTTGGCGCTGAATTACGGCGCTCGCGCCGAGATTGTGGATGCATTTCGCGCCTTAGCGCGGGGCTGGAGGAACAGCGTGCGCCCGGAGATCACCGAAGCTCAACTGACCAAACACCTCTACACGCATGGACTGCCCGACCCGGACTTGCTGATCCGCACGAGCGGCGAGATGAGGCTCAGTAACTTTTTGCTTTGGCAGGCGGCGTACGCCGAAATCTGGGTTACGGAGACCCTCTGGCCCGATTTCGGCCGCAAGGATCTTTATCAGGCCGTACTCGATTACCAGAAGCGCGAGCGGAGGTATGGCGGGCTGGGGATTGAGTAACCGGCTTTCGGCATTTGACCCTTTATTAATCCGGATTATTCCTGAAGTTCGGCTCGGCAGTCAGGAGGGCACGGCCGCTTTTTCAAAATTGGGCCGTGCCGTTAAAAGGCGCCTTAGATTTCCTTGGCTTGCCGGATGAGCGGCTCGTTATAAC
>JBOGJT010000169.1:0-3035 GCA_050745065.1 Terriglobia bacterium
GATTGCCTATTTCGGAACGGTTGGACATGTAGCGCCGTGGTCACCCCGCATGAACGCGCCGCCGCTGCCTGCCTCCGTGGTGGGCACAACGACCGGTCCCATCGCGGCCGGAGCTACGGTATTTCACCACAAGGGTTGTGAATTCTGTCATAAGATTGCGGGGTATGGGGGCGTTCGTGGACCGGACCTCACCTACGCCGGCGACCGGATGACGGCCGAACAGATGGAGACGCGCATTTACAGCGGGGCAACCAATATGCCGTCTTATAACGGAAATATTACCCAACAACAGCTTTCCGACCTGCTCGCGTTTCTGAGTTCGCGCCGCCGAAGACCGCCTGCCCCATCGCCGGGCGCGCCAAACGCAAAGTGAAAGCCGTACGATTCACGAGATGATGGATCCCAATCTCAAGACCACCGCGGAGGCTGCTGGGCGGCAGCCCGAAAGGAGAATGCAACATAGAGATTGATGGAAGGACGCCGGTGAAGGAAATCGCCGTTGGGCTTCCATCCTCCGCGAAAGTGTTTGAGCAATTGGGAATCGATTATTGCTGCAGAGGGAATCAGCGCATCCTGAGCTGCGCCGCATCAAGGCGTTGTTTTCGGGGCTTAGCAACGAACTTCTAATGCATCTGGTGAAGGAAGAGCAGACCTTGTTCGCATATATTTCACGCATGGAAGAGGCGGCAGTACGCGGTGTTCCATTTCCCAGACCTACGTATGGAACGGTTGAGAACCCTGTGCGCATGATGCTGATCGAGCACGATTACGCCGGTGCGGCGCTGCATAAGATGCGGGAGCTGGAAGCCAATCACCAGCCTCCGCCGGATGCCTGCAATGCTTACCGCGCGCTGTACGAGGAATTTCAGTCTCTTGAAAGCGACATGCACTTGCACGTCCACCTGGAGAACAATCTGCTGTTCCCGCGTGCCGTCGCGATGGAAGACCGAGATCTCTCCGGGAAAAAGAGCGCTAGAAATGAGCCGTTGCCGCCGTTCCCGTGCGGGCGCTAACCCAGTTGGTGTAGTCATTCCCGCGAAAGCGGCAATCCGGCCCAGACGAAAGCTCAGTCTTGATTTCGAGATCGCAAGAACATGCCTGGACAAGATCCCAGACAACCGCCACGTCTCGCCCTGCTCGATCCTGCCGTTGTTCGCGGCGCCGTCGCGCGGCTCCGCCTCACCCATTTGCTTGGCCGCTTCCCGGAGCGCCCCATCTGGGCGCTCTTCATGTTTACCAACGGCTTTATTACGATTGGGATTCTTGCCGGGGTTGCGATGATTTCCGGTACCCCTTTCGTGTTTCCGTCGCTTGGCCCCACCGCCATCCTCCTCTTTTACACCCCGCGTTCCCCAACTGCCTCCCCGCGCCACACCCTCTATGGCCACGCTATCGGAATCCTCTGTGGCTACGGGTCGCTTCTGCTCATGGGGCTTCACCACGCGCCTTCGGCCATCGGAACCCACGTGGACTTGCGGCGAATCATGGCTGCCGCCTTGTCATTGGCTCTCACAGCCAGCCTGATGATCCTGCTGAAGGCGGCGCACCCGCCGGCCGGCGCCACCACTCTCATCGTTTCGCTGGGTATCGTCACCAAGCCGTTCTATCTATTGATCATCGAAATCGCGGTGGCATTGCTGGTGGGACAGGGAATTGTGATCAATCGACTCGCCGGCCTCGACTATCCGCTATGGGCGAGGCACGTGGAAACCGCTCCGGCGTCGCAACCACCGCCATCGGGCTGCGGCTCCTCGGAAGACGCGGCCAGTCCCTTTAGACCGCCGAAGCAATGACTGATGCACGAAGTTCAGGTCGCCTTAGTCGACGTTTCACCCGGTGCATGACCGGCCAGAACGGCCTCCAGATCATCCAGAGCTTTCGTCCATGCGCCGTGCCGAATGGTCTCGAGGTATACAGGATTCGTCAAACCCTCGTGATGCAAGCTGATTTCGGTATTCGACCCGTCTTTGCGAAATTCGACCGTCAGTAGCGCGTCTATTTTCCCAGCCGGAGTCATTGGGCCCTCATAGACCCACGTCATGGCGAGGCGCTGATTGGGAACAAATTCCCGATATTCGCCACTGACCACATGCGTGCCTTCCGCTTTCGACACTTCAAGGCGGAAGCGGCCGCCCACTCGCGCATCGGCCTCGGCGATTGGCGCCAGCCAACGCCGGAGGAGAGCAGGGTTGACCCAGCACTGGAAAACGCGCTCTGGGGAAGCGGCGATGCGGCGGGTCAGACGAACGGACTCAGACTCGGCAGCGCTCAAGGTGGCACGGCTATCCATAGGTTTTGACGGCCTGCTCGATGGCTGAAGCCGCTTTGCGCATGTCGTCCGGGACCATCGCCGGTGTTGCCTCGACGCTTGCATTCAACGCCAGAAACCACGGCTCGGCGAACCCGGGAATTTGAGACGCGTCCGCCAGATTTACGATGAGGACACCAGTTCGCTTGCCTCCGTCCGCAATGAAGTAGGCAGCTTCGGGCTTCTGTTCTTCGAGGATTTTTTGTATGACTTTCAGGCCATCCTTCTTGATCGCGGCGTTCCCCGCCTCAACCGGGATCGAAATCGTCACTAGAAATCGCATGAAATTACTCCGCTTTTGGAATTTGGATCAGACAAAGCGCGGCCACCATACTACGGTTCCAGCGCAGTTGCAAGGAAACAAGGGCAAAGCCGTCATACTGAAATTCACGATTACCTGGCCTGCGGTGAACGGCCTTGGGCCGCCTACGGTAGATCGAGATCGCGAGACACCTTCTGAGTGTCAAACGGGGAGCAGTGGAATGTGCGGCCGCCAACGTTCATCGATGTCACCCCCCAGCGGAAGCGGGGGCCTTTTAATTGACTGGATTCCCGCTTTCGCGGGAATGACCCGTCTGCCTCAGCCATTCCCGCGAAGGTGGGAGTCCAGGTTCTTTCGGAACGGTCTAGACCCCGACTTCGCGGCGCCGCAAGCCCAGCAAGTCATTCAGAGCGTCGCGGCGTTCAGAATTTAAACTTCAGCGAAAGCTGAATAATCCTCGGGAAA
>JBOGJT010000170.1:0-37103 GCA_050745065.1 Terriglobia bacterium
GGAATCGTGGAAACACCCGCCTTTATGCCGGTGGGTACCGGCGGCACGGTGAAAGCCGTGACGCAATCGCACCTCGAAGAGTTAGGCGCTGGACTCATCCTCGCCAACGCCTACCATCTCTATTTGAGACCAGGAGAAGAGGTCATCCGCCGTGCGGGCGGGCTGCATCGGTTCATCTCCTGGACTCGACCCATTCTGACCGATAGCGGTGGCTTCCAGGTGATGAGCCTCAAGGGGCTGCAGCGAGTTACCGAAGAGGGCGTGGAGTTTCGGTCGCACCTCGACGGCTCCTCCCATTGCTTCACGCCCGAGCGGGTGGTGGACCTCCAGATGACGCTCGGCCCGGACATCGCGATGATCCTGGATGAATGCGTGCCTTACCCTTCGAGCGCCGAAGCCACGCGTCGCGCTGTTGAGCTTACCAGCCGTTGGGCGCGCCGTGCAAAGGAGCGCTACGTGGGTGTCGTGGCCGGGCGAGATGGCGAAGCAGGGAGCGCCCTTTATGGCATTATACAAGGAGGGGTGGACGAGGCATTGCGCAGCCAAAGTGTGGCGGAGATGCGGGAGATTGGCTTTGCAGGGTACGCTGTGGGAGGTCTTTCAGTGGGTGAGCCGAAGAATGCCACGTACGACATCGCCGAGTTCACCGCCAGCCTGCTGCCCGAAGACCAGCCGCGCTATCTCCTGGGCGTGGGCACGGCGCGCGACTTGGCGGAATGTGTGGCGCGCGGCGTCGATCAGTTTGACTGCGTCATGCCCACCCGCAACGCCCGCAACGCCTGCGTGTTCACTTCCCAGGGCCGCCTGGCGATTAAGGGAGCGCGCTATGCCAACGATTTCGGGCCCTTGGATGAGGCCTGCGGGTGTGCCGTTTGCCGCCGCTATTCGCGGGCCTATTTGCGCCATTTGTTTGCCACGAGGGAGATGCTTGCGGCAACACTTGCAACCTATCATAACCTCTTTTTTTACCTTGACACCATGGGCAAAATCAGGCACGCTATCGCAGCGGGAGATTTTGGAAATTTCCTCTCAAGGGTGAGGGCAGGCCCTTAAAAGCCGTTTGCATTCGGGTTATTAACCAGCGAGTTCAGCGGTCTCGCCCGTTTGATCGTTCTGTGCGAAGGAAGATCCTCTTACATCTTAACAACTAAGGAACACATGTGATGAATTGCGTGCCCCCGATTCTGTTTGCCGCTCCTTCGGGTACCGGGGGTTTATCAAGTTTTGTTCTGATTCTGGGTCCACTCATCCTCATCTGGTACCTCCTCGTTATCCGGCCGCAGAGCACACAACGGCGAAAGACCCAGGAGATGCTGCAGAATCTCAAAACCGGAGATCAGGTCGTCACCACCGGCGGCATCCTGGGCACCATCGTTGGCTTTGGAAACAACGTCGTGCAAATACAAATTTCCAATCAGGTGAGGGTTGATGTGGTGCGCTCCGCCATCAGTGGATACCAGAAGAAGGATGAGCCGGTGGCCGCGATTAAATAGCTAACCGCAGCCGAGGTTCTTTTCCGGTTCGAACAAAGACCGGACGGGGCGCGCCCCGCGCTTTAGAGCGCGAAGCGAATCAGCGTAAGGATGAACGTCTGACATGGAAAAGAGTATACGGAACCGGTCGATCCTGGTGATTATTGTGGTGCTGGCCTGCATCCTCGGCATCGTCGGTTTCCCTTCCACATTTTCAAAGCTGAGGGACAATCTGGCGGAGAGGATCCGGCTGGGCCTGGACCTGAAAGGTGGCACGTACCTGGTGCTGCAGGTGAACGTTAATGACGCCGTCAACAACGTGACGGGCCAGGCCGTGGCGAGGATGCGCGATGACCTGCGGACGCGCAATATCGCGTTCGCTCAAGTCCAGAAAACCGACGCCACGCACGTTCTGATAAAAGGGGTTTCGCCGAATAATCTGGGCGCGGTGGAGTCGCTGGCGGCGAGCCAGTTCCCCGACTGGTATGTTGGCAGCGCGGCGGGCGATTCGAATGCGCGCGTGCTCTCGCTCAAGACGAGCCAGGTGGCCTCGACGAAGGATGACGCTTTTAAGCTGGCCATGGCCACCATCCAGCGGCGCATCAACGGATTGGGGTTGAGTGAGACCACGATCACGCAGTACGGAGGTTCGGGGAGCTATGAAATGGTGGTGGAGCTGCCCGGCGTGAGCGATCCAACGCGCGTGAAGAACGTGATTCAGTCAACCGCCATGCTCGAGTTGAAGATTGTCCGCGGCGGACCTTACTCCAGCAAGGACGAAGCGCTGGCTTCGTTTGGCGGGGTGCTCCCGCTTGACACGGAGCTGCTGCCCGGCATCACTGACTCTGGCGCCCCCGCTTATTACCTTGTGGACAGCATCGCCGCGATTACGGGCAGCGACTTGCACGATGCCGAGCCTTCCCAGGATTCTAACGGCCGCCCCGATATCAACTTCACGCTCACCCGCGCCGGCGCCGCGCGGTTCTCGCAAATCACCCAGCGGAACATCGGCAAAGATCTGGCCATCATTCTGGATAACCAGGTGCAAAGTGCGCCGGTGATCCAGGGGCAGATCAGCGACAACGGCCAGATTACCGGGAGCTTTACGCCCCAGCAGGCCGCGGACCTGGCGTTGAAACTCCGGTCCGGCGCTCTACCCGCGTCGATCACTTATTTGCAGGAAGAAACCGTTGGGCCGTCGCTCGGCGCTGACTCGATTCATCACGGCGTCGAGGCGTGCATCATCGGCTTCCTGGCGATCCTGATTTTCATGCTGGTCTACTACAAGGGCGCCGGAGTTAACGCGGACGTCGCCCTCATTCTTAACCTCGTTATCCTGATTGCCGCGATGGTTTATTTTGGCGGCGTGCTTACGCTGCCGGGCATTGCCGGCGTCATCCTCACCGTAGGTATCGGCGTGGATTCCAACGTATTGATCTTCGAGAGAATCCGCGAAGAGCTGCGCATGGGCAAGGCAGCCCCGGCCGCCGTGGCGGGCGGGTTCGACCATGCCTTCAAAACCATTATCGATACGCACGTCACCACGGTAGCGATGGCGGCCATCCTGTTTGCCTTCGGCTCGGGCGCGGTACAGGGTTTTGCAGTGACTCTCACCATCGGACTCGTGGCCAACCTCTTTACTTCAGTTTTTGTTTCGCGGGTGATTTTCGACTACGTGCTCTCGCGCCGCGCGCGCGGCGAGGCTTTAAGTGTGTAGGGAAGTCTGGAGCGGCGGCCTCTGCAACACAGGTTGTCTGTATCGCTTGGTCCTCCCATGAATTCTCAAGGCTCGGGAACTTGGGTTTTGAGATTTAAGGGAACTTTAGGCACTGTGGCCGGTGTCAATTTAAGTTAGAGACGGAAGGCGGGTAGCGCATGGAGTTCTTTCATAATCCCCAGGTTGATTGGATGGGGAAAAAGAAATACTTCATCACGATCTCCATTATCCTGCTGGTGGCGGGGTTTATTTCGATGATCGGTTGGCATGGGGTCAAGTACGGGATTGATTTCCGCGGTGGCACGCTCGTCTACGTGAAGTTTGCCCAGGCCCCCGACCTCAACGCCATCCGCGCGCACCTTACTACGCAGCAGGTGCACGGCGAATCCCTGGTGCGTTACGGCTCTCCTTCCGACCATGAGATCATGATTGGTCTTGATCTCCAGACAACCACGCACATGAACGCGCTCGACCAGGGGAAAACAGATATCGTTCAGGCGCTGACCAGCCTGTACGGAAAGGGCGAGGCCGGCAAGGTCGATTTTAACAACGCGAACCCGCAGACCATCACCAATCATCTTCTGGTCAACGACCCGCTGCACATGGCGGCTAAGGGGCAGGACGCCGCGCAGTCCTCGTATATGGATTTGGCGCAGGCGATGGTGAAATTCAAGAATTCGCCCCCGCATGAAGGCCTGATCACGGACTTTAGCCAGCTCTCTGCGGTCCCGGGCGTCACCGGCAGCGTTATTTCCACCCTGCAGCACGACTTCTACCTTTCCCAGTTCTCTGTCTTTAACACCCAGATTGTCGGCCCCAAGGTGGGCGCCAAGCTGCGCCGGCAGGCGCTGTACGTGGTGCTCGGCGGCCTCGCGGCCATGCTGATTTACGTCTGGATCCGCTTCGAATTGGTCTTCGGCGTGGCGGCCATCATCGCGACATTCCATGACGTGATAATTACACTTGGAATTTTTTCGATTTTGGATAAAGATATCTCGCTCACGGTGATTGCGGCATTTCTCACCTTGATCGGTTATTCGATGAACGATACCATCGTCACTTTCGACCGCATTCGGGAAAACATGCACCTGAACAAGAAGGAAAACTTCCGGGACTTGGTGAATCGGAGCATCAACCAGGTGCTCAGCCGGACGATTCTGACTTCGGGCCTGACGTTTATTGCGGTGCTGGCGCTGTTTCTCTTTGGCGGCGCGGTGATTCACGGATTTTCGCTGGTCCTGGTGGCGGGCGTCATTATCGGCACATACTCATCGTTTGCCATTGCGAGTCCCCTCGTGGTGTATTGGGAGGATCGCGCGCGGAAGACCGTAGGAGGAGGCGGCGTCTCAGGCGGAGGTAAAACGCCGAAACCTGCCGCCCCGCCCGTGGGTCAGTCCAGGCAGAAGGCGGGAAGGCGCGTGCCGACAGGCGCGCGCCGGTAAGACATTCCGGTGTTGGAGTGACGGGGAGTTGCTTTTCAGCCCCGCGGCGTATATCGTATTGCAACGGAATGGCGCCTCTCTTCGCGTAAGGGAGGAATGACGAAAGAGATCTTCATTGCGTGGTTATTTAAAGCGGAGGATAACCCATGTTTGACCAAACGCTGCTCGAATCGTCGCCGGACCGGGCGCCCGTGCTTCGTGGAGTGCATTGGCTCATATCCATCGGTCTGGGCGTGGTGGGTTTCTTTGTCTGGTACTATCTTGTCTCACTGATCCTGGGACGGCCGGATTCTAGCGGAGTTCTGACGATCCAGTCGATTGTTTTTGGCGGGCTCCCGCTTTTCGTCACCGCCTTGATGCTTTGCTATGTCTACGCGGACTCGCGGCATCTGAGGATCAGCACCATCCCTTGGTTCATCCTCACCTTGATTCTCAGCGTAGTCGGGTTCATTATTTACCTCATTTATTCCGCCAACAAGACGAAGAACTGGAAGCGGGCCACGATGCCGATTGCGTACATTATCGAAGGCATCGTCGTGGGCTGCATGATTTTGTACCCCTTGATCTATACTAACGCGCTGCCCAAGGCCCAGTTGATGACGTTCCTCGCGGCGCCACCGCCCCCACCTCCGCCACCGCCGCCGCCACCGCCCGCCGCGCCAAAGATTGTGATCCACCGGGTGTCATTGGCCGATTTGATGAAGGCGCCCACGGTGATTCCGAAGAAGATTGCCCACATCAAGGACCAGCCCCAGCCGCCGCAGACGGCCGGAGTGCCCGGCGGCGTTCCCGGAGGTATCCCGGGTGGAACAAGTGGAGGCGTGCTCAACGGCATTTTGAATAGTATCGGAACCGGGGCGCCGCCGCCTCCCAAGGCAGTGGTTAAGCAGCGCATTACCGTAGGCGGGCAAGTGGAAGCCGCCAGAGCGATATATCAGCCGACGCCGGTTTATCCACCGCTGGCGAAGATGGCGCGCGTCCAGGGGCAGGTGCGGCTGAGCGCGGTCATCAGCAAAGACGGCACGATTCAGGATTTAAAGGTAATCAGCGGGCATCCGCTGCTGATCCAGTCAGCTCTTTCGGCAGTGAGGCAGTGGCGCTACGAGCCGTACTTGTTGGACGGCGTTCCGGTGGTCGTGGACACCGAGATCGACGTAAACTTTACTTTGTCGGACTAACCATTTCCAAAGATCCTTTCAGGAGGAAGATAAAACTATGATTGGGGCTAATTTTCTTGCAATGGGAGCCTTGTTCTTTCAAGGGGCATCCCAACAGTCGGTAAGCTTTAGCATTCTGGGCATGTGGAACACGATGGGTATTCCGGCAAAGGCGGTCGTGGTGGTGCTGTTTATCATGTCGGCGTGGTCAATCGCGGTGATGATTGACCGCTACATTACCTATTCTTCGGCTCGCAAGCAGTCGCGCATTTTTGCACCAGCGGTTGCCGGCGCGCTCAAAGAAGGAAAGATTGATGAGGCCATCGCCATCGCCGAGCAGAACAAGCGCAGCCACCTGGCCAAGGTGGTGACGGCCGGCTTGCAGGAGTTCCAGGCGCATCAAGCGTCCGCCGAAATTTCCGGGGACGACATTGAGGCTTCCAAGCGCGCGCTCGAGCGGGCATCCGCCATCGTGCACGCCGAGCTCAAGCGCGGCGTGACGGTTCTCGCCACGGTGGGATCGACAGCCCCGTTCGTGGGCCTTTTCGGAACCGTGCTCGGCATCATCCACGCGTTCAACGGCATCTCAACCGAACACGCCACCGGTATCGGCGCGGTCGCGGGCGGCATTTCGGAAGCTCTCGTCACCACCGCCTTGGGCCTCCTCGTGGCGATCCCGGCGGTGTGGGTTTACAACTATTTCAGCGGCAAACTCGAGGCCTTTGACGTTGAAATGGATAACTCCTCTTCAGAGCTGGTCGACTACTTCCTCAAGAGAACAGGACGGAAACGGTAATGTCGCTCAAAGGAAAATCACCGGAAGAAGTGTCCACCATTAACGTAACGCCTCTGGTGGACGTGATGCTCGTTCTTCTGATCATCTTCATGGTGATCACTCCGATGCTGCAGAAAAACGTCAGCGTGGACATGGTGAAGTCGCAACATGCCGCGATTATGGATGGCGCCAATAAGACGAACGCCGTCGTGTTATCCGTCACGCGCGACGGCAAGATCTATCTTGGCAAGGATGTGATCAGCTCGAGCGACGTCACTTCAAAGGTCAGGGACAAGATCGAGAACAAACTCGACAAGACCGTCTATTTGAAGTGCGACTCGCGGGCCAAATACGGTGACGTGACTGACGTGGTGGACGGTATCCGCGCAGCAGGGGTTGAGGACATCGGCCTGCTCACCCAGCAGACCGAGGAGCAGCCTCCTCCCCCACCGCCGGCAGCGACGCCGGCGCCTGCTACGGCCACGCCGTAAGCTCGTCCAGGTTCGCAAAAGGCGCTCCTGTTGCGCTATCATTGCCCGGGCGCAGGCTTTTGGCGTGGAGTGATCCATACTGAGCGCCATCAGTCCGCGAGGGGCGTCTGCTGTATCGGCGCTCTCTCTGCGCTGAAAAAGCGGTGGCCAGAGGCCGCCACGACATTTGCAGTCACGATAATATGTAACCCTCGGCAGGAGGCATAACTATGGCAATGAGCGTGAGCAAGAAGGGCGGCCCGGTGAACGACATCAACGTGACGCCGTTGATCGATGTGCTGCTGGTTCTTCTGATCATTTTTATGATTATCGTGCCGCAGACGCCGCACGGCCTGGGCGCGCTGATTCCGCAGCCAAACAAAAATAAACAGCAAAATCAGGATGTGTTGAACCGGACCATTGTGGTTACGATCGCGGCCAACCGCCAGGTGGAGATCAATCAGAATCCTGTGCCGCTGCAAGATCTTGGAAACCAACTGCTGGGGATCTTCAAGACTCGGAACGAGCGCATTATGTTCGTGAAGGGTGATCCGAGCCTCCCTTTTGGCGTGGTGGCTCAGGTTATTGATATCGCCCACGGCGCGGAAATAGATAAGATCGGCTTAATTACCAAAGCCATTGAAAACGAATGACGGGGTGCGCGGCAAGCTTGGCCGCCCGCGCCCCGCAGGGCCGCCGCGGCGTATTGATGTGCCCGCCGCGGCGGTGAAGACAATACGAAGCAGTCCTACAAACGCATCATCCATGACCCACGGCCATCGGACGGAGGATTCCGCATGAAAAGGCACAGGCTCGCCCTTGCCGCCGCCGCTCTAATTGTGGCGGCGCTTTGCACTGGATGCAGCAGGCTCAAGGCGCGCGATCAGTTGAATAAAGGCGTGTTGTCTTACCGCAACGCGCAATATGCGCAGGCGGTCAATCACTTCCAGCAGGCCGTAACGCTGGATCCCAAGTTGGTCAACGCGCGGCTATACCTAGCCACGGCGCTGGCCATGCAATATACTCCTGGCGGGGCAACGCCCGAAAATATGAAAGTGGGCAACGAGGCGATTCAAGCGTATCAGAACGTTCTTCAGGTGGATCCCGATAACGCAAACGCTATCGGCAGCATCGCCCAGATTTATTACAACATGCACGATTTCGATAAGGCCAAGGAATATCAGCAAAAGCTCGTAGCCATTTCGCCGAGCAACCCGGATCCGTATTATTGGATTGGGGTTCTTAACTACGATCCGGCATTGAAGAATCAGATGACGCTGAGGACGAAGCTCGGCTTGACGAAGCCCAACCCCAAGGATCACGACAGCTATCCCCCGCTCAAGCCAAAGGACCGCGACGAATTGACCCAGCAGAATCAGACGCTAGTGGAAGACGGCATCAAGAACCTTGAGAAGGCAGTCGATCTCAAGCCAAACTACGCGAATGCGTATGTTTACCTTAACCTGATGTACAGGCAGAAGGCGGACATCGAATCGAGCCCCGAAGCCCGCGAAGCCGACCTTCAAAAAGCGGATCAACTTTCTGCTAAAGCTTTGGCGCTCATGAAAGCAGCGCCGCATACGGCCGCTTCCGGCGGCGCGTCGTAGGCGACCGCACTGTGGCGGAGGTTGCCACGGTTTGCGCCTATCCGCCCCCCTGCATCTTTTCAAGTGCTATGCCGAGGTCCATTCACACGTTGAATCGACCTTGGCTGCCCTCGCCCGCACAATCCCAGACCGATGGGCGGCCTGAAGCCGCCTCCCCATCCAACCGCACTCTCCCGGCATGCTTCCGCTCTACCTGATAGAATAGACAGAGATTATGGTCGCATTCGAAGACGTTCTCCAGAGGGTCTCGACGTACCAGCCGGCAGGCGATCTCGACCTGCTTCGCCGGGCCTATGAGTTCAGCGCCCGCGAGCATCGCGCCCAGAAGCGCATTTCGGGCGAGCCCTTTGTTTCTCATCCTCTGGAAGTTGCCGGTATCCTTGCTGAGATGAAGGTGGACGTTGTTTGCCTTGCGGCGGGGATGCTGCACGATGTCATCGAAGATACGCCGGCGACGTTCGAGCAGGTACGGCGCGATTTTGGCGCCGAGGTCGCCCGAATCGTGGAGGGCGTCACCAAGATCAACCGCATTGAGTTCTTCAGTCCCGAGGACCGGCAAGCTGAGAACCTGCGCAAGATGGTGCTGGCCATGGTCGAGGACCTGCGGGTGGTGCTGGTGAAGCTGGCGGACCGGCTGCACAATATGCGGACGCTCGATCATCTACCGGAGCGGAAGCGCGCGCGGATCGCGCGGGAGACGCTGGAAATTTACGCGCCCATCGCCCACCGGCTGGGCATGGGAAAAATCCGTGGCGAGTTGGAAGATCTGGCATTCCGGCATCTCGAGCCGGACGCTTACGGGGAAGTGACGGCGGCGGTGGAGAGCCGCCGAAAGGTGAGCGAAAACTTCCTGGCGGAGGTGTGCGCGCAGGTCGGCAAGAAGATGGAGGAGAATAAGATTCCCGCGCGCATCGAGGGGCGCATCAAGCGGCCCTACAGCATCTGGCAGAAGCTCAGACGGCAGCAAATATCGATAGATCAGGTATACGATCTGCTCGCCGTCCGCATCATCGCGGACTCTGAGAAAGATTGTTACGCGGCGCTCGGCGTAGTGCACAACACCTGGCTGCCGGTGGCGGGACGGTTCAAGGACTTCATCGGCATTCCGCGCCCGAACCTCTACCAGTCGCTTCACACGTCGGTGATCGGGCCCCACGGGCAGCCTTTTGAGGTACAGATCCGCACTGCGAAAATGCATCGCGTCGCGGAAGAGGGCGTCGCCGCGCATTGGAGTTACAAGGAAAAGGCGGGCAAGGCGCCGGCTGACCAGGATGCGGAACGTTTTGCCTGGCTCCGCCACCTGGTGGAGTGGCAGCAGGAAATGGGCGATCCGGGCGAGTTTTTCTCCACACTGAAAGTTGATCTTTACCCTGACGAGGCTTATACGTTCACGCCGAAGGGTCGCGTGATCGTTCTCCCGCGCGAGGCCACACCCATCGATTTCGCATACGCTATCCATACGGAAGTCGGCCAGCATTGCGTCGGCGCCAAAGTCAACGGCCGGATCGTGCCCCTGAAGTATCACCTGCGCAATGGGGACATCGTCGAAATTATTACGCAGCCGGGCCACCACCCCAGCCGCGACTGGCTGGCGCTGGTGAAAACTTCCCGCGCGCGCGACAAGATTAAGCACTGGATCAACGTGGCCGAGCGGATTGAGGCCATCGAAATTGGAAAGAAACTGCTGGAGAAAGAAGCGCGGCGCCACGACTTGAACCTGAAGGACGCCCCGGACTCGGTGACGCGGAAAGTGGCGGTTGATTCCGGATGCCGCACGATCGACGACATACACGCCGGGATTGGCTACGGTAAATTTGCCCCGCGGCAGGTCTTGGCGAAACTGTTTCCGCAGGCAGGAATCGAGCCGCACCCACAAGTCCGCAGCGCCACGGCGGGAGGGACGCCGGAATCCTCGGGTGATCCCGCAGTTATCAAGGTGCACGGGCAGGATGACCTGATGGTTTATTTGGCTAAGTGCTGCAATCCGATCCGGGGCGAGGCCATCGTTGGGTACGTGACGCGAGGCAAGGGAATCGGGGTGCATTCGCGCTCGTGCCCCAACGTGCAAAACCTGCTTTACGACGCCGAGCGCAGAATTGATGTTGAATGGTCGGGCGCCAAGCGAAGCCTATATCCGGTGAAACTCATGCTGACGACAGAGGACCGGCGCGGCTTGTTGGCGGAAGTGACCTCCGCCATCAGTGACGTGCATTCCAATATTCAGAACATTGAGGCGCGAACTGACGCCGAGCACGCTTCAATCGGCGTCACCCTGGCGATTGAGGACCTGCCGCACCTCAACCGTGTTGTTGCCTGCCTTCGCAAAATCGACGGCGTCTACCACGTGAAGCGGGTCATGAACCCGTGAACCTGCTGAGGATGACGCATCAGGAGGACAGTTTTCACGGTAGCGGCGCTCCCTGAGAAGGTGTGAAAAAATTTGAATCTGGCATGCTGAGCGTAGCGAAGCATCTGCTTTTTGTTGGAAACAAAAGGGCGAGATTCCTCGCCTTGCTCGGAATGACATCGCTGGCCGATTTTTTCACAGCTTCTGAGCGCCGGAAAACCTGCTGCCGAAGACCACCGCCGCAGCGCCTGATGGCAATGCAATAGTAAATCCTCAACAGACTGCCTTATGTGATCGTAAACGCAGAAGCCCGGCACCACGGGTTCACGCAGCGCGGCCCGTGGCCGCGGTGAAAGGCCGTTTCCAGTCATTCGACGAAAGCGGGAATCCAGGCAGTTAATGGCCCCCCGCTTTCGCCGGGGTTACACCGATGACGGCGGCTGCCTTACGGCTATCGTGGCATATCTGCCGCCCTTCCACGATCGCGGCCGCGGTACGGCGGCTCGCGCTGTCCGCGCGTCATGTTAAACTGAATGCCAGGGAAAATCCGTCCCCGCGTGTGTGCTGAGGAGATTCTACTTTCAATCCGTGTTTAGCGGCATTGTTGAGACAACAAGCTCCATCTTAAAAGTTGACGGTACGCCCGCGCGGCGCAGCGTATGGATTCGCACACCGCGAGGTTGGCGCGTGCATCTCGGGGAGAGCGTGTGCGTTGAAGGTGTATGCTCCACAGTGCAGACGCGGAACCGAGGCGCGTTTCAGGTCATCTATATGCTTGAGACTCTTCGCCGGACGGCGCTTGGCGGGATTTGCGAAGCCAGCCCTGTGAACCTGGAACGAAGCCTTACCCTGCAAAGTCTGATCGGCGGCCATCTCGTTCAAGGGCATGTGGACACGACGGCGCGGATCGCACGGGTTACAGGCGACGGCGCGGGTAAAATTTATGAGTTCTCGCTACCGCGGCGCTTTTCGCGCTACATCGTGGAAAAGGGTTCCATCGCGGTGGACGGCGTCAGTCTGACGGTGGTGAACTCGCGGCCGGGACGCTTCACGGTTTCTCTGCTCGAGTATACGCTAAGCCATACGACGCTCGGCAGTAAGGGCCGCGGCCGCCGGGTAAATATTGAGGTAGATATTCTGGCCAAGTACACGGAAAAATTGCTCGCGCGATGAGACGCAGATTGCCACAACCCAAGCCGGATTTGCCACCCATCGGCCTCAAACTGCTGCGGCGAGTGAAGATTGCTATGATCCGCGCCGATTACAATTCCGATATCACACGCAGCCTGGAAGAGAAGTGCGTTGAGGGACTGACGGAAGCGGGACTGCGCCGCGACCAGATCGATTGCATCTCCGTTCCGGGCTGCTTTGAGATCCCGCTCGCCGCGCAACGGCTCGCCGCGAGGAAGCGGTACGACGCGCTGATTGCGCTTGGCTCCGTGATTCGCGGCGAGACCCTGCACTTCGAGCTGGTGACCAACGAATGCGCGCGGGGTGTGATGGCGGTTTCGCTTAAGTACGGCGTGCCGGTGATTTTTGAAGTGCTCGCCACGCGGAGCCGGCGCGACGCCCTGCGGCGCGCCGGCAACAACCAGCTAAACAAAGGATACGAGGCCGCGCAAGCTGCGCTGGCGATGCTGGCCGCGCTTGAGGGACTGGGGGAATAGAGATGTTGCGACGAGCGAGCGTCGAAGAAGCTCTGAAGGAAATCCACCAAGGCCGGATGGTGATGGTATGTGACAGCTCGGAGCGGGAAAATGAAGCGGACCTGGTGATGGCTGCGCAAAAGGCCACGGCGGCCGACGTGAACTTCATGATACGCCACGGCGGCGGCTTGATTTGTGCGGCGCTCAGCCGCGCTCGGGCTCTGAAGCTGGGCCTGAGCTCGATGGTCCCGGAAGAAGAGAACACGCAGCCTTTCGGCTGCAATTTTACGGTGTCAGTCGACGCCCGCAAGGGCGTGACCACGGGTATCTCCGCGGCTGATCGCGCGACCACGCTTCGCGTGCTGGGAAATCCACGGGCGGCTTCCTATCACTTGGCGCGGCCGGGGCACGTGTTCCCGGTGCGCGCCCGCGCGGGAGGCGTGCTGGACCGCGCCGGCCACACGGAAGCGGCTGTTGACCTCGCCCGGCTCGCCGGATTCTCGCCCGTCGGCGTGATGTGCGAAGTGCTGGATACGGATGGCAAGGCCGCCCACACGAAGGCGCTCGATGAAATGTCCCGGCGCTTCAGGCTGAAGATCATTACCATCGAGCAGTTAATTGATTACCGGAAAAATACCGAAAAACTTGTCGACCGCGTTGCCAGCGCTCAATTGCCCACCGAATTCGGTAACTTTACCGCTTACGTCTATAGCTGCCCATCGCAGAACCGCGAGCACCTCGCACTCGTCATGGGGCGCATCTCGCCAAGCCGTCCGGCGCTGGTGCGGGTTCACTCGCAGTGCCTGACGGGAGATACGCTAAGCTCTATTCGTTGCGACTGCCGTGCGCAACTGCAAGCGGCCATGCGCGCGGTGGCGGACAACCGTGAAGGCGTGATTCTCTACCTCAGCCAGGAAGGCCGCGGCATTGGGCTGACCAATAAAATCCGCGCCTACGCGCTTCAGGATCGAGGCCTTGACACAGTAGAGGCGAACGAGAAGCTGGGATTGCCGGCGGACATGCGGGATTACTCGGTGGGCGCGCAAATTCTTGCGGACCTTGGCGTGCGGAAGATTCATCTGCTCACCAACAATCCGCACAAAATCAGTGGTATCGAGCGCTACGGGTTGCACATCGTGAAGCGCCTCCCGCTCGAAACCACTCCCAGCAAAACCAACCGGGCGTATCTCAAGGTCAAAAAGGATAAGCTAGGGCACATGCTGAGCAAAGTGCAATGATGCTCTCACGGATGGCGATAACATCTTATTTCGACAGTTTTCGCCGTATGTGAAAATCGCTTCACCACCGCCCCTGCCGTACGCCGGAGGGACGAACGATTGAGTACCACCCGCGCCTGCGGCAGGGTTGAGACCCTGTCCTCCTGATCCAGCCACGTCCTATGCCAAACCTGACTGGCCGCCGACAGCGCGCCGATGAGAAGTACATGCGCATGGCTTTGCGCCTTGCTCGCAAGTCCCCGGTGTTACCCTTTCCCAATCCCTGGGTGGGCTGCGTGATCGAAAAGAACGGCAGGCTGGTAGGGCGCGGGAGTCATCGCGGTGCGGGCACGAATCACGCGGAGATTGAGGCCCTCGCGCAAGCCGGTACGCGGGCGAGCGGTGCCACGCTCTATGTAAATCTTGAGCCCTGCTGCCACTTCGGCCGCACTCCGCCCTGTACGGAAGCGATTATCGCGGCGGGAATTGATCGCGTCGCATACGCCTTGCGCGATCCCAACCCTGCCGTCGCGGGTCGCGGGGCATCGAGTCTCAAACGGCATGGAGTCAGCATACGTACCGGTGTTCTGGCTGGAGATGCGGCGGCGCTGAACGAGGTTTATTTAAAGTTCAGGTATACGGGTTTACCTTTCATCTCGGCAAAAGCCGCCGTGAGCCTCGATGGAAAAATTGCGACACGCACCGGAGATTCAAAGTGGATTACAGACGCGGCGGCGCGGCGCCGGGCGCGGCAACTGCGAGCTGAACATCAGGCGGTCCTCGTTGGAATCAACACGGTGCTGGCGGATAATCCACACCTCGGTCCACGCCGTAAAGGCGCGGCCGAGCCGTGGCGCATCGTGCTTGACTCGCGCCTTCGCATCCGGTTGGGATCCCGCGCCATCCGCGACGGGCGTTGCATCGTGGCCACGACCGCGGCTGCATCTCCAGTGAAGCGCACAGCTCTCGAACGGGCGGGCGCGGAGGTTTGGATGTTTCGCGGCAAGCGCGTGCCGCTTAAAAGTTTGCTCTTGAGGTTGTCCGCGCGCGGCATCCTGAGCGTAATGGTTGAGGGCGGCGCCGAGGTTTTGGGCGCCTTCTTCGACCATGGCATGGTGGATCGGGTTTTCTGGTTTGTAGCTCCGCTGATTGTGGGATCGGCCGCGAGCCGCTCCGCCGTCGCGGGGCGTGGAGTGGCCCGGCTTGCCGACGCGGGGAAACTCCAGCGAGTTACCGTCGAACCAGCCGGGAACGGGTGGCTGCTCCGGGGAAATGTGAGCCGTTGGGCGCTGAGCTAAATCTTCAACTACCTTTCCTGCGGGTTGCTGAGAACTTCTCTCATTTATCCTTCCGGTTGAAACGAAGCATCTGCTTTTATTGAAAGCGCTCCGGCAAAGCAGGTCCTTCGCTTCCCACGACCGTGGATTCCGGCGTAGTGCCGCGCCGCCGCGCGCCTGGGCAACGAATGTGCCGCGCGGGTCATCAAAAATAGTGAGAAGGGAATTTAACTCGCAAAGGAGTCTCCATGAAAACGACAATGGGAAAAGCTGCGCTTGGCGTTGCCGTGGCGCTATTTTTCGCCACCGGATTAGTGTTCGCCAAATCGGAAAATATCAACCTCATCTATCGCGGTGAGGTCGGGAGCAACCTGACGCTTCCTGCCGGCAAATATAAAGTAGTCGTGAATAGCCAATCAAAATCGCCCCAGGCGGCCTTTTACCAGAACGGAAAGCTTTTGGGCGCCACGCCCGTCAGCGTGGTTACTCAGACACAAAAGAACAATCAGACAGAGGTCTATTACAACGCCCCGGAGAACGGCGTTCGCCAGATCACTCAGATGAATTTCAGCGGACGGCGAGATCACATCGTGTTCAAGAAATCATAGCTCCTGGCGCGGGCCTAAGAACGTGCCGAAGGAGATGATGTTCGAATGGGCGGCCAAACGGCCGCCTTTTTTTATCTGTGGGCACTTTCAAGCGGCGGTGGGAATAGCTTCAGAGCGCGAAAATGATGCAAGAGTGGCGGCGGGTGGGCTGACGGGCCTCGAGCGTGTACGGCGGCGCGCCGTCGAAGACCACTGGATCGCTTGCGCCCATCGGCTAAATGCCGAGGTCCTTCCAGAGCCGATCGATCTTCGTCCGCGTGGCCTCGTCCATCTTGATTTCATCCGGCCACGGGCGCGAGAAACCTTCGCTCGCCCACTTGCGGGTTGCGTCCACACCCATTTTTGACCCAAAGTTCGAAAGCCGGGACGCGTGCTCGAGCTGGTCGACCGGGCCCAGCATGAATTGAATGTCGCGCTCCGGATCGATATGATTTAGAGCCTTCCATGCCACTTCACGCGGGTTGTGAACGTTCACGTCCTCATCCACTACCAACAAACATTTGGTAAACATCGCGCCCGGCAGGCCCCAGATCGCGTTCATCACTTTACGCGCGTGGCCGGGATAGCTCTTGCGGATGGAGACGATCATGAGGTTGTGAAAAACGCCTTCGGCGGGCATGTGCATGTCGACTACTTCGGGCATCTGCATTCGCATCAGGGGCAGGAAGATGCGCTCCACCGCGTGACCCATCCAATAATCCTCCATCGGGGGAGGACCGACGATGGTGGAGACGAACACCGGATCTTTGCGGCGTGTGATACACGTCAGATGAAACGCCGGGAAGCGGTCTTCGAGCGAGTAAAACCCGGTGTGATCGCCGAAAGGCCCCTCGACGCGCAGATCGTCCAGATCCACGTAGCCTTCGACAATAATCTCGGCCTGGGCGGGAACTTCAAGGTCTACGGTCTCGCACTTCACCAACTCGACCGGCGCCTGCCGCAGAAAGCCGGCGAACATAAACTCATCGAGGTTTTCCGGCAGCGGCATAATGGCGGAAAGCATCGTCGCCGGGTCGGCGCCTAACGCCACGGCCACGTCCATTTGCCGGCCTTTTCCCTGCCGTTCGAGCCAGCGGAAATGCTCCGCGCCCCCTTTATGAATCTGCCAGTGCATAGCGGTGGTGCGTTCGTCGAAAACTTGCATGCGATAGCAGCCCACGTTGCGGCGCCCGTTCTTCGGGCTGCGGGTAATGACCATCGGAAGGGTGATAAAGCGGCCGCCGTCTTGCGGCCAGCACTTCATCACGGGAAGCTCCGCGAGCGAGAAGTGATCCTTCTCGATCACCTCCTTCACCGGTCCGTCCGTCACCTCTTTGGGGAAAAACGAGCCCATCTCTGCAAGCTTCGGCAGCATCTTCACCTTACCCAGGAACCCTTCGGGCGGTTTCATTTCGAGGAGGGCTTCGATGCGGCGGGCAACATCATCGAGCGAATTTACCTCGAGCGCCAATTCAAGGCGCTTCCTCGATCCGAGCGCGTTGATCAGCAGAGGCATCCCATAATCCGTGCTATCTTTGACCGAGCGAGGCTTCTCAAACAGCAACGCCGGGCCGCTGTTCTTCGAGACGCGGTCGGCCACCTCCGTGATTTCGAGATCCACATCCACGGGGACTTTGACGCGCTTCAATTCGTTTTCCCGCTCGAGCCGGGTGATGAATTCTCTAAGGTTTTTATAGGCCATGATCGTATCCGCTGAAGCCGCGTCGCGCCGCGATTCACGAGCGCAGGCCGCCCGCGCCAGACTGCTCAGATGGTATCGCGCAACGGCCCGGCCCCTTCCCTGGCGGGGCAGCCCAGACCCCTATCGAATCTGGGTTTCCGAGGTGATGCTGCAACAAACACAAGTTGCGACGGTGATTAACTATTATGACCGATTCCTGCGCGCGTTCCCAACCGTGGAACGGCTGGCGCGCGCCCGCTTTGAGAAAGTTGCCGCCTGCTGGTCGGGGCTCGGCTACTACCGCCGCGCGCGCCACCTCCACCTTGCGGCGCGTAAAATTGTGGAGGAATTTGGCGGAACATTTCCCAACACGTATGCCGCCGCGCGAACGCTCCCGGGAGTCGGTCCGTATACGGCATGCGCGGTGCTCAGCATCGCATACCGTCATCCGCTTCCGGTCGTCGATGGAAACGTGGCGCGCGTCGTCGCGCGGCTGAATGCGATGCAGGGCAACATCCAGCAGAGGGCGTTCCGCGCCGAGGTAGAACGCTATCTTCTGCGGATGCTCTCGGAGCGCCGGCCGGGCGATTTCAATCAAGCCATGATGGAGCTGGGGCAGACGGTTTGCTTGCCGCGCGCCCCGCGCTGCGGCGCGTGCCCGCTGCGCGCGGGCTGCTCCGCGTTCCGCCGGGGGCGTCCGGAATCGTATCCGCAGCCGCGGCCCAGGCGTGCTGCGGAGCCTCGATTTCTCGCGGCGGCGGTCATCAGTGAAGGCGGCAAAGTGGCGTTGGCGCGCGGGCTGGACGAGGATCTGCTCGGCGATCTCTGGAATTTTCCTGCTGCCTTCGGCCCAAGCTCGGAAGAGGCGATCGAACGGCTCCGCTCAAAGATGACTTCGTCATGGGGCGCGGCGCTGCGGCTGGGACGAAAGGTGGCGATCGCGCGCCACACGATCACCTACCGCAGCATCCGGGTGGAGCTTTACGAGGCAATGGGGATCCCGCGCGGCGGGCAACTGCGCTGGTTTACCGCTGCCGCGTTCGAGAACGCCGCCGTCTCGCAATTGGCGCGGAAAATTATGACGGCGTGGAGAGAGCGCGTAGACGCCGAAAAACCCCAGGGCGTCTGATCCCCGCAGCATCTTAAAGGCCGCGATAGCCTCAAATGTTCCCGCGCTTCATTTCGCCCATGAGAAAATCACAGGAGCGTACGCAAAGCGCCATCAGCGTGAGCGTGGGGTTTTCGCACGCGTTAGAGCAAAAGGCTGATGCATCCGTCACGAAAAGATTCTTAACGTCGTGCGATTGTTCAAATTGATTCAACACCGATGACTTAGGGTTACTGCCCATGCGAGCAATTCCGACCTCGTGCCGCACACCCCCGGGTCCTCTCGGCCGGTACCACGGCCGGATGTTTTTCGCGCCGGCCGCTTCAAACATTTCTGCTGCCGCATCACCGGAATCGCGCAGCAGGGCGAAGTCGTTCTCGCCGTGCTTCATGTGGAACCGGAGTACAGGGATTCCATAAGTATCCACCACGTTCGGGTCGATCTCCACGTAATTCTCCCATTGAGCAAGAACCTCGCCAAACGTCTCGATCTCCAGGCGGTTCACCGGGTCAAAAATATCCCTTTTGTACTGGTTCCCAAAGCCCGGCGCGTTCCGGCTGAAACCGACATGACCGCCTCCTTCAAAGCCGTAGCCTCGCAAGAAATTCTTGGATCGCGGCCCTCGGGGAAGGTTGCGAAAGCGCGGTACGTAGATGCCGCAGGGCCGGTTGGGGCCGTTGATGTTGGGTTTTCCGGGGAGCGAGGGAAACTCTCCGCTTGCGCCCGCGCCGGCGATGTGGTCCATGAGGTAATGTCCCAGAACTCCGCTCGAGTTCGCCAGGCCGCCCGGATATTGCGGTGTAGACGAGTTCAGAAGAACCCGAACCGACTCGAACGCCTGAGCACAAAGCAGGACGGCCCGCCCCCTCGCCTCATGCAGCCTGCGCGTCTTCCGGTCAATATAGAGGAGCCCGCTGGCGCGATTGCGCTCCCGATCCATCACCACGCGGTAGGCCATGGCGTTTGGAATGTAAGTGAGATTGCCGGTCTTGAGCGCGTCGGGGACGGTGGTAAACGCGGAGTTAAAATACGAATGCGTGACGCAGCCGCGTTCGCACGGGCCGCAATAGTGGCACGGCGCGCGGCCGTTCAGCGGACGTGTGAGGTTTGCGGTGCGGCTGGGCGTCACGGTCCAGCCGAGCTTTGCTTTAACTTGCTGCCGGAACAACGTCTCCGAGCACGTCAAACCCATGTCGGGCTGGTAGATTCCGTCGGGTATCACGGGATTTCCCTCCCGGCGGCCGGCAACACCAATATATTTCTCTACCAGATCGTAGTAGGGTGCGACATCTTTGTAACTGAGCGGCCAGTCGACTCCATAACCGTCGTGTGAGGCCGCCTTGAAATCGAGGTCGCTGTAGCGAAGACTGAGCCGCCCCCAGACATTCGTGCGGCCGCCTCCGATGCGCATCCGGGCGGACCAGCTAAACGGCATCTCGGGAGCTGTGGTATAAGGCTCGTCGAGATCGTCGCAATACCATTTGTAGTTGTACTCTGTGCAGGCGTAGCATTGGCTCTGGATCGGCCGCGTCCTGCGTACCACCTCCCGGGCCATGTCGCGGTATTTCAGTTGGAACGGCGCCAGATGCTCGGTGAAATTCTTGTCAGCCTGGGGAGGCCCGGCGTCCAAAAGCGCCACCTTCAGTCCGGCCTCCGTCAGCCGCTTGCAGGCCCAGCCGCCCGACGCGCCCGAGCCCACCACAAGCGCGTCATAGCGTTGTTCTACCGGGTTCGTCATGAGAGCCTTTCCGCGTCCCAACACCAACTTCATGCCCGGTCGCGCACCCATGGCGCGCGAACTCCGTCCACACCATCACCGCACCGCATATCAATGAGCTCGCAAAACGTGGTTCCAATCCTCTCGCTCAGATGGAAAGATTCAAAATGCAAAACTCTCGACCTCGGACTTAGCAGTTTTTGAGTCCTTGGTACTTTTGAGGGTTTGAGCGTCCTGCTGAAGGGCGTTTTTCAGCTTAGTGTAGGTGTCCTGGCTGGCCTTGATGGAATCCATCTGGGTCTTTGGCGTGGCAGGGTCCTTCGCGGCCTTGTCGAGGCATTCGAGCAACTGGTTCGTCATGACGAGGCAGGTGGACATCCGGCTGCCGACCACTTGTTGATGGAATTGACGCACGAAATCATTCAGGCTTTCTTTCTTTACCGTCGCGATCGTTCCGGAAAGGTCCTTCTGGACGCTGCTCACCACGGCCACGAGATCCTGGCACGCCTTGGCTGGCGGCGCGGTCTGCGATTGCGGCGACGGCAAGGCGAACGACCCGGTCAACACCAAAGCGAGCATGAGCGCCGCGAACATCGTAAACTTCTTCATAGTTGTTCCCCGCAGGGGGCTTGATTTCCCCGGCCATGTGGCCCGCCGGCCGCGATAAGGACGCCCGCTTCCGATGCAGGCAGCTTACATCATCTCGCGATCATTTTCCATAGCTGTCCGCCGTCCGGACAATTCCGGCAGCCGGTTTTCGTATTAAGCGACGCGTCGTAAGTCAGCGGCGCTCTCTGACCGCCACAAAGTCGAACGCCGCGGCTTATACCCTCACGTGTAGAAGTGGATTTGTGACGGCACTATGCCCGGCGCTCCGTTCCATTGAATCGGGCGTGGCGTGTGCTCTCAATGAAGGATCTGTCTCTTCATAAGCCAGACTTCTGCGACCTCACAGCCTCGCCCACCGTGGCCCAAACCCGGCACCCGGCGCCAGATGAGCGTGAGATCGCCCGTCGCCGTGGCTTCGTGCGGAATATCAAACTCTAAGGGCTTCGGAGGCCAGGGCTTCTCTATCAGCGGATGGATGGGATAGTTGTCATTACAGTCAAGCCGGATCTTGAGGCGAGGGGAGCCGGCGTACACGACCCGTATTTTGTATTGTGCGTCGCGGTCAAGCGAATGGTATTGCATCTCGAGCGGCGCGTCGAACATGGATCCAGCCCAGCACCACCACGCGATCGGCACAGGAATCGCGGTGGTTTCCGGATATCCATGCCCAACGAACGAAGAGCGCCGGAACTCCGGGTCCCGTTTTGCTCCTAGTCCGCGCACGAGATGTGGCTGTCGCGACAAGTCTCCAAGGTTATCGTAAAACCCGCCCGGGCCCGGGTCGGTTCGGTCCAGTAAGCCGTTGATCGCGTTGTACTGCTCATCGTACGACGATAGCTTGCGGATTTCTGCGAATTGCTGCCTCAACCAAGGGGCGTTGTTCAGCGGGGCATCGAGAGTGTCTAGATTGGCGGCGCGCTCGACGGCCTCACCTTGATAGCGTTCCACGGCAAGCTGCATATGGATGCTCTGAAACAGCGCTTCTCCAAGCTCAACGATGCGGGTGCGCAATCCCACGGCGGGCGGATTCTCCAGCGGGTTGTTCAGCCACTGTTCGGCCTTGTCAAGCAGGAAGTCCAGGTTGATTTCGCTGGTTGGCTGAATTCTTTGCCCCCCAACGTCCAGCGGGTTTGGCCGGACACCCAGGCGGTGAATTTCTCCCAGCACGCCCATGGCCTGGTACTCCGCGTGCGTTTCGTTCAGAAGGCGCCGCCGCGCAAAGGCATCGTAGTAGGCCCGGTAGAGGTACATCTGGAAACGCCAATTTTCCAATTCGGCGGGCGTGGCGCTGTTCTCCATATCCTGGAACTGTTGGAGCGTGGTCTCCACATTTCCATTCGGGAGTAACGGGCCCCTCCAGTTCTCTTCCAGGCTGAGAATCCCCTGCGCAAGATTATCGCCAAGGCGGTCCGAGACGAAGTATCCGCTGTAGTCGCGCAAAATGTCGATAATGGGCCGTTCGGGGTCCCAGGCGAGCGAACTCCATAGTATTTTGTTGAGGTCGTCGTTGCAGCCTTCAGAATATGAAAGCATTCCGATGGAATACGGAGCCTGAAGATGAAAGACGTTGGAATAATCAACAGGGCGCGGGTTGATGACTTCGCGTCCCTCGGTGAGCGCATAAGCCAGATCCCAGTCCGGCACGGGAAACTGGCAGGCGATGCTGTGCGTGATGTCAGGATAGAGGCGGATCGGATAGCGCTGTGGAAGCCGCTGGCGTAAGACGGATACATCAAACCTCATCTGGGGTCCGTAGACCACGCCGGAAAGCCATTCCGGCTGGCGATCAACGATTTCAAGGAATTCCTTCATCCACGCTTCATCGAACGATTGAGGCGACATCCACATCCCGGCGCGGGGATGGTAACGATGCAAGTTTTGCGTCTGCTTTTCGAGCAGGGCCATCAGGTATTTCGGCTCGGTATGGCCCGGATCACCTCCTGGAACCATTACGGCATCGACCCGAGGCAGGGCCTTGAAGACTTCACCCCATTGGCGGATCGCACCTTCGACGGTCTTCGGGTTTGAATAATCCTTGTCCATGGCGGGATACCATATCCAAACGTCCAGGCCGTATTCGTCCGCCAGGCGCGACATCTCCACCATCATTTGCATCGGGGGCAGGGGAAAATGTGGACTGTCGGGTTCGTCATCAGATCGCGGAGGGATGAGTTCAATAGCGTTCGTGCCGAACACCGCGAGATCCCGGAAATACTGGTTCCACATCGAGACGCTCCAGCCATCGTAGGCGTTGGTCTTGGGACGATAGCCCAGTTGGTGGCCGCGCAGCTTGTATTTCGGCGAGGTCGCGATCTCCAGCGGTGCGCTGATTCCCACCTCCTGCTTCGACATGTTAAGGCTACGCAGGAGCCCTCCAACACCAAACAACACCCCCCTCTCGCCGGAGCCGGATACCACGATCAGAGGCGAGCCCGAGTTGCTCACGGCACGCAGGCGGTAGCCCTCAGGGTCTGAGAGCGCTCTGCCCTCCCCTATCAGGCCGGGCGGCAATTCGGTACGGAGTTGTTTCAGGGCCATTTCAGAACCGGCCACGATCGCGGGATGGCCACCGGAAGCGAGCCGATGGACGACGGGCCAGCGGATTCCGGTACGCTTCTCAACCTCTTCAACCAACACCTGTACGGCTTTGTGCTCGCGCTTTGAAAGCGCCTCAGGCGCCACCACGACCGCACTCTCAAGATCGATCGCGCCGGCGCTCGCGGGCTGCGCCGAGCTCTGAGCTAGGAAACCCATGGCGCCGCTGCCCATCCGGCCCGAAGCGTCTGCCAACGCGGAATACAACGCACTACTTTTCAAAAAGTGCCGGCGATCCATCTCCACCTCACTTTATGTTCTGAAGTATTGAAACGCAACAGCCGCCGGTCTCGGGGGATACTGCCGGTTAGCGCCGCTCGGGCAGTAGCAGTGGCGAGCATCGTGCACTGCGCGCCGTGAGCACGGCCGTAGCGCCGCCGGAACAGCGCCACGACGACTTTTATCGCCCGGTTGTGTGCAGCAGACGCCGGAGTGCCTGCTCCAGAGCTTCCGGGTGACAGGGTCGCAGGGCGCCTTCGTTACGCGCCGTTGGCGCGCATCACGTCAGCGGCGGCGGTGTAGCCGCTTTTCACCGCGCTTTCAATGGTCGCGGGCAAGCCGGTCGCGGTCCAATCGCCGGCGAGGTGCAGTCCTCGCACGGGAGTTTCGCTGGCGAGGCGCTGCCGGGCGGCTGCGACGCACGGTGAGAACGTGGCGAATCGCTCCTTGACCACGAGTGAGTGCACCACCTTGACCTCGCGCGCGGCGGGAAAAAGATCGCGCAGCTCGCCAATGGCGAGTGCGAGCAATTCGTCCTTGGAGCGCTCGATGTATTTGTGCGCGCCGCTAATCACCAGACTAATGTATGGCTCCCCTGACCGCATGATCTTTCTCTTGTTAAAGAGCCATTGAATGGTGGTTCCGCGCAGACCGGCGAATTCCATATCGGTGATCTCGCGGTCAAACCATAAGTTCACAGAAATAATCGGGGTGGGCCGCATCACAGTCAAGTGATGGAAAAACGCGCCTTCGTGAAGGAGCGGCTGCGGAAGCAACCGGGCGAGCTCAAAACAAGGAACCGCCGAGATGACCGCATCAGCCTCGATCACGGATCCATCGGCAAGCCGCACTCCCCGGCAGGTGATTCCGTCCCTTTTTTGGAGGCTGCTGTCGTCGCCGGAGATGAGCAATTCTAACGCCTCACAATCAACCCCTACTTCGCCGCAGTGCGCCCGAATGAAGGCGGCGGCGGCCTCGGTATAACACTCGCTGAGCCCGCCCGCCGCCAGGCCGATGCGTGAGTCTGAGGCAGACTGAAAGAGCGCGAGACGAAGCACAGGCTCAAACACCGACGCGGCAGCGATGCGGGGATCTTCGTTCAGCGCCGCAATGCATAGCAGGTCCCAGAACTTGCGTCGTAGCTTTTCGGACTGGCCCAACCGCGCCATCCAATCGTCCACCGTGAGGCCGTCCAGGTTTCGCGCCCAGCCTCCGGGATTCGTTGAGCGCAGCGAGCGTCCCAGGCGAAGCACTTGCATCTTCTCCGCGAAGCCAAAGCTGTTGGATTTCAGGACGCCCGCCAGCAGATGCCAGGGCGCGGGCAGTGCCGGACAATGCAGCGAGGTTATGCCCTCATCCCGATCCACGAAGTGAACCGAGAGGCGCGGTTGAAAGCGAACGCGGTCCAAGGTTCCGATGGTCTTGAGGAGCTTGATCGTCTCGTGATAGCACCCCATGAAGATGTGCTGGCCGTTGTCCACCGTCGCGCCCGTGACGGCGTGCCGGAAGGACCGGGCGCGGCCTCCAAGATAGGGTCTTTGCTCGATCAGACGCACTCGCCGGCCCGCACCCGCCAGTGCCACACCCGCCGCGAGACCCGCAAATCCGCCGCCGATAATGAGCGTTTCGTGAGACATACGAGGAAGCCCTCAGCTATCAGCCATCAGCGTGTGGATGATTGCAAGCGCCGAGGTCAGGCCAGCCCTACCGCTCGCCGAGGAACAACGGCATTCAGCATCAGATCGCTCTTGGCTGCCGGCCGAAGACCGCGCCGCATTACCGAGTCTTGCCGATAGCTGACGGCTGATCGCTGATGGCTTTTACTGATGCCAATCCGCACCCAGGTACACTTTGAGCGCCGTCCAAAACTTTCGCGGGCGGGAGAGTTTCACCCGCGGTCCAAACACGTCAAACGACCGGTTTTCCATCCGCTGCAAAAGTCGCCAGTAAATCGCGCCCATGATCTCGGCTGCCACCATCGATTTCCTGTCTTCACGCGGCAGAAGGAGGCGCGCCCGCTCGAAGTAATCCCGCGCCCGAACGCTTTCAAAACGCATCAAGCGGGCGAACGAGTCGCTGTAGCAGCGTCCGGCGAGCGTCGCAGGATCAATCCCAAACCGCTCAAGGTCTTCGAGGGGCAGATAGACGCGCCGCCGCTCCCCGTCGCCGTGAACGTCCCGCAGGATATTTACCATCTGCAGCGCCTTTCCAAGGTTCACGGCGTACTCTTTCGTTTGCGGGTTGTGGTAGCCGAAAATTTCAATTGCAATCAGACCGATGGTGCTGGCGACGCGGTAACAGTAAAGCTCAACCTCCTCAAACGTAGGGTAAAAACGTCCAGTGCGGTCCATGCGCAAGTCCATCTCGAGGCCAAGCAACAGATCGTCAAATGGCTGGCGCGGAATATTGAATCGCCCGATCGCTTGGGCGAGCGCCTTCAGCGCGCGGTCTTCGAGCGGCGGTCCGTCCTTCTCGTAACACCGGTTGAGAAGCTCGCGATACCGGCTAATTCCGCTGGCCCCGGCTTCGGAATCGTGCAGATCATCCGCGGCATCGTCGCTCCGCCGGGCAAAATCGTAGACAGCCTCTATGGCCTGGCGCTTCTCGGGGGGGAGAAAGAGGAACGAATAGTAGAAATTCGTGGTCCGGGAATCGGTGAAATGTCTTGGAGGCATAAAGCCGTAAAGGTGGATGGCGCCGCTAGGCCTCGCCGTTCCTGGCTCGCATCAGACGCATGCGCGCCGAAGGCGCGCGCCACGACTTCAGATACAGCGTCAGGAAATCCACAACGCTCAGCGAAGGCCGCCGCCGGAACACATCGTAGCGGACGGACTGAATCTTTTCAAGAATGCTCATCCCGCCGAGCCACGTCACCCGCAGTTGGCGGCGCAATTCCCGGCCCACCCTTTCCGGCAGCTCGCGGCCCCGCTCGAAAAATTCCGCCGTCCTTTCGACTTCGAACGCCATCAGCCGCTGCCAGCGCGGGTCGGCAACGGGCCGCTTTGAGGTCCGGAATTCCGTGATCTCGCCCAGGTCGAGCCCGAAACGCGCAATGTCGTCCTGCGGAAGATAGACGCGATCGCGCTCGAGATCAATCGCAACGTCCTGCCAGAAATTCGCCAGTTGAAGCGCCGTGCAGATGGAGTCTGACAACGCAAAGAGTGCGGGATCGCGATAGTCAAAAAGTTCAAGCGTCAACCGCCCTACGGGATTGGC
Source organism: Terriglobia bacterium (assembly GCA_050745065.1). Classification (GTDB taxonomy): domain Bacteria; phylum Acidobacteriota; class Terriglobia; order UBA7540; family UBA7540; genus RH2-MAG17b. The sequence goes on from JBOGJT010000170.1 coordinate 26,860, forward strand.
GGAACAGGCGCAGTATGAGAGGAGCGAGCCGAAGTCCGGGCGCCGGCTCGTGCGCACGTCCTGCTCGAAGGCGCGGAGGAGGTTGTCCAGGTTTGCGTGGCTCAGCGTGTGCTTGCGGATGGCATCCCCGAGAGCGAGGAAGATGGGGTGGGAAATCGCGTCAAGCGGCTTCGCATAGCACTCATCCAGACGCGCCCGCCATGCCGCGAGCGCAGACAGGCGATCGCCGGGATCGCCACGACCGGGCTCATCGGCAACATCGTCCGCTTCACGCGCGAAGGCGTAAATGGCGGCCAGCGCGTCCCGTTTGTTTCGGGTTATAAGCCGCGACGCGGTAGGGAAGTTCTCATAATGCCGCCGGCTGATTGCGCGGCACTCGGCGTACGCCAGCCGGAGTCTCTCGTCAAGCTCGGTCATGAATAGGCTCGCCGGGAAACGCTGCTGAGTCCCGGCGAAACCATTATAAAGCAGAAGCGAGCATCAGCAGGCCGAAAGCCGAAAAGCGGCCCGGATTTGAAATCCAGAACTTGAAATTCAACGCTCGAGGGCTGAGATCTGCAACTCGAGCCCCGCCTCTACGCTCCGGTCTTCTGATGCTGCTCGCGCAGCACCGCCTTGCGGCTGAGCCGGATTTTATTTCCGTCGATGGAGATGACCTTGACCATGAGCTGATCGCCTTCCTTCAGCTCCTTACGGATATCCTGAATGCGGTGCTCGGCGACCTCGCTGATGTGGAGGAGGCCGTCGGTGCCGGGGAAAATTTCGACGAAGGCGCCAAAATCCGCCAGCCGGACCACCTTACCCAGGTAGGTCTTGCCCAATTCCGCCTCAGCCATGAGGTCGTTAATTCTCTTGATCGCCTTATCCGCGGAAGCCTGATCGACGGCCGCCACGTTCACGCGCCCATCGTCTTCCACGTCAATCTTCACTCCGGTCTCTTCGGTGATGCTGCGGATCATCTTTCCGCCGGGACCGATCAGCTCGCCGATCTTCGACGGGTTGATGCGAAGTGTGTAGATGTGCGGCGCGTATTCAGAAATGGCCGTGCGCGGCTCGGCGAGCGCGTCGAGCATTTTGCCGAGCACGTGAAGCCGGCCGGCCTTGGCCTGGGTCATGGCTTCCGCCATGATCTCCGGGGTCACGCCGCTGATTTTGATATCCATCTGCAGCGCCGTAATGCCATCCTTCGTACCGGCGACCTTGAAGTCCATGTCGCCGTAATGGTCCTCGGCGCCGGCGATATCGGTGAGGATGGCGTATTTTTCACCCTCTTTCACCAAGCCCATAGCGATGCCTGCCACGGGCGCGGGAATGGGGACCCCGGCATCCATAAGCGCAAGGCATCCGCCACAGACGGTGGCCATCGAGGAAGAGCCGTTGGATTCGAGAATGTCTGATACGACGCGAATTGTATAAGGAAATTTCTCCTCATCCGGAACGATAGAGCCGAGCGCACGCTCGGCGAGGTTGCCGTGGCCGATCTCGCGCCGCCCCGGCCCGCGCAGGAAAGCCACTTCTCCCACGCTGAAGGGCGGGAAATTATAGTGCAGCATGAAGCGCTTATAGGATTCGCCCTCGAGCACGTCGAGCCGTTGCTGGTCCTGGCCGGTGCCCAGCGTAGCGGTCACCAGCGCCTGCGTCTCGCCGCGGGTAAAGAGCGCCGAGCCGTGCGTGCGCGGCAACAGTCCGGTTTCGCAGGTGATATTCCGCACCTGGTCGAAGGCCCGCTGGTCAGGACGGCGGCGCAATACCAGGACGTCTTCCCGGAAGAGGCGCTCGTAGAGCCATTCAAAGGCGTGCGCCGCTTCCGCCTGCTTTTCGGCGTCGTCAGCCGGATAGGTCGCCAGTAGTTGCTTGCGGAGTTCGGAAATTTTGTGTTCGCTTTCGAGCTTAGAGCGTTTGGAGGTATCCATCGCCTCGTGCAGCGCGTCCTTGACCCTTTTCGCCACATCTTTGGCGACGCCCGCGTCGTGGGCGGGGGCCTTGAACTCCTGCTTCTGGATACCTAGCTTGGCAAAGAGCTCCTTTTCCGCACCCACGATCTTGCGGATTTCGATGTGGGCGTGCTGAATGGCGTCGAGAATAACGCTCTCAGAAACTTCCTTTGCCCCGGCCTCAACCATCACGATGGCCTCTTCAGAAGCGGCCACAATGAGGTTCAACAGACTGGTCTTCATCTGTTCATAGGTGGGGTTGGTAATGAATTTGCCGTCGATCAGTCCCACACGAACCGCTCCGACGGGCGCATAAAAGGGGATGTTCGACAAGTAAAGGGCCGCCGCCCCGGCGACGACGCCGATCACGTCCGGTGAATGTTCGGAATCCGCCGAAAGAACCATGGAGATAACCTGGGTTTCATCCTTGAATCCTTCGGGGAAGAGCGGCCGTACGGGGCGGTCAATCATACGGCTGGTGAGGATTTCCCTTTCGGTCGGGCGGCCTTCGCGCTTGAAAAAGCCGCCGGGTATCTTACCGGCCGCGTAGTTGTATTCGCGGTAATCGACCGTCAACGGGAAAAAATCAATTCCCTCGCGCGGGTTCGCGGTGCACGCGGTGGCCAGAACCACCGTGTCGCCGTAACGGACGAGCGCCGAGCCTTGCGCCTGTTTGGCGAGTTTTCCGCATTCAATGCTGAGTGTGTTTGCCCCTAATGGGACACTGACTTGCTGCTGCATATTTTATCCTCCGTGAGGCGCAAGGCGAGATCTGCATTCATTCCTCAGCGACTACAATCCTGCGCCGCCGCTTGGGTCCTTCTGTGTGCACCGTTGGGAATTCGTCCGGCGAGTCTTGACGTGCTGAGTGCGATTTCAGACGGCATGCATCCGGGTGTTGGGAAGGCCTTGTTGGGCAGGTTGACCGGTGTGAAGAAAACTCGGCCCACGCGGGAATCCCGGTAGGCCTGCTGCATTTTGACCGCTCTAAAATCCCAAACACTAAAAATCGTTGATCTCAACCCGGCTACTTGCGGATGCCTAGCCGCTCGATGACCTGTTTATAGCTCTCCGAGTTGCTGCGCCTCAGATATTCCAGCAGGCGCTTCCTCTTTCCCACCATCACCAGCAGGCCGCGGCGCGAGGCGTGATCCTTGCCGTTAGCGCGAAAATGATCGGTGAGATAGGTAATCCGCCCGGTCAGAAGCGCGATTTGCACTTCTGGTGAGCCAGTGTCTTTCGGATGAACTCGAAAACCCTCGATGAGCTTTGTCTTTCTTTCTGCGGTCAGCGGCATCCGCCCGTGTCCTCACTTACAATTTTGAATTTAATTTTTAACTTGAATAGATTAGCATGGTTGCAACGATTTGGTAAAGGCCTATCGTGATCTCGCCCGCGCGGCAAGCTGCGTGCGCACCCAGCGAATTCTGCGAATGGGCATTCCCTTACGACCGATAGGAAGCGTTGATGGTGATGTAGCCGTGGGTGAGGTCGCAGGTCCAGATGCGGGAGGTTGCGCGGCCTTGATGAAAATCGATCTGGAGTGTTAGCTCCGGCTTGCTTAATTCTGCCGCGGCAGCGGCGTCGTTAAACCCTGCTTGCACGCCCTTCCGGCAGAGTGGCAGTTTGTTGACACGGATTTCCGTCTTGGCAGGGTCAAACTCCGCGCCGGAATATCCCGCAGCGCAAAGGATCCGCCCCCAATTAGGATCGCTCCCGGCGATGGCTGTCTTGACCAGCGGCGAGTTCGCGACGGCGCGGGCGGCAAGATCCGCGTCCCTCTGCGTGCGCGCTCCGCGCACGTTCACGGTCACAAGCTTCGTCGCGCCCTCGCCATCCTTCGCGATCATGCGCGCGAGCTCCACCGAAAGCTGCGTCAATCCTTCGAGGAAAAAACCGGCCTCGCGAGTTCGAGGTCGCGCCATGACGCCGGAAAGTCCGCTAGCCAGGACCAGCACGGTGTCGTTGGTGGAGGTGTCACCGTCCACGGTGACGCGGTTGAACGAGGCATCCACCGCCGTGCGGAGCATCCGGGCGAGATCGGGCGGATCGAGGCCGACGTCTGTCGTAATGAAAGAAAGCATGGTGGCCATACGTGGATGAATCATGCCTGAGCCCTTGGCGATTCCCGCCAGGTGCACCCGCCGTCCTTTGACCTGGGCGCGCAAAACAGAGGATTTGGGGAATGTGTCGGTGGTCATGATGGCGCGGGCCGCGTCATTCGCCCTTCCATCGGCGAGCGAGGCGCAAAGTGCGGGGAGGCGGCTCGTGATCCGCGAGGCCTCGAATGGCGCGCCGATCACGCCTGTCGATGCCACCAAAACCTGGCCGTGAGGGACGCCCAAAAGCTCAGCGGCCACAAGCGCCGACTTTTGAGCCGCCGCCATGCCGGCGCGGCCCGTGCAGGCGTTGGCATTGCCCGCGTTTACGACCACCGCGCGCGCCCGCCCTCGGCTTTGCGCCAGACGGCGCCGGGAAAGAAGCACCGGCGCCGCCGCAGCGCGGTTGGTCGTGAAGACACCCGCCGCGGACGTGTGCTCCGCTTCCGAATAGATCAGCGCGAGGTCGAGCGCCTTCGGGTCCCGTTTAAACCCAGCTCGCGTCGCGCTCGCCGCAAAGCCTTCCGGAGTGGCAAGACTTCCTTCGATGGTTTTCCAACTGGACATGGGAGGATAATTAGTCGAGCTCGCCCATCGGCTGCGGAAGTTTCGATGGAGGCCCTGAGACTTTCATGGAGTTGAGGCTTTCGTTGCAGGCTTGGGAGAAGACATCCACGTTCTTGCTGCCTGTGTTACAGACGGCTTGAATGACCCGGTCCGGCGCCAGGATACGTGCCGTGACGTTTGTGGACCGCGAGCCGGCGTCATACTGCGAAACAATATAGGCGTCGCGTCCATTGAGGGTGAGCCGCTCGAACTGGTATCCCAGCAGCCCATCTCTCGTGCCCTTGGTTTCGATCTGCGCCATCAGTTGATCCGAAAATCGGGAAGTCCCGTCCGGGTTGGGCGTGGACGTGATGGTGATGGCAGGTCCTCCGCCAAAAAGGTGTGACCGGTAGATTCGCACGCCGCCGGCGAAATCGCGCACCGAGCCGTAGATGCCCGAGGCGATCTGCATCTGGATGCCCAGCGCCGAATTCTGATACGGTAGCTGCTTGAGCGAGGCGTCCGCGGCCCGCTGCTCGTGGCGGGGATACCAGCGCACCGAGAGATATTCAATTCCCAGGATTATGGCGGCCGCAACAACGATAACCACCGTCGCCCATTTTTGGTAGCTCATGCTCTGCACACGACGTCAACAGTCAGGGACAGCCCACACCGTCACGGTGGCTTCTGGCCGCCGTTATTTCGGCGCTCAGAGAGCGCCGCGAGTGCAAATGCCCTTCGCGGATCGATGACGCTCCGTTCAGTATCTTACCGTGCCTCGCCATCCGGCGCAATTGGGGCGGTGCGAGCCGTAAGCAAGGTTGGCCGCCATCTCGTGGGTCGCTGCCTGGCGCGTTCAACACCAAACGCCGCGCCGAGCAGCGCCCCACGAATCACGAAACGGGTATAAGCTGAGCGGGTGCACTTATGCAGTCAGAAGACAAGCGATTAAATCCATCCCCGGCGCTTCGGCAGATTCCCTCCGTCGGAGCGCTGTTATCCCGGCCGGCGCTCGATGAGGCGGCACGGCGGTTGGGCCGCCGCTCGGTGCTCGCTGCCGCACGCGCGGTGACCGGAACGTTGCGAGAGAGACTCGTGCGCGGTGAGGATCCCGCCCCGAGCATTGAATCCGTCGAGAGCGAAGTGATTGCGGCGGCCGCGAGTGCTTCCGAATACTCTCTCCAGCCGGTCATCAATGCAACCGGCGTAATCCTGCACACCAACCTGGGCCGCGCGCCTCTCTCTCGCGAAGCCGTTCGCCACGCGGTTGAGATTGCAGCGGGGTATTCTAATCTGGAATTCAACCTCACCGCGGGCGAGCGAGGCCAGCGGGACGCGCACTTCCAGCGGCTGTTTGCCGAATTGCCGGGCTGCGGACCGGCGCTCGTGGTGAATAACAACGCCGCCGCGGTTTTCCTTGCGCTCAACACCCTCGCCGAAGGGGCCGAGGTGATCGTGTCAAGAGGCGAGCTGGTGGAGATTGGCGGCGCCTTCCGGATTCCCGACATCTGCGCGAAGAGCGGCGCCGTGCTGCGCGAAGCCGGCACGACGAACCGCACCCGGGCCGCCGATTACGAAGCTGCGATCACTGAGCGCACGCGCGCTCTGCTGCGCGTGCATCCCAGCAACTTCCGCATGGAAGGCTTCACCGAACGTCCCGGACTGGATGATCTGGCGGCGCTTGCTCACCGGCATGGCCTCATCCTCATCGAAGATCTGGGCAGCGGCTGCCTGACGGACCTCGCGCCGTTCGGCCTTTGCGACGAACCCGTCGTCAGCGAAAGCCTGCGGGCTGGGGTGGACGTCGTCACTTTTAGCGGCGACAAGCTGCTAGGCGGTCCGCAAGCCGGATTGATCCTCGGCCGCCGGGAATTGCTTCAGAAAATCAGAAAGAATCCGCTCTACCGCGCTTTCCGCCCAGGCAAACTTACGATTGCTGTTCTCGAGGCCACGCTTGCCCTTTACCTTCGCGAGGATTACGGCGCCATACCTGCGCAGCGCATGATCCGGGCTTCGAAAGAAGAACTCGCTGCCCGCGCCAGGCGCCTTGCGGAAGAGATCTCCCACCTTGGCGGGTTCTCCATCCGGCTGAAGGATGGATGCTCGGTCGCCGGAGGAGGATCTTCGCCCGGCCAGAATATTCCCACCCAATTGATCGCCGTCACCCACGCAAATCGAAGCGCTGAGCGCCTTGCGCTCGGCCTGCGCCAAAACCGGCCGCCCGTCCTCGCCCGGATAGAAGACGATGAATTGCTGCTTGATCTCCGGGCCGTGCTTGATGGCGAGCAGGAAAGTGAGATTGTCAGGGCGTTTGAAAAAATGGCGGCGCCAGGCAAGTGACCGGACGAAGGCTTCAGGTGTGAGAAAGGGCTGAAACTGTTCGCGCGGCGGCTGCGCCTAACCTGACTCATTCAGGAAATGTTGAGTGTTTCCAGGAGGGCGGGGTTTCAACCCCGCTGCAAGACGATTTCTCTGCTTCCTTGGCCTCCCCGTTTCCGTGGCGTGTTCATGAAATAACCGGCCTAATAGATGCGGTAAAGGACCCAATAGATCACGACCCCGGTGACGGACACGTAGAGCCAGATCGGCAGCGTCCAGCGCGCGATTCGCTTGTGCCGGGCAAACTGCGCCCGAAGTGCGCGATAAAGTGTAATCAACACCAGCGGCACGATCACCGTCGCGAGCACCGTGTGAGTGCCCAGGAGGCTGAAATAGAAGGGTCGAACGATGCCCTTTCCCGGAAACCGCGTCACGCCGTGGTGCGCGTGGTACCATAGGTAACACGTCAGAAAGGCGCACGAGCAGGCGAACGCCGTAATCATGCAGCACTTGTGCGCGAGGATGTTCTTCCGGCGGATCGAAATATAACCCGCAACCAAGAGCGCCGCGCAGATTGAGTTTAAGACGGCGTCAATGGCAGGGAAGTCGGAGAGAGGGAGGGCCAAGCGTTTAACCTTCGTTCGCCCAACGCGCAGGGTTAAGCCGGAACCTTATTAATCATCATCAGGATGAAGACCAACGGCAGGTAGACCACGGAAGCCAGCACCACGCGCCTCGCCAGCACGTTAGACCGGGATACCGCAAATCGAAATCCATAGTACAGGAAGGCTAAGCCTAGCACGGCTGCGCCTACCAGATAGATCCGCCCTGCTTGACCCATCATCACCGGAATCAAGCTGACCGGAATCAGGAGCAGTGAAAACCCGAGCACCTGCGTCGCCATGAAGCGGCCTTTGCGATCACCGGGCGGAAGCATTAGGTATCCCGCGCGAGTGTAATCCTGGCGGTACATCCACGCAATGGCCGTGAAGTGAGGGAATTGCCAAAAGAACAGTATGGCGAAAAGAATCCAGGCTTCGAAGGATAAGCTGCCGCGCGCGGCGGCCCATCCGATCAGCGGGGGCATGGCGCCAGGGAGCGATCCGACGAGCGTGCAGAGCGGGGTTTTCCGCTTGAGCGGCGTGTAGATCGCGAGGTAGCTCACCAGCGTCAGGAGCGCTATGAAGCACGCCAGGCGGTTGGTCGTAAGGTCCAGATAAATCCCACCCGCTGCAGAAAGCAGCAGGCCGGCGGCCAATCCCTCCGCCGGCCGGATTCGTCCCGCCGGTATGGGGCGATTGGCCGTGCGCCGCATGCGCGCGTCGTGGGATCGTTCAATGTATTCGTTCAACGTCGCCGTGCCGCTGGCCACAAGAAATGTACCCAGCACCATATTGAGCAGCAAACCCACCCGCAGCGGTCCGGACGATGCGATGTAGAAGCCGGCGACTCCGCTCAGGACCACCAGGAAGTTCACCTCCGGCTTGGTCATGATCCAATAGTCGGCGAGCCGCTGGAGGATAGCGCTCCGGATGGAGCGCGGCGCGAGAATCGTTTGCGGCCTGGCCGGGGCGGGCATCATCGCGCGGGCTCCCCGCTCACCGCGCCGGTAACGGGATGCTCAGCGGCGAGGGTCAGCGAATCCGAGGGTCGGCTTACGTAGCGATAAGTGAAATAAGTAACCATGACACCGCCGGTAAAGATAAGCGCTCCGATCGCCACGTGAGCCACGGTCGAGATGACCACCGTCGTTACCGGCTCAGGCGCCCGCTGCGCGAACAACATCATCATGTAGACGCCAATTCCGAGGAAGATCTGGATGACCACAAGCATCGTCATGGCAACCGTCGCGATCAGCAGGGCCGGGTCGCGCGCCGGAACCTTCACCACGCGAATCAGGAGATAGAATATCCCCGCCAAGACGACTCCCGCGCCGGCAATGTGCGGTACCACGCCGATGGTATGCGTGTAACGGGCCTTGCCTAGTTGGTCCTGAACCTCGTTGCGGAAAATCGCGCCCAGCATGATCTGGATGAGCACGATAACATTGAACGCGATCGCCATCTGCCGCAGTCCGGGCTTGCCGGAATCTTCACGCTTTTCGCCATCCCAGCGCCACTTCGGGCTGGTGAACAAGGCCAGGCTGACCATGATGCAGAAGTAAATCTGCGCCATGCAGGAGTGGCTTACGGTCAGCACGGTCTCGAGATAATCGAGCACGCCGAGGCCGCCGAGGACGGCTTGTATGATGACCGCGAGCACCGCGGCGCCGCCCAGCCACTTCATCCAGCGGCGATCGTCCTTGGCCAAGATCGCGAGGGCCAGCAGCACCGTCAGCGTGGCCACAACGCCCGCGATCATGCGGTGTCCGTCTTCGAACTTCACGCCGCCCACCATCCGCGGAATGCGAAATGTGCCAAAAGAAGTGGGCCAATCCGGTACGGAAAGCCCGGCGTCATTACTTGTCACCAACGCCCCCGCGATGATCAGCAGGAACGTCAGGCAAGCCACCAGCACGGCAAATCGGTGCACGCCGCGGCTTCGTTCTCCGCCGCCGGATTGTAACTGACCGGACTTCACTGTCCCCGTTGTGCCTCCCATTTATTGGATACCGCACTCGCAATCGCAGTCCGGCTCAGCCCTTCGACCGCGATGCGGCTTCGAGCCGCGCCTCTTGCTCCACTCCGGGTTGGTCGTTATTAAACCGGTTCCGTCTACGGTAGGCCAGTACAAAAACGGCCGCGAACAACGCCAAGGAGGGGATGAGCAAAACCAAAATGCCATGCTGAAGCGCCCGGATGCCGGCAGCGGTTTGCGCCGCAGCATCCTGATAGCACATCGCGCAGCCTTGCGCAATGCTAACGTGTGCTGGAGCAAGACCCCACGCCACGGCGCCAAGTGCCATGATCCATCGGCTGGCATTTTTTGAGTTCACGAGTTTAGCTGATAGTTTACCCAGTCCGCGGGCGTGTGTAAAGGCAAAGGGTAACCGTACCGGCCTCAGGATCGCCAAGAGGCTCATGTGCGGCGCGTTGCTGGAAAACTCAGACAACGTATCATTCTGAAGAGCCGAAGGCGGTTCTGAGCGAAGCGAAGAAAGAATCCCGCAACTCATTGATTCAAAGCAACGGCAGATTCCACGCCTCGCTCAGTCCGGTATGCCCCTTCGTGACACCCCGCAGGATGAAAATAAGGCGTACGGGCGCTGCTTGCCGCGCCCACCGTCTAACCCGGATAATTCGTGAAGTTCGGTTCGGCAGTCAGGAGGGCACGACAACGGGAATGGTATGATGCAAGCTTTCGGCGGGGTTAAAACCCCGCCCTCCTAACCATTCATGAATAATCC